>NZ_CP019799.1:4447500-4705304 GCF_002007605.1 Cellvibrio sp. PSBB023 | reverse complement strand
TATGTAAGGTGCGTTTCATTAGGGCCATGCGTTCCAAGGTAAAGGACTAGAGTACAGCGTTACACCAACACAATATCGTATTGCTCTTGATGGAAGAGCGCCTCAACCCTGAATTCGATTGTTCGGTTAATAAAAAGCTTCCAAGTCGGCAACATAGGTTGCCTGTTCATCGAGCAGTCGATCTACCACCAACTGCGATGCCAACACCAAAAATTTTTCATTATCGTAGGTGCGCGCCATACGCAAAATTTCGCGGAAAATTTCGTAACACACCGTCTCTGCTGACTTTAATTGGCCGCGCCCCTGGCATACCGGACAGGGCTCGCACAACAACTGCCCAAGGGATTCGCGGGTGCGCTTGCGCGCCATCTCCACCAGCCCCAATTCCGACACACCGGTAATGCGGGTCTTGGCGTGATCCTTCTCCAGGGCTTTTTTCCAGGGTGCGCAGCACCCTGCCGCTGGTGTTCGGCATCTTTCATGTCGATAAAATCGAGAATGATAATGCCACCTAAATTGCGCAACCGCAGCTGACGGGCAATGGCCGTCGCCGCTTCCAGATTGGTTTTGAAAATCGTCTCTTCCAGATTGCGATGGCCGACAAACGCACCGGTGTTCACATCCACCGTGGTCATGGCTTCGGTCTGTTCAATAATCAAATAGCCGTTGGATTTCAGCGCAACACGCGGCTCCAGTGCACGGCGGATTTCCTCCTCCACGCCATAGAGTTCCAACAGCGGGCGATCCCCACTGTACAGCTCAATCAACTCCACCAATTGCGGCGCATATTTAGCGGCAAATTCCTGCATTTGCTGCCAGGTCAGGCGTGAATCCACCCGCACACGGTCAATGGGCGCACGCGCCATATCGCGCAGCGCGCGCGCAGATAGAGCGGCATATCGCGATGAAGTTCCGCAGGAACCCCAGGCCCGGTAGTTTTGCACTCAAATCCTGCCAAAGCTGGCATAAAAACGGAATATCGGCGTTGATTGCGTCGGCATCGGCACCTTCCGCCACGGTGCGCACAATAAACCCACCGCTAATACCCTGCCCGCTCACTGCCGTTTCCACCGCCTGGCGCAAGCGCTCGCGCTCGGGCTCATCCTCAATACGCGTAGACACGCCAATATGGGACGAGTTAGGCATGTACACCAAATAGCGTGATGAGAGGGTCAAATGGGTTGTTAAACGCGCACCTTTGGTACTGATAGGGTCTTTGGCTACCTGCACCAGCAGTGTCTGGCCTTCGCGCACCAGGGTGCGTATGTCAGGCACTTCGCCGCGCCGGACTTCACCCTCGGGCGGTTCGGGCATCATGTCGGCGGCGTGAATAAAACCGGTGCGCTCAAGGCCGATATCGACAAATGCCGCCTGCATACCGGGCAGCACGCGCACCACCTTACCTTTATAGATATTGCCCACGTAACTTTCGCCGTGGCTGCGCTCGATGTAGAACTCCTGCACCACACCGTTTTCAACCAGCGCTACCCGGGTCTCCACAGGGGAGACATTGATAAGAATTTCTTCACTCATGACTTGCGCTCCACCGCTGGTCGCGCAGCGGGTGTCCACCAGGGCACCGAGAATTCGCGCAACAGCTCGCAGGTCGCCTCAATTGGCAGCCCCACTACCCCGGAATAGCTACCGCGAATTTCCTGTACAAACACCGCGCCCAAGCCTTGAATCGCGTAACTGCCCGCCTTGTCTTGCGGTTCACCCGTGTCCCAATACGCGGCGATTTCGGCGTCACTGAGCGGACGGAATGTGACATCCGTCATAGATACACGCAGTGCTTGTCGGGTGTTTGAGTGGAGGGCAACAGCGGTAATCACCTGATGGGTGCGACCGGATAACTGGCGCAACACGTGGCTTCGGCGTGAGCTTTATTACGGGGTTTTTCAAGGATCACGCCATCCAGCAAGCCGAGCGTATCAGCACCCAGTACCGGGGCGAGAGGTAGTTGTTGCTGTACGAGCTGCGCAAAACCGGCGGCGGCTTTTTCGCGCGCCAGGCGCTGCACATAATCCAGCGCCGTCTCGCCGGCTGCCGGTTGTTCGGGAATAGAAGCGTTAATCACCGCATGGACAACACCGATCTGCTGCAACAGCTCGCGACGGCGGGGCGATTGGGATGCCAGATACAACGACGGAACAACTGCATTCACCCTGAGATCTCCTGATATCGCCCTTAGGACGATAAAAATTATTCTATGTAACCCATGAAGCAGCTAGTGGTGATAGCGATGGGTCCAGCGGTTCAATGTGCCATAACACAGGGGCCAAATCAGCGCGCTGGTAATAGCCGGATACAAGAACTGGACACCCGAAAGTGGGCGCCCCGCCATACCCTGTACCCAGTTATCCGTCAGTTGGGCGATACCGACCAACACAAATACCCAGGCAGATTGACGCCAGATGGAGAAGTTGCGCACCCGCTGATAGGATAGGATACAAATATACGCCACGATTACCAGCCCCAAGCTGTGCTGCCCAAAGGGCACGCCCTCGAGCAGATCCTGAAACAACCCGAGCAGGCACAGGAGCGAAAAGCTCACAGTGAGTGGCATAAAAAAGATCCAGTAAATCGCCACCACCAGCACGAATTCCGGGCGCAACCAGCGCAGATCCATGGCAGCGGATATACCGACAGCACCAGCGCGATCAAAAAACTGATGCCAATAACCATGTAAAGATTGAGGCGGGACGCAGGCATTAATGCTCTCCGTCCGCGTTTTCCGGCAGGGATAAAGCACCCGGCACACTGCGCGGTCGCGATCAGCAAAGACCAATAGCAGGTGACGGCTGCGATCCAGACGAGCCATGGGTTTAGCAATCACCGTCAAAAATGCCTTGCCCGGATCGCGCACCACATCCAATACCTCGGCCACGGGGTAGCCAACGGGAAAGCGATCCCCCAAGCCCGAACTCACCAGCAAATCGCCCCGCGGATATCAGTATTGGCCGACACATGACGCAAGCTCAAACTGTTGAGGTCGCCCGTTCCCTCGGCAATTGCACGTACACCATTGCGATTCACCTGTACCGGAATCGCATGGGTGGAGTCGGAAATTAATAACACGGTGCTGGAGTGCTCAGCCACTTCAGTCACCTGCCCCATCAAGCCAAAAGCATCCAATACAGGCTGGCCCTTGAAGGCACCATCTTTGGCGCCGCGATTAATAATCACTTTATGGCTGAGCGGGTTGGGCGATACGCCGATCAATTCGGTGATCAGCACCGTATCCTGCAAGGTTTGGCTGGCATTGAGCAATTGGCGCAAGCGCACGTTTTCCGCCGCCAGTGAAGCAAGCTGTTGCAGTTTGCGCTGATGGATCAGCAACTCGGTTTTGAGCGCCTCGTTCTCCAGCTTGAGTTCCATGGGCGAGACAAATGTGTCTTTGCGCCAATCATTGACGCGGGGGATGTCGGTGAGTTAAAAAGGCGTGACCAATTGCGCGAGTTTTTCACGCAAGGGTTCAAGGCGATCGGTATAAAGCCCAACCACCACCAGCACCATCATGATCACAATGAACAAAAAGGCGCGACCGGCGGCAGAGGAGCCTCGATTAAAGAGCGGTTTAATGGCGATATCTCCTGTGTTAGTGGAGCGTCAGCGCCCAATGCGCCACCGCTCCGCTGTTATCAGGACGACAGCAGGTCGATATTGCGCTTGTCATTCATCTCCAGCGCAATACCACCACCACGAGCCACACAGGTCAGCGGCTCTTCGGCAACAATAAACGGCAAACCGGTTTCGTTGGACAGCAGGCGATCAATATCACGCAGCAGCGCACCGCCACCGGTCAATACCACACCACTTTCGGCGATATCCGACGCCAATTCCGGTGGAGATTGCTCCAGTGCGCTTTTTACTGCCTGCACTATGCCAGCCAGTGGATCTTGCAGCGCTTCAAGGATTTCATCGCTGCTCAGGGTAAAGCTGCGGTACACCTTCTGCCAGATTGCGGCCGCGCACATCAATTTCGCGAATTTCACTGCCCGCAAACGCACAACCAATTTCTTGCTTGATACGTTCAGCGGTCGCATCGCCAATCACGCTGCCGTAGTTGCGACGCACATAGTTCACAATGGCTTCATCAAAACGGTCACCGCCAATACGCACGGAATCGGAGTAAACCACACCATTCAGGGAGATAACGGCAATCTCGGTGGTACCGCCACCGATATCCACCACCATCGAACCATTGGCTTCAGACACTTTCAAGCCAGCGCCAATAGCGGCGGCCATAGGCTCTTCAATCAAACGTACTTCGCGGGCGCCAGCACCCAGTGCCGACTCGCGAATTGCGCGCTTTTCTACTTCGGTAGACAAACAGGGAACACTGATCAATACGCGGGGAGAAGGGTTGAACCAGGAGTTTTCATGCACTTTGCGGATAAAGTGTTGCAGCATTTTTTCGGTGACCTGAAAGTCGGCGATAACACCGTCTTTCAGCGGGCGAATAGCGGTGATGTTACCGGGAGTACGGCCCAGCATACGCTTGGCTTCAACACCCACCGCTTCCACAATCTTGGTGCCGTTGTGGTGACGAATTGCCACCACCGATGGTTCGTTGAGAACAATACCGCGACCGCGGACATAAATAAGGGTATTAGCGTTCCCAGGTCGATAGACAGGTCGTTGGAAAATGCTCCACGCAAAAGTTTCATCATGACAAGACGAGGCCTTAATAAAGAATGTGTTGGAATAGGGTTCGGTATAGGCAGCCATAGACAGCAATACTGAAATAATCTGTGTCAGCGGTGGCGACGCGCGCGCTCCTGACTTTTTATCTTGAGGCAAACGCCAAATTCCCTGATTAACCAGCCCCAATCGGGGTTTCCATGCAAAAAAATGTAAGCGCGCAGTATATGTGAATTTTTTCTTTTTATCCGAGCCGTTTTGACCTTAAAAATAAAAAGTCTTCATAAAGATATACAAGTTGCACGAAAGTTCACTTTGATCGCCGCTATTTACCCAGCTTTTTCGCCTATTTTTTGCACAGCAACAACAAGGCCCGCACAGGGATTCAGGGCTGGGCGCAAATGTGATACCGTGGGCGCCCATTTTTGGCGACTTGCTGCAGGATAAATGCAGTTTGCCGCACTTTCGTTTTCTATCTGCTGGAGCTAATACCACCATGGCTGTAGACCGTTCCGATATCGCCAAGCTGGCCAAGCTGGCGCGTATCCAGATTACCGATGAGGCCGCCGATGAAGCGGCAAAAAGTATTTCCGACGTGCTGGCTCTGGTTGATCAATTACAAGCCGTCAATACCGATGGCGTACTGCCCATGGCGCACCCCTTGGATGCGGTTCAACGCTTGCGCGCCGATGTGGTCACCGAGCCTAACCAGCGCGACGCTTTCCAGGCCATAGCCCCCGCCACGCAAGATGGCTTGTATCTGGTGCCACAGGTTATCGAATAGCGGGCGCCCCAATCCCTGCCCGCCCTTCTTACAAAAAAATCTCAGGAATTTGCAATGCATCAATTCACCATTGCCGAACTGGTAAAAGGTCTGCGCAACAAGGACTTTTCCAGTACCGAAGTGACCCAACATTATCTCGACCGTATTGCGCGTCTGGATAAGACCTACAACAGCTACATCACCGTGACACCCGAGCTGCGCTGCAGCAAGCCGCCGCTGCCGATGCACGTCTGGCCGCCGGTAATGCCCCCGCACTTTGCGGTGTGCCCATCGCCCACAAAGATATTTTTTGCACCACCGGTGTGCGCACCTCTTGCGCCTCCAAAATGCTGGACAAATTTATCGCCCCCTACAATGCGACCATCGTTGAAAACTATTTGAACTCCGGCGTGGTGATGTTGGGTAAAACCAACATGGATGAATTCGCCATGGGTTCGTCTAATGAAACAAGCTGGTACGGCCCGGTCAAAAACCCTTGGGCAACCGATTGCGTTCCCGGCGGTTCCTCCGGTGGTTCTGCAGCGGCCGTTGCTGCACATCTGGCACCGGCAGCCACGGCATCCGATACCGGCGGCTCCATCCGTCAACCGGCAGCACTCTGTGGCTTAACCGGTATTAAACCTACTTATGGCCGCGTATCGCTGGGGCATGATTGCATTTGCATCCAGCCTTGACCAAGCGGGTATTTTGTCGCGTACCGCCGAAGATGCCGCTATTCTGTTAAACGATATGGCGAGCTACGACACCAAAGATTCCACCTGCGTAGAGCGCGATGTACCGGATTACACCGCCGATCTGAACAAATCCTTGGCCGGTGTGCGCATCGGTGTGCCCAAAGAATATTTTGGCGAAGGCCTGAACCCGGAAACCGCTGCACTGGTTGAAGCAGCGATCAAAGTGTACGAAAGCCTGGGCGCGAGCATTCACAGTGTCAGCCTGCCGCACACCCATCTCGCGGTGCCCGCTTACTACGTCATCGCACCGGCAGAATGTTCAGCCAACCTCTCGCGCTTTGACGGCGTGCGCTACGGCCATCGCTGCGAAAACCCGCAGGATTTAAACGACCTGTATATGCGCTCACGCAGTGAAGGCTTTGGCAACGAAGTGAAGCGCCGCATTCTGGTGGGCACCTACGCCTTGTCGGCCGGTTATTACGATGCCTACTACAGCAAGGCGCAAAAAATCCGCCGCCTGATCAAGCAAGACTTTATGGATGCCTTCCAACAGGTGGATTTAATTATCGGCCCAACCTCGCCCTCCCCGGCATTCCAATTTGGTTCCAAAACAAAGACCCGGTAGCCATGTACCTGGAAGATATTTACACCATCGCCACCAACCTTGCCGGCCTACCTGCGCTGTCAATTCCCTGTGGCCTGGTGGATAACAAACCGGTTGGCTTGCAATTGATTGGCAACTTTTTTGCCGAAGGGCCGCTGCTCAATGCCGCGCACCAATTCCAGCAAGCAACCCACTTCCACCAACAAACTGCACCTGGCATTGAGTAAGGAGCCACAGCATGCAATGGGAAACCGTCATCGGGTTGGAAGTTCACGTACAACTCGCAACCAAAACCAAAATATTCTCCGCGCCAGCACTGCATTCGGTGCTGAACCAAACACCCAAGCCTGTGCAATTGATTTGGCACTGCCCGGCACCCTGCCCGTCGCCAACGAGGAAGCGTTTCGTTTCGCCACCATGTTTGGCTTGGCGGTGAATGCAGAAATCGGCAAGCGCTCAGTGTTCGAACGTAAGAATTATTTTTATCCCGACCTACCAAAAGGCTATCAAACTACACAACTTGCCGAGCCAATTGTCGGCGCCGGATTTGTGGATTTGGAGTTGGGTGAAGGCCGCACCAAACGCGTTCGCATTCACCACGCACATCTGGAAGAGGACGCTGGCAAATCCTTGCACGAAGATTTTGCTGGCATGAGCGGAATCGATTTAAACCGCGGCACGCCACTGATTGAAGTCGTCACAGAGCCGGATATGCGCAGCGCTGAAGAAGCCGTTGCCTTTGCCAAAAAGCTGCACTCCATCGTTACCTCGCTCGAAATTTGCGATGGCGAAATGAGCCAAGGCTCCATGCGCTTTGACGTAAACATTTCCATTCGCCCCAAAGGCTCCGACAAACTCGGCACCCGCACCGAAACCAAAAACCTCAACTCCTTTAAATTTATGGAAGAGGCCATTGCACTGGAAGTGGAGCGCCAGATTGATGTACTGGAAGACGGCGGCAAAATTACTCAGGAAACTCGCCTCTACAACGGCGATACCAAAAAAGCGCGCAGCATGCGCAGCAAAGAAGACAGCAATGATTACCGCTACTTCCCCTGCCCTGACCTGTTGCCAGTAATCCTGGACGATGACTACATCGAATCTGTGCGCCAGCAAATGCCAGAGCTGCCAGAAGCCAAACGCGCGCGCTTTGTCGAGCAATATGGTTTGAGCAGCTACGATGCTGGTCAAATCACCATGGATAAATTTACGGCGGCGTTTTTTGAAGCTTCAGCGGCAATTTCCGGTGAAGCCAAACTCACCGCCAACTGGATCATGGCTGACTTGGGCGCTTATTTAAATCGCACCGAACAGCGCATTGATCAATCACCAGTCACGCCAGAATTACTCGCTGGCTTGGTGGTACGCGTTAAAGACGGCACCCTATCCAGCAAAATTGCCAAGCAGGTTTTTGAAGCCATTAGCAATGGCGAAGGCGATGCCGACACCATTATCGAAACCAAAGGTTTAAAACAGGTTTCTGATACGG
The DNA here is from genome assembly GCF_002007605.1 of Cellvibrio sp. PSBB023. Taxonomy (NCBI): domain Bacteria; kingdom Pseudomonadati; phylum Pseudomonadota; class Gammaproteobacteria; order Cellvibrionales; family Cellvibrionaceae; genus Cellvibrio; species Cellvibrio sp. PSBB023. The sequence continues at coordinate 4,697,109 of NZ_CP019799.1, read as the reverse complement.
GAGCGCTGGAAAAAATCATCGACGACATCATCGCCGCCAATACCGCACAAGTGGAAGGCTACCGCGCGCCGCCGCCGAAGACAAACGCGCAAAAATGCTCGGTTTCTTTGTTGGCCAAGCGATGAAAGCCTCAAAAGGGCAGGCCAATCCGCAAGTATTGAATGAATTATTGATTAAGAAATTGAACGGTTGAGAAATAAAATGAGCCTACGCAAAGACAAAGAAAAAGTCCTCGGCGAAATCTTCGACGAAGCACGCATCGCCACCTTTTTAGACTACCCGGCACCTGCCGGCATCAATGCTGATTACCACTTACTGGAAAAAGCCTATCGCGGTATGCGCGGCGAAAACTTCGGTACCTTTGTAAAATTGTTTGTCGAAGCTGGTAAAGATGTAAACGCAATCGGCCCTGAAGGCAAAAACCTTCCTGCAAGTACTCAAAACCCATCGCAACGGCGAAGAATATGCAGTTGCTTTGGAAGCACATGGCGCGAAGTAAACCTCTGCGTCCATAAAGCAAAAGGCAGCCCTTATCGGCTGCCTTTTTATTTACAATTATCTATTATAAATTATCGAAAGTTACCATAACGTAAACTTTACTATGCTGATAGCAGAAAACCATGTCACTAGATAATTGTGGATTTGCATTGATTAACGATTTTTTTCAGCAATGCATATTGAAAAAATTCATATGGAAATAGACCGGCATATAGAGCTCGGTGCTGCCGGAATACGCTGTGCTGAAAAAAAAAACCCCGCCATTCGGGAGCTAGTTAGTGCTGAGAACACACTAGCATTAGCCAGGCACTATCTACAGGCAGAGCCCCTGCTAATACGCTGCATTTTATTTGATAAGACGGCAGACAATAATTGGTTGGTAACTTGGCATCAGGATAAAACACTTTGTATCTCAGAAAAGTTTGAACATGCCGATTGGCATCCTTGGAGCATCAATGGCGTACACCACGTGCAGCCGCCAATTGCAATATTGAAGCACATGCTAACACTACGCATCCACCTTGATGATACCACCACTGAAAACGGATGTTTGCGGGTGATACCCGAAACTCATAAACAGGGAATTCTATCGAGTGAGCAAATACTTCGAATTAGCAAATCGGAACAATCCATCGATTGTTGCGCTGCAGCAGGCTCCGTGCTTGTTATGAAACCTTTATTATTACATGCTTCACGCAAGGCACCGACACCAAGTCGTAGACGCGTTATTCACATAGAGTACATTGATAGAACCGCATTAAATTTTTAACTTACTCTTGCTATACCAACAGCCTCCGCTCCAACAACGACTGCATATCCCTGCGCCCATCTACAATTAAATAAATCAGTATTTGCGATGGCATTGCGCGATAAATAATTCGGTAGGGCTTGAAATAAACCTGCCGATATTCGCGAATACCCAGCTGCAATAGCTCCTTGGGAAAAGTGCCGCGCTCCGGGTTTTCGCTGAGATTGTTGATAAGCTTTTGCAGGTGATTTAATAGCTGATCAGCTTTCTGCTGGGAGTCGTGTTCAGCAATATAATCGTAAATACTGAATAGATCGCGCTCTGCACCAAGGGTGAATTGAATTGGCAGCGGCATTATTCTTTGGTATTCCGGTTACGGGCGCGGGTAAACACATCATCTGCGGAGCAATCCTACCCTCTTCCAAATCGCGGTTACCTAAGGCCAGATCTTTACAAGCCATAGTTCTTGCGTCTCGTTATAGCTGGCGACATCTGTAACACAGCCTTGGCTTCACCGTTTTGAGTGATGACGAGCGGCTCACGGCTTGCGTCAGGGTATCCAGCACTTCCGCCGCGTTGCCTTGAGATAACTGATTGGCTTTATTTGATTAGTGTAGTTCATATTCTTTGAAGGACTCATTAAAGACCGTATTTGGTCTCACCAAGAGTAAGGCAGATAGCTACCACTGACAACCGCTAAACAACTATTCTTAAGAATATTAATATGTAAGCCATTTGCACCACCTACACTCTAATCTAAGATGCAACTTCATTTAACTCACAACACACCTCACATGCTCACATTAAATAAACTCGACCATCAGGCTCTGCATAATATTAAGTGTGGTAATGCTCTGCTTACTGCGCTTGAAATCCATTATTTCCGTTGTTAAGCCTTGAGGCTACCAGGGTAGAGTCAGGGAGGTCTGGCGTTTGCTCAGTGCTAACCTTGTTCATTTTGGTTGGGCTCATACGTTAATGAATGTGGCGCGCTGCTGCTGTGTGCACTGGCATTTTCACCGAAGCATCCCCGACAAAATTTTCACTCCTACTGCTCTGGTGCTGTTTGCTGTGGGGATGGGTATTTTTATTAACTCGAGTATGTGCCCTATCCGGCTTGTCAGGCGCGCTGCATGGTTTGATTGTGGCGGGCTATTGCAAACACGCGCCTACCCATTTGGGTGCGAGCAGTGGCACTGGTGTGTTGCGTGTAAAGCTGGGGCAGGAAAACAGTACTGGCTACGAAGCGACAGACATACAGCAGTTAATTTCCTGTGGCAGTCGCAGTAGAGTCCCATTTGTATGGCGCTATTGCCGGTGTTATTTTTGCGGGTGGCGATTGGTTATTAACACAACTCAAAAGGAACTCCTGAATGCAAGCTCTCCCGTGCTGCAATTAATTATTTTATGGACGGCGGCAAGCTCATTATGCAGCCAGGCTTTCGTCGGTTTATTGTCATACCGCTGTTTGATTACCTGGTTATTTTTGTGGTGGTAACTGTCGCCTTGTTTAATGCGTTCGGCGATTTCTTTAAGCAAATTCTGGACTGGTCACCAAGCTGGTTGGAATGGCTGGCATGGTTGCTCTGGCCTCTGGTGGCGTTTATTTTTTTTAGTGATTTATGGCTACAGCTTTAACATTATTACCAATTTTATTGCCGCACCCTTTTTTGGTTTGCTGCCGAAAAAGTGGAGACTCATTTAACGGCATTGCACCGCCGGATGAACCTTGGGGCAACTGATTCCGCGCACACTGCAACGCGAGCTGGTTAAGCTTTGGTATTTTGTGAGTCGCGGCATGCTGGTGCTGATTATTTTGGTGGTCTGTTTTTTTATTCCCGGCCTCAACCTTGTTGCTGCAATTATCGGGGCGCTCTGGGCTGCTGGAGCATGGCGGTGCAATATTCAGACTACCCGGCAGACAACCACCAACTGGCGTTCCGCGAGTTGCGCCGCCGTTTAAATAGCCAACCACTGACCAGCTATTCTTACGGCGGTATTATTTTGCTTGGCAGCATGGTGCCGGTGCTGAATATTTTCGTCACGCCATTGCGGTTGCGGGCGCGACGATTTATTGGGTTAAAGAAGTACGCCATCTCAATCAATGACGCTACCCTACTAGCCCCTCCTATTCATCATCACCATCATCCACAATCATATTGCCGCCCGCCTCTTTGGCGTGGCGCAGATGTTGGCTGGCGGTAGCGATTTGTTGATCCAGGCTGGATTGCAACTTGTCAGTCACGCCGATACTCACGTAAAAATGACGGGTCTCACCGTTAATTACAATCGCCTCTGCGGCCAGCAACTGTTTCACTTTGCCCAAAAAGGCAGCCGCTTTTTCATGATCCAGCCCGGCAGCATCACAAAAAAATCATCGCTGTCGGCACGGGCCAATAAAAAACGGCCGAGCATGGTGTGCAAACTGCTGGCAATTTGTTTGAGTGCACTATCGCCCAGGCATTGCCGTAGTGTTGATTAATTTCGCTAAAATTATCGATATTGATAACCGCCATAGACAAGGGCGCCGATTTTTCGCGCGCGGCGTTATAGAGTTCGCGCGCTGCATTAAAAAAGTAAGAGCGATGATAGAGGCCGGTCAGGTGATCGCGCTGGGCGTTGTAGGTGATTTGCTCCACCAGTTCCAGGGATTCAATGTTGTGAATAATGCGGCAGTAAAATTCTTCCGGGTGAAAAGGTTTGCGCAAAAAGTCATTGGCACCGTGCTTGATAAACTTGGCCGAGAGCGCCTCGCTGCTTTCGCCGGACACACCAATCATAATCAAATCGGTTTTGTCGTATTTGTAGCGCAGGTTACGCACCAACTCAAAGCCATCCATCTTGGGCATGTTGTAGTCGGTAATTAATAATTTAACGTCGGATTCTCCAACAGTACTTTGATCGCATCTACACCGTCCACGGCTTCAATCACCTGGAATAAATGGCGACGAAATAAATTGGCCATGTGCTTGCGCGACATATCCGAGTCATCCACCACCAACACTTTAATGTGCTGGTTTTTTTCCAGTCGGGTAATCATGCCGATGGCTTTGCTGTAGGCGTAACGCCCCTCTTTGGTGACGTAATCCACAATGCCTTTATTGAATAGTTGCTCGCGTCGTTTTTCATCGTAAGAACCGGTGAGCACAATGGTGGGAATTTTTTTACTGAGGGTGAAATCCACAACTTCACCATCGGGAGCATCAGGCAGGTTGAGGTCGACGAGCGCGGCAAAAAAATCGCCAGGGGTTTCATTGTATTGCGCAACTGCTTGCGCAAGGCTGGCAGCATAGACGGGTTCGTAGGGAAGTGATGAGGACTGGACCAGATGGCGCAGTATCTTCATCACCATCTCGCTGTCTTCAACAACTAGAATTTTTTTCATATCAAGTCACTCAACGGCTTTTCAGGTGTCCATTGAGTGTAGCCAAACTTTGGAAAAATGCGCCAAGCCTATGAAATATCTGAAACTTTAGCGCCAGACATAGCCGGAAATCGCCGTATTAAACAGCAGACCGCTAAAATTTTGCCGGGCGGGTTTTCCACTGTGAGAGGCAGCGCCAAAACAGACTAGCAGCGGCAGCAAGTGCTCCTCACGCGGATGGCAAAAGCGCCCTTGGGGTGCATCAGCCCAGTGAGTCAAACGCTGTTCACGCTCTGTAGCGGCAAGTGCCTCGCTGCTCAAGGTCTCATTGAGCCAGTGATCAAAGGTTTCACTTCTGCCGCGAATAGCGGGATCGCTGGAGAAAAACGCGCGCATGTTGTGAAACGACATGCCCGATCCCACGATCAGCACCCCTTGTTCACGTAATGGCGCAAGCGCTTTGCCAATGGCGATATGCGCGGCGGGATCAAGCGAAGAGAGCAGCGATAATTGGACCACGGGAATGTCGGCTGCGGGATAGATCAACATCAGCGGTACAAAGGTACCGTGGTCGTAGCCACGCTGGTTGTCCAACCGCGCCTCGATATTCTGCGCCAGTAATAACTGTTGTATCTGCTTGGCAAGGGCAGGATTACCGGCGCAGGATAGCTGAATTCATAACTTTCGGGTGGGAAGCCGTAGTAGTCAAACATCATGCCGGGCGCCGGAGAGTCACTGATGCTGAGCAGTTCCTCCTCCCAGTGAGCGGTAATGACCACAATCGCCTGGGGGCGAGGCAAATCGGCCGCCAAGGACTGCATGAAACGGGTCAGCTCGCGGTGATTCACATCGCCTAACAGCGGCATAGGGCCGCCGCCGTGGGGAACAAAGACAACAGGCATTAGCGTGTGCATAAGAAGGCTCCGAAAACACGCGGATCGCAAGCTTACAAATTGACTGCCGCCGTAGCCGCAGCCTTATTGTGCTCGCGCACCGATTCGTAAATGGCGGCGGCCATAATAATGCTGCCGCCAAACAGCGTACTCCAATCCGGATAACTGTGCAGCACCGCGATTTCATAACCCACGGCATAGACCGGTTGCAAACAGGCCACCAAACCAACGGTTTTGGCTTTTAAATAGCGCAGCGAATAACCGAGCAGGGTGTGGGTGAAAGCGGTAAAGAAAATCCCCAAACACACCAGCAACCACCAATCGTGGCTAGAAGGTTGATGGGCGATAACACCAATATCGGTGTCATTAGCAGAGCGACAATCAAGACTTGATAACTCATGGAGCGCGCCGCGGTTTGATTGCTGAACCAGTGGCTCAGGAGCAAATTGCGCACGGCAAAAGTCACGGCTGATATCACGCCCCACATCACACCTTGGGTCATGTTGTTATCGATATTGAATTCCGGCACCAACCAATAAATACCGAACAGCACCAAAAAGCCGCTGACGACATCACGCCAATCGAGCTTGGTGCGCTTGAGCCAGGGCTCCAGAAAAACTGTGACCACAGGATAGGCATAGAGTGAAATCATGCCCACCGCGATATTAGCCACCTGCATGGAATAAAAAAACGTTACCCAATGCAGCGCCAGCAACACGCCAAGGATCAACATCCGGCCATAATCACGGGCTGAGCGCAGTGCGACATTGCGCTCGCGCCACCACACCCAGGCAAACAGAATCAGCGCCGCAATCCAGGTTCGGTAGCCGGTAATATCCCATGCGGGCAAATCAATAATTTTGGAAAAGAGCCCCGTAGCACCCATTAAAAAGGCGCCCAAATGCAGGCTTAACAGGGCTGATTTGGCTGAAGACATAACCATTCCGTGCCATGGCACTGCCCGGTATTACACCGGGCGACGTCAGTTAGGGATGAGGATAAAAACGGTGAACCGCGATCAGTGACGCGGGCGACGGCTGCGATTGCCACCGGGCGGTTGCCCACTGAGCGATTGCTAAAGCGATCATTGGTGCGCGCACGAGCCGGTGCAGGCAAGCTTTCCGGCGGTGGCAGCATTAAATATTCCGGGGGCTGTTCACACTTGATGGGCTTGCCCAACAAGGCCGCAATCGGCTCCAGCAGCAGGGCATCATCTTCGCAGGCAAAACTGATAGAGGTGCCGTTTTTACCCGCGCGGCCGGTGCGGCCAATGCGATGCACATAATCCTCCGGCTCTTCCGGCAGGGTGAAATTCACCACGTGGCTGATGCCGCTGATGTGAATACCGCGCCCGGCAACATCGGTTGCCACCAGCACTTTGATCTCGCCGGATTTAAACGCGTCCAGGGTTGAAACCCGTTTGTTCTGGGCAATTTCGCCGGAGAGCAAACCCGCTTTAATGCCATGGCGCTCCAGTTTTTCCTGCAAATCGCGGCATTCATCGCGGCGATTGGCAAACACGATCATACTCTCGGCATGTTCTTGCTGGATCAGGTTGTAGAGCAGCGTGTACTTCTCTTCGGTGGAGACCAGATACACATGCTGATCCACTCGCTCGTTCGCCACTGACTCGGGCTCGATATCGATGGTGACGGGTTTGTAGGTCCACTGCTCTACCAAAATGCGCACTTCATCGGTAAAGGTAGCAGAGAAAAACAGGGTTTGACGGTCTTCACGCTTGGGGTTTGACGCACAATTTGGCGCACTTGCGGAATAAAACCCATGTCCAGCATACGGTCAGCTTCATCGATCACCAGAATTTCCAGTTGATCCAGATACACATCTTTATTGCCGCAGAAATCGAGCAAACGACCGGGTGTAGCGACCAGTATGTCCACAAAATCTTCGTGTAAATGACGCTGTTGTTTAACGTAGTCCATACCGCCGACAAGGGTGTGAATTTTCAGGTCGGTGTATTTACACAGGTTTTTGGCATCGTCGGCGATTTGAATAACCAGTTCCCGTGTTGGTGCAATCACCAAGGCACGCGCTTCACCGGCATAGCGTTTTTCGGTGATGGGATTTTTGAGCAGGTCATCAATAATGGCGGTTAAAAACGCGGCGGTTTTACCGGTACCGGTTTGGGCCTTGCCCACGACATCCTTACCTTGCAACGCGTGCGGCAGGGATTGGGCCTGAATAGGCGAACAGTATTTAAAACCTAAATCGGCAATGGCGCGCATGATCTGTGGTTCCAGATCAAAGTCGTGAAAACGGCTTTTGCCTTCCACTTCCTCCACGGCAAATTGCGAAATATCCCAGGGGCCGTGATCTACCTTTTGCGCTTTTTTCGGGCGTGGCGCGGCGGAATGACGCGGAGGTTTAGCGGAGGTATCGCGCTGGACGGCCGGGGTTTGCTGCTCATTCTTTTGGCCAGGGCGCTGATCGCGGCTATTGCGATTGCCGCGATTATTTTGCTGTTGACCACTGCGTTCGCGGGGATGTTTTTTTGCGGTGGGTTTATCAGTGACGGGCTTGGCCTCGTTTTTTTCAGGTTTATCCGCACCTGAACCTATCAATTTTTTAAAAAGTTTTCCGATCAATCTATTCACCAAAAGTTATGCAGCCAGGGGCTTGAGGGGCAGTCGCGCAGACATGCCGGGGTACACGCTGTGTTTCATCCGTCCATCAGGGTGTGAAACCCGAGGGATAAACAGCGAAAGAAGTGCGCAAAATGACTGTTAATTGCACGCACAAACTGTGCCCGAGTATACACCAATCATCAGACAATCAGCGGGTTTGGCGCCATTTACAGGGAATTAATCCATGCGAATTGGCGAGATTTCTGCATAATCAGCAGCGCATCTCACTGCCCTCACTCTCACCGGACAGTCACAACAGGAGCCCTTCATGAGAATTCACAGTCTGCAACACGTGCCCTTCGAAGATATTGGCAGTATGGCAAGCGACTTTCGCGCACGTGGTTATAGCCTTACCAGCACCCATTGGTACCGGGGCGATGCGGCGCCAGCCGTGAGTGATTTTGATGCATTGATTGTGATGGGCGGCCCTATGGGCATCTATGATGAGGCACTCTACCCCTGGCTGGCGACAGAAAAAGCCCTGATCAAAGACGCCATTGCCGCTGGAAAAATCCTCTTGGGTATTTGTCTGGGTGCGCAATTGATTGCCGATGTACTGGGCGGCAAGGTCACTCGCAATCCATACAAAGAAATTGGCTGGTGGCCCATCACCATTGCCCCGGCAGCCGCTAGCCACCCTGTCGCGCAGGTGTTTGCCCGCTCGCCGGAGGTATTCCACTGGCATGGCGATACCTTTGCGCTGCCACCGGGTGCGACACATCTGGCGCGCAGCGAAGGCTGCAGCAATCAGGCATTTTGTTATGGGGATAAGGTGTATGGCTTCCAGTTTCATCTGGAGACCACACCGGCCTCGGCGCGCGCGTTAATTGAGCACTGCGCAGAGGATATAGACGGCTCGCGCTACACCCAATCGACGCAGGCGATGCTGGCAAACGAGGAGCGCTTTGCGCGAATCAATCGCGCCATGAGCGAGGTGATTGTACACATTTTTAACCCAGAGCAAGTGTAACTCGAGACAGGTTTAACTCAGAGCAAGGCGCCAAAGAGATGACCAGCGGCAAAGGTCAGAGCCATAGCGGCGGCCCCCCAAAACCCGACCCGCAAGCTACCCAGCAGTAGGTTGGCACCGCCAACCTTGGCAGCCAAGCCGCCCAATAGCACCAGCGCGAACAGCGATATCAGGGCAATGGCAGGTATTAACTGTGCGGCGGGCACCAGCAGTACGGCGAGTAATGGAATCAGTGCGCCCACCGCAAAGGTGGCGGCCGAGGTGAGTGCCGCCTGTAACGGGCGAGCGCTCATTTCATCGGTAATGCCCAGCTCATCGCGCGCGTGGGCACCCAGCGCATCGTGCTGCATTAATTGCCTGGCAACCTCACGCGCCAGTGGGCGCTCCAAGCCGCGTGCCACGTAAATCTCTTCCAGCTCGCGGTGCTCACCTTCGCTGTCAGTTGCCAGTTCATGGGTTTCCCGCGCAAGGTCAGCAGCCTCCGTATCCGCCTGGGAGCGAACCGACACATATTCACCCGCCGCCATACTCATCGCCCCCGCCACTAACCCGGCAACGCCCGCCAGCACAATGGCCGCGCTGTCGCTGGATGCGGCGGCAATGCCCATCATCAGACTGGCCGTTGAAATAATGCCGTCGTTTGCCCCGAGAACAGCAGCGCGCAGCCACCCGAGTGATGTGAACGATGAATTTCGCGATGACGCATAACCGCCCTCCGGCGCAAGGTGAATGAAAAACCCGGGCTTACTCAGTCTTAAACGGTGAGATACGGCGCAGGGTATTGTCGCGTTTTACGTAGTGATGGAATAAGGCTGCAACCACATGCAGGGCAATCAGGTAATAACCCCAAGAGCCGATTTGTTTGTGCAGGTCTTCCACTTGTTCGGCCAGGTCCGGGTTTTTATCCACCAGCGGCGGCAACTCCAAGCCAAAAAACGGCACACCATGCCCTTCTGCACTGAGGATCACCCAACCGGCAATAGGCATAAAAATCATGAACGCATAAAGCGTGATATGAACCACCTTGGCCAGCAGGTTTTCCAGTAGCGAAGGGGTTGGCACTATTGCCGGGGTTTTGCTGGAGAAACGGATCGCCAGGCGAATCACAACCAATAACAACACTGACATGCCCAACATAAAGTGCAGTGCTTTCACAAATTCGCGCGGCTCGCTGCCACGGGGGAATTGGCCACGAATTTCAATGGTGACAAACACCACGGCCAACAGGACAAACATAAACCAGTGCAAAGCAATCAACAGGGGGCTGTAACGGTTGTGGCTGGATAAACTACTCATAGAAGATCCTCGTTTTTATTTATCAGGTATTGGTATGGCCCGCTCCACCACCGTGGAGCAAGGCTGCCCAGCATAACGCCTGCCCTCAAAAGACGCACATATTTGTACAAAAACGGGTTTGACAGACCAAATGGTCTGTTATTTAATGCCAACCGACCAACCGGTCGGTCAAGCCAAAAGCACTGCCCGACTCCCTGATCTGCAAGGAGATCCCACGCATGAGCCAAGTACCATCACCTACCAACCATTCCATATCGACGCTCGACCAATTTCCCTTATTGGGTTACCCCGAGTTTTCACAGGGATTGCAAAGCCATATCCGTATTTTGCGGCTGCTGGGCAATGGGTTTTTAATGTTGGGGTTCTTGTTGATTGCCAGCGCTGTGGTCTATGACTGCTTGCACCAGCCCTTCTGATGCTTACCATGATTTGTACATCACACAATAAATTCATTTCCATTCGCTAGAGACGCTCATGGCCACTGAACGCAATGCCGGACAAACGCGCACCCGGATTCTGGAAGCCGCGCACGAAGAGATTTATGAAAACGGTTATCAAGGGATGCGCATTGAGGCCATTCTGCAAAAGACCAGTCTCGCCAAAGGTGCGCTCTACCATCACTTCCCGAACAAACTCGCGTTGGGTTATGCCGTGGTGGATGAGATTTTAATGGGACATTTCCACAGCGTCTGGAATGATTTTATTACCCGCTTCCCCAACCCACTCACCGCCATGCAGCAATTGTTTTTATCCAAGGCAGATAGCTATAGGGATGAGCACTGTTTTAAAGGCTGCCCACTGAATAATTTAAACCAGGAAATGGCGGCAATCGACGCAGGATTTCACGCACGTCTGGAAATGGTGATGGAGTCGATTTATCAAACGATTGTGCACGCACTGGAACAAGGTCAACAGCAAGGAGATGTGCGCGCCGATATTAATCCAACGCGCATTGCGATGTTTATTATGGCCAGCTACCAAGGCATTATGGGCGCAGCCAAATGTATGCAAGCGCCAGAATTATTGAGTGATTTATTTAGCACGTTGAACGATTATATCGACACCTTGCGCACACCCGATCAGCCTCATTAATGGCTGATCATCCAGGGGCGCATAGAAGGAAACATTTTATTGCCTTCGGCGGTGTAAAGCAGATTGGATTTGCGAATCGGTTTATCGCCACAACCACAACCCTTCCCGTGTTTATGTTCGCGCCGCGCCTGCTGCTCAGCGCGATAATCCGGTGTCGATAAAATCGGACTGTGTACCGCCATTTCATTGCGCGCATGGGCCGCGCGGTTTTCTGTTTTCATATCCAAAAATTCAGGCGCTACCATTAATACCCGCGCGCACAACTTGCTGCAGGTCGGACAATTGCGCGGTTGGCTGGATTCATCCATCGCCGCCAATTCATAAAACAAACCGTGTTCCGGGCATTTGTAATCGTAAACAGGCATGGTTATTCCTCTCGCGTAAACATTGTAAATCCCTCCCAACCTCCCTTTGTTAAAGGGAGGGGTTAAACCAGAATCCATCCCTGCCTCCCTTTTGCAAAGGGAGGTGTTTTTAATTCCCCCTTTTGAAAAAAGGGGGTTAGGGGGGATTTATTTATCTTTCGACAAAGGCACATCCATTCCCGGTGACACTTTTTTGCTCGGCCCTTCGGCGGACGGATTTATATCAAAATCAAAAATATCCGTCGGCAGCCAGAGCGTGGCGCAAGCGTTAGGAATATCCACCACCCCGGAAATATGCCCCTGCACCGGTGCACAACCCAATATTGAATAAGCCTGTGCTTTTGAGTAACCGAACTTGGTTAAATAATTAATCGCATTCAAACAAGCCTGGCGATAAGCGACATGCACATCCAGATAATGCTGCTCGCCATACTCGTCAACAGAGATACCTTCAAAGATCAAGTAGTCATCGTACTTGGGCGCAATCGGACTAGGTTTGAAAATGGGATTTTTAATCGCATACTTGGCCATACCGTCTTTGATGAGATTCACCCGCAAATGAATCCACCCCGCCATTTCAATGGCGCCACAGAAGGTGATCTCGCCATCGCCCTGACTGAAGTGCAAATCACCTACAGAAAGCCCGCCGCCTTTTACATACACCGGGAAATAAATTTTTGAGCCGCGCGATAAATCTTTAATATCGCAGTTACCACCGTGCTCGCGAGGCGGTACGGTACGCGCACCTTCCGCAGCAGCTACTTTCGCGGCATCGGGAGCCATTTTGCCCATGTGGGCGGTGTCGGCATAAGGCAGGGTTGCCAATGCAGGCACGCGCTCTGGTTCGGTGTCGTAGAGTTCTTTTTCGCGCTTATTCCACTCCAACAACATTTCTTTGGACGGCAGGCAACCAATTAAACCGGGGTGCATCAAGCCGGCAAATTCCACATTGGGGACATGGCGCGATTTGGTAAACATACCGTTGAAATCCCAAATGGATTTCTGCGCTTCCGGAAAATGCTCGGTTAAAAAGCCGCCGCCATTTTGTTTGGAGAAAAAGCCATTAAAACCCCATTGGCTTTCCTGAAAGGCGCCTATATCCAAAATATCCACCACCAATAAATCACCAGGCTCAGCACCTTCTACGCCCACCGGGCCAGACAAAAAATGCACCTGGGTCAAGTCCACATCGCGCACATCATCGGCGCTGTCGTTATTGGCGATCTGACCGCCCGTCCAGTCGTAACATTCGATAATAAAATCGTCGCCGGGCTTCACCGTTTTCACCATGGGAATATCCGGGTGCCAGCGGTTATGAATCATTTCATTTTCGTAAGGCGATTTTTTCAGATCTATTTTGATAATGGTTTCGGCCATGGTTCTGACTCCAGTAGGGTTGGACAATCGAGTGTCGCGTGACGGGTTCAGTATCCAATTGCGAAGGGGCAGCAACAATACGACAAATAGCGCGCATGACTACGCCATTTGACGTATGGACAGCCGGGAATAGCGCAGAGCAGATTGTGCAAGAACTGTGATTGTTATTGGCCACAGAGAACGAAAGCACATTTGTTGTATCTCACTAACAGCTACACGCTAGCCAGTGACGTAAGAGCAACAATCTGTAACTTACTGATAACAATCTGTGGAATATCAAATGATGATAAAGGTCGTAAAATTGATAGGAATTGTAGGCATAATCCTGCACTCCATTGCCCAGCCCGTATATGCGGCAGAAAAACAACGCCCACTGCGCGATGAGCGCGCCTTTGGCCCACCAGAGGAAGCACTGTTAGCGTGCAAAGGTTTAAACGAAAATGACGCCTGTGCATTTGCAGGACGCAACGATGAATTGATTAGCGGCGTCTGCTCGCTGCCGCCACCCCACGCGCAGGACACCACCACACTTGCCTGCCGCCCGGATCAAATGCCCGACCATCCCGACATGGAGCCACCACCAGAGCGTGAGGATTAATAACGCAGCAGCAATAGCAAAAAAGCCAGCAATTGCCCGAGACATGACAAAAGCTGGCTGCAAGTGGTTAACCGCACAGGCGGTAATCGTTAAAAAAATTACACCGACAAATAAGCGGCAACCTTGGCTTCATTAATGGTTGCCCGCAATTCCTCATGCACAATCTCGCCTTTTTCAATCACTAAAATGCGATCGGCAATATCCAGCGCAAAACTTAATACTTGTTCCGATACTACAATCGATAAACCGCGCTGGTCGCGAATCATTTTTAAGGTGCGCCCCATTTCACGGATAATTGATGGCTGAATGCCCTCGGTAGGTTCATCCAGAAATAACATTTTCGGATCGCTGGCCAGTGCACGGGCAATAGCTAATTGCTGTTGTTGCCCGCCCGATAAATTACCGCCGCGCCGATTGCGCATTTCCAACAACACCGGAAACATATCGTAGAGTTCTTTGGGCACCGAGCGACGCTTGGTAGTTGTCAGCCCGGTCTCGATATTTTCTTTGACGGTCATACTGGAAAAAATCATACGCCCCTGGGGAACAAATCCAAAACCACTGGCAACACGCTGATAACTTTTTAACTGGCTCACTTCTTTGCCGTCGAGTTTTACGCTGCCACTATTACTGGGAATCACGCCCATGAGCGATTTCATCAAGGTGGTTTTACCCATGCCATTGCGTCCCATCACCGCCACAATTTCACGGGGTTTTACTTCAAAGTTCAGCCCATGTAGCACTTCACTCTGGCCATAACTTACCCGGTAATCTGATACAGATAACATAATCAATTTCTCCGCTGCGTTACGCACGAGCTGCGCGATGAATAGCTGCTATTAATGTTGGCTATTAATGGCCTAAATACACTTCAATCACCTTGGGATCATTTTTGACTTTATCCACTGAGCCTTCAGCCAGAATTTTCCCCTGATGCAACACAGTCACCTTGTCAGCAATTTGCGCCACAAACTGCATATCGTGTTCAATCACAATAACGGAGCGATCCTTAATAATACTGCGCAATAATTCGGCGGTTTGCTGGCGCTCCCCAACCGACATACCGGCAACCGGTTCATCCAGCATTAACAAGTCCGGGTCTTGCATTAATAACATGCCAATTTCCAACCATTGTTTTTGGCCGTGACTCAGCAGTTCAGCTTGTCGATCCAACTGGTCGCCCAAAAAAATCATATTGGCAATTTCATGTACCTTGTTGACCACCTCCTCATCGCGCTTGAACACCAGTGCACCAAACACCGAGCGCCCGCGCGGAAAAGAAATCTCCAAATTTTCAAACACCGTCAGGTCGCCGTAAATAGAAGGCGTTTGAAATTTTCGCCCAACACCGGCTTTAACAATGTCGTGCTCCTTCATTTTGGTGAGTTCTTTGTTACGGAATTTAATGGAGCCTTCGGTGGCTTTGGTGCGGCCACAAATCAAATCCAGCACTGTGGTTTTACCAGCGCCGTTGGGGCCGATAATCACGCGAATTTCATTTTCATCCACATAAAAACTCAAATCATTCACCGCTTTAAAACCATCAAAGGACACGGTGAGACCTTCCACCGCTAATACAAAGTCAGTATTACTGGGGCTCATGGATTGCTCCTTGTGGAATAGATCGGGATTCGGCAGTTACTGCAGGTGTTTTTTTGATCCCACCGTTTTTTTTCGGCTCAGTTAATGCGCCCTCTGGCGGAGTCGTTGTCAGTGATTTTTTATTGAAAAACTTGGCAAACAAGGCATCCACTTTAGGAGCAGCATAAGTGTTGTACAAACCCGCCAACCCGTTAGGAAAGGCCATGACCACCGCGATAAATAATCCACCCATCGCAAACAACCAGAGTTCAGGAAAGCTTTCAGAGAAAGAGGTTTTGGCAAAGTTCACAGCCAGCGCGCCATAAACGGCACCAATAATGGATAAGCGCCCGCCGACGGCACAGAAAATAACCATCTCGATTGAAGGCACAATGCCAACCAGAGTGGGTGACATGAACCCGACTTGCAGGGTAAAGAGCGCACCGCCAATGGCCGCAAAAATTGCTCCTACACAGAAGACAAAGATTTTGAAATTGGAGACGTCATAACCAGAGAAGCGCACGCGGTCTTCTTTATCCCGCATTGCCACCAACAAACGTCCCAATTTACTTTTGCGGATAAATTGCGCAATCAATAGGCACACAAACAACATAAATACGCAGAGGAAATAAAATACGTATTTCGCGCTGTCGGTGCGAATGTCCCAGCCATGTAAGGTGCGCAAATCAGTCATGCCATTAACACCGCCGGTATAACCCTGCTGGCCGATAATCAAAATCGTCAGGATCGCTGCAAATGCTTGGGTAATAATCGCAAAATACACACCGCCAACACGGCGTTTAAACATAGCAACACCAATGATGTAACCGAGAATGCTCGGCAACACAATAATCGCCAATAGCGTGAAACCTAAACTGTGGAAGGGCTGCCAGAAAAAAGGCAATTCCGTAATTTGGTTCCAGTCCATAAAGTCGGGAATGCCCGGCGTGGACTGAATTTTGGTGCTTTCCGGATCAGAGGCTTCCAGCTTTAAAAACATCGCCATGGCATAGCCGCCCAAACCAAAAAACACGCCCTGCCCCAAACTCAAAATCCCGCCGTACCCCCAACACAACACCAACCCCACCGCCACAAAGGCGTAGGTTAAATATTTGCCCACCAGATTAAGGCGAAAAATATCCAGCGACAGTGGCAAGACTACAACCAGGATAAGTGCCAACACCGCAAATCCGAGCAGGTCTTTTTTGGGCAGGAATGACGACATAGCTTGACTCGATAGTAAACGCGACATAATGATCGGCTCCTGTTAACGACGCACTTTGAGTGTGAACAAACCCTGTGGGCGCAGCATTAAAATCACCACCACAAACAACAGCGTTAATACTTTGGACATAGACCCACTCATAAAAAATTCCATGGTGGATTGCGCTTGCGAAATACTGAATGCCGATGCAATGGTGCCTAACAAACTGGATGCGCCACCAAACACCACCACCAAAAAGGTATCCACAATATAGAGTTGACCCGAGGTGGGGCCGGTAGAACCGATCATGGTAAATGCACTGCCAGCCACACCGGCGATGCCACAACCCAACGCAAAAGTAATGCGATCCACCTTCGCGGTATTAATCCCTACAGCGCCTGCCATAGGACGATTCTGCACCACGGCGCGCACTTGTGTGCCCCAGCGCGAGCGATACATTAATAATGCAACGGCGAGTGAAATGCCGAGCGCCAAACACATTACAAATAAACCATTAATCGGTAATTCAATGGTGTCGGTTAATTGATAAGAGCCCATTAGCCAATCAGGCAAAGTCACACCCACTTCACGAGCGCCAAACACAGTGCGATAAAGTTGTTGCAAAATTAAACTCAAACCCCAGGTCGCCAGCAGCGTATCCAGTGGCCGGTTATACAAATGTCGAATCATCGACCATTCCACCAACGCACCCAGCGCAGCGGCAACGATAAACGCGAGGATCATGGCGAGAATAAAATAGATACTGAAAAATTCTGGCAGGTAAGTAGAAAACACATTGGATGTTAAATAAGTGACGTAGGCACCGAGAATCATAAACTCACCGTGCGCCATGTTAATCACACCCATTTGCCCAAAAATAATGGCAAGCCCCAGGGCCATGAGCACAAACACCGAAAATAAAATCAACCCTGCTACACCTTGCATCGCAAAGATCGACATTAATTCCGAGCTACTGTATTCAGCAAACATAGCTGCACCTCATCATCTCGCATAAGAAATTACTGATGAACCTGGAAGTGAGGAATAGTGTTTGATTTAAAACCGTATGAGGCATGGATGCCGATTCGAGCCTACATGGATGTATTTACGGCGCGTTTTAAATTGAACACTATTCCTCACTCACACTGGCCAATTCTTAATACTTGGCAGCCAGCGCAATGGCTGGCTGCAGTTGACAGTTATTGATAACCTTTCGGGAATGGATCTGGCTCGATCAACTCAGTGGTTTCAAATACCACATCGTATTGACCATCAGGACGCGCATGACCGATACGGGTTTTTGACCAAAGATGATGATTGGGGTGAACTTTTACATAGCCTTCCGGTGCAGTGGTCAACTCAATACCCGGTGATGCAGCGCGCACTTTATCGATATCAAATGAACCGGCTTTTTCCACCGCAGCTTTCCACAACCATGGGCCAAGGTAAGCGGCTTGGGTTACGTCGCCGATTACAGTGTCTTTGCCCCACATGGCTTTGAAGTCAGCTACGAATTTTTTGTTGTTGTCGTTAGGCAGGCTTTGGAAATATTTCATCGCCGCATAAGCGCCTTGCATGTTGTCACCGCCAATACCAAGGATTTCATCCTCTGTAACCGAAATGGTTAATACCAGTGGCTTCTCTTTGGTCATATCAATGCCCGCCGCTTTTAATTGTTTGTAGAAGGCCACGTTAGAGCCACCCACAACAATTGCGTAAATCACATCGGGTTTTTTCAGTTTGATTTTGTTAATCACCGAGTTGAATTGGGTATGACCCAGAGGGTAATACTCCTCACCCACCACGCTTAAACCCAACTTCTCAATGTGTTTGCGGGCGATTTTGTTAGAGGTACGTGGCCAAATATAATCTGAACCAAGCAGGTAGAATGATTTGGCACCTTTGGTTTTGGTTACCCAATCAATGCCGGCAATAATTTGTTGTGTCGCTTCTTGGCCGGTATAAATCACGTTGGGTGATTGCTCCAAACCTTCATAAAAGGTGGGGTAATACAACATGCCGTTGTACTGTTCAAAAATGGGCAACACGGCTTTGCGCGATGCGGATGTCCAGCAACCAAATACGGCGGCAACCTTATCGTTCACCAACAACTTTTTGGATTTTTCTGCGAAGGTTGGCCAGTCACTGGCACCGTCTTCCTGAATGTATTCAATTTTGCGACCGAGTACACCGCCCATGGCATTGATTTGTTCAATCGCCAATTTTTCTGCTTGCACCGAACCGGTTTCACTGATTGCCATGGTGCCGGTTACCGAATGCAGAATACCCACCTTAACGGTGGTATCAGTCACTGCCAACCCGGTGGTATTTACTTCGGCCTGCGCACTGCCAAATGCCAGTGATGCCGCGAGTGTCAATAAACATTTTTTCCAGGTTGTCGAACGCGCGCCCTTACCGGGCGCGGTGGATTGCATGGTCTTGTTCATGGTTGTTCCTCAGGTAATTAAACATTGTCTGGTCACACTGGCGCGCATTAACAAGATGCGCAAAAAACCAAGTACTGCAAAAACAATAAAACGCGTTACTAAGGTGTTGGTAATCAAGTTACCGATTGTGTTTTTGTTGCGTCCACTGAGCTGGTATTTACCACCGAGACATTGCCCTGAAGCGGGGCAATCTCTACGTGAGCCAATGTAAGTCTGAGGGGCTTGTACCGCCATTCGATAAATGACACAGAGCACTACGTCATTTAACGCATAGCTAACAAGCAAAGTTGGTACAGCAATTGAAAGACAATAAAAGCAGGAAGGATGACCCGCAGGGGCCGTGATTGAAGAGCATAAGAATACCGGCAGAATCCCTTATGCAAGACAGGATGTGCACGCGGCGTGCACCAAAACAGACAGGCAATGCGCAGTCGCGCCCGAAAATAATGCAGTGAAAAAATCATCGGTATCAATACCGCTACAGCGCACTCACTATTTCATTCGTAAATTCCATGTTCCCGGACGAACTGCTGCTTTCACAGGTCTGCCATGACAGCCAAACAACATATATTTCGTGTGCGCCGCAATTACAACCAGTGGGTCGCCAACCAGACACTGGAGGATTACGCACTGCGCTTTACCGCTAAAAGTGCACGGCGATGGTCTGCTGCGCGCGTGGCAACCACCGCCCTAGGTGCTATCTCCTTTCTCGCCCTGGAGGCCATCGGCGGTGCGATTACCCTGCATTACGGTTTTGATAATGCCGTGGCTGCGATTCTCGCCGTCAGCAGTATTATTTTTCTCACCGCCATTCCCATCAGCTACTACGCCGCCAAATACGGTGTGGATATTGACCTGCTAACGCGCGGCGCCGGTTTTGGTTACATAGGTTCAACCATCACCTCGCTGATTTATGCCTCGTTTACGTTTATTTTTTTCGCGCTGGAAGCGGCCATTATGGCCATGGCTCTGGATTTATTATTTGATATTCCCCTCGCCTGGGGATACCTGATCAGCTCGGTAGTGATTATTCCACTGGTAACACACGGCATTACCTTTATCAGCCGCTTTCAATTATGGACCCAACCCCTGTGGTTAACCCTGCAGCTATTGCCCTTCATGTTTATTATTTATGCCGATGCCAGCGCGGTAGAAAGTTGGACCGCGTTTGCAGGTACTCCTCCGCTTGATGCAAATACAGCGGCTCTTAACGGAAGCACAGCATCTGCAGAATCACTCGCTGCGGCAACACCGGCAACGGGTGTCAGTATTTTATTGTTTGGTGCAGCGTCCGCCGTTATTTTTTCATTGATCGCACAAATTGGTGAGCAAGTCGATTTTTTGCGCTTCCTGCCTGAACCAAATGCCAAAACACGCTGGCGCTGGTGGGCCGCATTAATCGCCGGTGGGCCGGGCTGGATTGTGATTGGCGCAATCAAAATTTTAGCCGGTTCATTTCTGGCGGTACTCGCCTTGAATCACGGCATCGGCATGGAAGAAGCTGCCGACCCTACACGCATGTACATGGTGGCCTTTACCTATATCACCAGCTCACCAGAAGTAGCCCTGTCGGTCGCCGGAATTTTTGTGATTTTAAGTCAGCTAAAAATTAATGTGACCAACGCTTACGCGGGCTCCATCGCCTGGTCAAATTTTTTCTCGCGCTTAACCCATAGTCACCCGGGCCGCGTAGTCTGGTTAGTCTTTAATGTGGCCATCGCGCTGTTATTAATGGAACTGGGCGTATATCGCGCACTGGAACAAACCCTGGGTTTTTACGGTATTGTCGCCGTCGCCTGGTTGGGTTCACTGGTGGCCGATCTGGTGATTAACAAACCCCTCGGCCTCAGCCCCAAGCACATCGAATTTAAACGCGCACACCTGTACGACATCAACCCGGTGGGTGTTGGCTCCATGTTAATCGCTTCGGTCATGGGCATTGTGTGTCATGCCGGCGTATTGGGCGATATTGCGCAAGCACTGTCCCATTTTATTGCACTCGGCCTCGCGTTAATTTGTGCCCCACTGATTGCTATTGTGACACGTGGGCGCTATTACCTTGCACGTCCCGTCACCAGCATTAGCGATGTTGAACAACTGCGTTACCACGCCCATCGCCAGGCTACAGTGTCCTGCTGCATTTGCGAGCACAAATTTGAATATGAAGATATGACTTATTGCCCGGCTTACGCCGGAGACATCTGCTCACTCTGCTGCTCGCTGGATGCTCGCTGCCAGGATTACTGCAAACCCGATGCAGGCTATGTGCATCAAGTCGGTAATTTTTTAAAGCGATTTTTACCTGACTCCATTGGCGACAATATCAACTCCCGTTTGGGGCATTTTATTATTTTAGTAGTAGTGATTAATGGGCTCTCGGCCATTTTATTATCGCTCATTTATTTTCAAACCCCCATAGATGCACCGGAAACAGCGGCACTACTGGAAGCCACCTTGTGGAAAGTCTTTTTCCTGTTGGTGATTATTACCGGTGTCGTGAGCTGGTTATTTGTATTAGCCCATGAAAGTCGCGTAGTAGCGCAAGAAGAATCACAGCGGCAAACCCGCTTGTTGATGGAAGAAATTGAAGCGCATGAACGTACCGACCGCGCACTGCAAACGGCCAAGGAACAAGCAGAAGCCGCTAACCTTGCCAAAAGTCGCTACCTCACAGGTATCAGTCATGAACTGCGTTCGCCGCTGAACGCGGTACTGGGTTATGCCCAACTGTTGGAAAAAGCCAGCGATATTCCCGCTTCGCGCAAAGATGCGTTGGGCGTTATTCGTCGCAGCGGTGAACACCTTGCCGATTTAATTGAAGGCTTGCTGGATATTTCCAAAATTGAAGCAGGCCGCTTGGATTTGCATCAGGATCAAGTGCGTTTATCACTCTTACTTGAGCAGTTAGTGCATATGTTCCGCTTGCAAGCGGAAGCCAAAGGGCTGGAATTTATTTATGAATGTCAGGATCGCCTGCCAGAATTGGTGCGCACCGATGAAAAACGCCTGCGGCAAATTTTAATTAATTTGTTATCCAACGCGGTGAAATACACCAATAAAGGTAAAGTCGTTTTTAAATTGCGCTACCGCAGCCAGGTAGCCGAATTTACTGTCACCGATACCGGCGAAGGTATTGCCGCAGAAAATATGGAGCGTATTTTTCGCCCCTTTGAGCGCGTACATCGCCCGGGTTCTACCGCAACGGGAACCGGCTTGGGCCTAACGATCACCCGCCTGCTCTGTGAAATTATGGGCGGTGATATTGCCGTCACCAGCAAACTTGGGCAAGGCAGTCAATTTAAAGCCAGTTTAATGTTAGCCAGTATTACCAACCCGCAACGTGAATCCATTACCGCACCGGTGCAAACCATTTACGGTTACCAAGGTGCTGTGCGTCGCCTGTTATTGGTCGATGATGATGCGAGTCATCGCCAATTAATGCGCGCCATGCTCAGCCCGCTCGGGTTTGACATTATCGACATGGACAATCCCCTGGCAGTCGTAACGCGCTATAAGGATGAAGTAGCACAAGGCACAGCGCCGGATTTAATTATGCTGGATGTATCCATGCCGGAAATGAGCGGTTGGCAAGTCGCGGAACAATTGCGCGCGCAGGATTATCATGGCCCCATACTCATGGTCTCCGCCGATGCCAGCGAAGGCAAAGAGCATTTAGCCAATACTCACCATGCGCAAGAGCCGCAAACCGATGCACCACAACCACCTTTGCACAACGCCTATGTGATAAAACCTGTGCGCTTACCGCTGCTGTTGGATCATATTGGCAGTCTGTTAAAACTCACCTGGTGCTATGAAAAAACAACATCACCCACAGCGGTTCAATCATTTACGCCTGCGACTGCACACAGTAGCGAGCAACAGATTATTGCCACTGACACGCATCACTCACAAACCCAACAATTATCGATTACGGATGAAGCGCTACAACAGTTAAAACAGCTGGCCGCTATAGGCCACAAAAAAGGCTTGTTAGAACATATCCAACAATTACAAAACAGCAGTCACCATAATAAAGATTCACCATGGCTACAGCAGTTACAACAACTCAGTACCCACTTCCAGTTTGAGAAAGTCATTGAACTGATTGACGATTACTGCGCAGCCGAACTCACTCACTAAACGGAGACCAAAATGATCAGCAATAGCAATGTGGTACTCGTGGTTGATGACTCTATTGATAGCATTCATATGCTGAATGATGTTCTGGAGGATGCAAAATTTACCGTCCTTGTCGCACTGGAAGGCGCACAAGCATTAACCATCACCCAAAATATTCGCCCCGATATTATTTTGCTCGATGCCATCATGCCTAACATGGATGGCTTTGAAACCTGTAAACGGTTAAAACAAAATCCACAACTGGCCGATGTACCTATTATTTTTATGACCGGGCTTAGCGATACCGAACATATCGTTATGGGATTGGGCGCAGGCGGCGTGGACTATATTACCAAGCCGATTAAAGCCGACGAATTAATTGCGCGCATGCAAGTCCATCTGGCAAATGCACGCATCACCCAAAGTGCACGCGCCGCACTGGATACCGCAGGCCAATATTTATTAACCATCAACGCGCAAGGCCATTTAGTCTGGGCCACACCGCAAGTCTACCAACTGCTCGACAACTCCGGCGCAACACAAGACTCAATCGCACTCACACCAGCAATCACCCAACAGCTACGCGACTGGATCAGCCACAAACCCGAAACCGGCAGGCAATTATCATTACAACAACTCAGCACCGAATTATCGGTAGAAATGCTCAACCTGATTGATGGCAAAGAATACTTACTACGCCTAACCCCCGCCCACAAACCCGCCGACGACACCCAATCACTCAAACAACAATTCTCCGTCACCGGCCGCGAAGCCGACGTATTGCTATGGATAGCCAACGGCAAAACCAACCGCGAAATAGGCCAAATCCTGGAAATGAGCCCACGCACAGTGAATAAACATTTGGAACAGATATTTAAAAAACTGGGCGTAGAAAACAGAACCTCCGCAGCAGCCGTGGCTATCAGATGCTTAGCGCGGGGTTGAAGTCTATTGCTTGGGAGATTTGAGCGTATGTTTTCAAATAGTAGGGCGACTTCGCGAAGCAAGCCGCCGAGGGGCGGCTATCGCCAAAAGCAGACATTGTTGCTGGCCGTTAAAATTATAATACCATTAGTATCATGAATGATTGATGGAATTTCCAACCCGATAAATACTGATTACTCCACAAACGAAATGCCAATGCCCAAAACGTGTATAGGCGGGACAGCCACTTTCATCGACCTCGTTAGCAGCTTCGAGAGAGGGATATAAATTACTTTCTATGGTCAGAATCTCAACTTTAAAATTAAGAGCATTATTTTTTACAGTTAACCAATTACAAATATCGCGGAAATACATCTCTTTATTTTGACAAAAATTTAACCCCTCACCTTCCAATACACTAACGTCATCGCGCAGATAGAATGTAAAACCTGAATACTCAACTCCATAGCCATTAAACCCAGCAACAAAATCAATATTTCTTTTTAAATCTTTCACAACCTCTTTATAACTAGCATTGTACAGCTGTTTATCTTCCCTAAAATGAAGAAATCCTTTATTTTCAATGACCCCAAATGGCAATTCGCAAATTGACCTTCCTTTCCAAGCCAACGTGATATCTACGTTACCCTTGCGAACTTTTGACTCTTTTTTATGGCCGCGCCTATTTCCTTTTATTAAGAACAACGGTAAAAGCGATTTTATCCAAATAGACCGAGTTTTTTCCTCAGCTCTAATAGTCAAAATTTCACTAAATTGATTGTTTTCAATAAAGTCTGAAAAAGCATAGCAAACTGCGGCTGTAGTTAGGTACTCGGGTTTAATTTGATCATCTCGTTCGCCCGTCAAAATGAAGTTTTTCAACCAAGCATCACAAAGACCTTTTTTAATTGTATTGTGAATATCAATAACTTTTAAATCCATATACCTTGCCTTGATGTTAGCTGTCGAAAAACTATATTTTATTCCGCCTTCGGCTGAGATTGCGTAAAAACTAAAAAACTTTCGAGCGACTAGGTTTTATTGGCAATAAATTGTTCTGCTTTCACATTCCTATTCAAATGCTTTCTAATTTGTAACAGTTGAAATCTTTAGAATTCAAGTAGCAACGCGTTTTTGGTTCATTGTAAAAACCTAAAATTTAGTTTTTACACAGTCTCGGCCAATAGCGCAACTTCGAAACCGCTCAAGGGCGACCTGTTAATTTGTGTTTGAAATTGACTCAATTTGCGTTTAATACTGCCCCTGAAGAATAAGCATAAAGCACGATCCTAGCTCGATGTTTCAATGTTTTCCATGGATCAAAATTCATGTCAAAGTGGGGCTATGTTGAGCGCAAATAAACAATCTGCTGTTTATATCATTCTGATCCATGAAAATTTTTTTCAAAAAAATAGAAACTTATTTTTCGTCATTTTAACTTTTACTTTCTTTCTGCTTTTTCCTGTTAAGAATTTCTCAAGCTCGGGCTGAAAATGTGTCTCATGGTGTAACTTGTCGATATGAATTGATTTTTCCAAGGAAATCTTAGTGTACCGGTCACTTCCGCCTCTAAATAGTGGCGACAAAAGGTGGTGAGCCCACTCGACCTCCCATACAAAGTGCGAGAAATTGCCAGTATGAACATAATTGTTACACCACTTATTGATTAGTGATAGAAATTCAAATTTAATAGGTGCCTTTATAAGTTTCCTTTTTTCTTGGTCAATACAAAAATCAAGTAATTTATTCACTCCAATTATTGCTTGACTGCCATCATCATATTCGAATCTATCTACACCTATAGTTTGAAGTATTTTTGTCTCAATACATTGCCTTAATAAAATTATTGTTGTCGGTATTGTCGGAGTGTTGTAATAGATATAATTTCGTAATAAATTTTTTGAAAATTGAAATATTTCCATATCTGGAGATTGCAGCGACCTTCTTCCGCATTTTCCAAAAAGCATATGAGCATCAAAGAGTAGAGTTGAATAAAAATAAACTTCTCCCTCATAGTATGAAGTATTGTAAAGATTATTAATTTTTGTGAATTTTTCTTTCACTCTTTCTAGACTTTCCCTGGCGGCTATAAGGGCAACTTTAGGCTCAAATACATCACTAAATATAGATCTCGCCATATCTTCATCTGGATAAGATTTTGGCCAACTATTGACGGAAATTTCATTATCAATTTTTGACAAAATATCAGTGTGTAATTCATCTAATTTTTTTGAGAATGAATCTAAACCTATTGTGTAGCTCCTCATTAGTTGAGAGGTATGAGAGGGAAAGTTATTAATCAAGCTAATGTCATTCTCTACTTTTTCTTTAAAATATTCATCTACTAATTTCCTATCAATTTTAAATTTACCTATCAAGTCATCGTAAGGTATAAGTCTAGTCGCCACAATGGATTCCTCTGCTAATTATTGAATAAAGAATTGTGAAAGATAGTTTAAGTTTTACCAATCAATTCCCTCTATTTCACCCAAAGAAAAATGTTGTTATCCATCAGGCATCAGTATTCCACCGTAACTCATATTTTTTTGATTTAAGGTCAATGAAACCGTATTAGTCGTAGGTAATTTAATTTTTTCATAAAATCTACATTCTAGCTAAACCACTTATCTGCTTTTCACATGGCACCGTACATAACCAAAAGGCAACGTTAGAACTCACACTCTTATGCCAAGGCAAAGTCCAAGGATTCTAAATTTACAATAATTTCTTCAACGGTATGCCTGTCGAACTCTGCGCGGTCATTTTCTTCGTGTGTACCTTTATTCAAATATCGCCATTCTCTTGACTCTCCATTTAAACCCAGCAATGCGTCAAGTGGAGAAAATATAAAATTTTTCTGAGGATCGGTAAAGTTTCCGCTATTGATTTTGCTTTTCAATTGTTCAGCAAGATTTCGCAACTCTATAGGTGCTTTGGCTGAGCGCAGTTTCAAACTCAGATTTCCATCGCCATGCCGATGAACATACTGCCAAATCTTTCCTTTGGTAAGAACTTCTAATGCTTGGCGCGCTTTTGCTAAAGCATCTCTAATTTCGTTGCGATCGATGTGAATGCGAGCAGCTAGAATATAATTCCGCGGTGCACTATTAAAATCGACTCGAATATGTGACTCATTCAAGCGAGGCAAAAAAGTAAATGACCGAGTTTGAAGAGCCACTTGTGCTGACAAAAGATTATGAATATCTTTAAAAAATTCCTCTCCATGGCAGGTTAGCAATATCTGTTTTTCAGAGAAGTATTGGTCCTCAAAAAGAGTTCGCCTAATCGATTCTCTATGATCATCATCAATTGCATTTACCGGATCATCAAATATTACTAGTGGAGCATTTTCTTTAATATTCTTGGCAAGCAGAATAGACAAGCCAAGGCATCGTATATGCCCTTCACTTAAAATATGTAAAGCATCATAAAATCTGGCTGGGTTGGTCTGAAATGAAATTTCCATATGCTGATTCTGGGCTAAAGGTAGCTTTATTTGCTCCAAGCGCTCCCCAGCAGAATCATTTCTATTAAATGCGTTATAAAGTTTTACTACCATCTCACCAAGGTCTGCAACTAACTGAGAGGGAAGATTATTAAAGTAACTATTTAATTTTTGCACAAAAGAATAATATGCAGAAACGATAGTTTGATTCTTAGCAAGGATCGATTTTTCTGCTTCGACATCGACAATGAGTTGTGAATTTTCACTATTAAAATTACTAATCAATTTCTGCGAAGCTGTAATTGCAGCACTGCTTGTTTGCCTTCGCGTCTGAAGAATTGTAATTATACGTGAATACTCACGCAGCCTATGCAGCTCAGAATTTTTTTTACTTCGCTGCGATATCACCTGATCAATCTGTTTATCAAACTCCTCAAGCTGCTTAACTTGAGAGGACAAATGTTGCCAAGGAGTAAAGCCATCTGGAAGCTTGACAAGGAGAGAATTCCACCAAGCAATCTCAGGCAGAGAGTTGGTGGATATATAATAATTTTGAAGAGGGTTATTCTGTGGATACCATGTCAAACATGTATTTACTATTTGTGAGAGATTAAAGAGTAATTGTTTTGTAGTGTGTTCAATTTGCTTAGCAGCTTGTTGAGTTAAAGCTAGCTGCTGGAGCTTTTGTAGCTCCTCGTTCGCAAAATTGTATGGGTTTGTCTTAACTTGACTAAGTGGTGTTTTGCAGGCCGGGCAATGATTTGGGCTACTTTGTTGAACTTGAGACACAGCTTCATAAAGTTGTCTGAAAGATACTTGCTTGCTTTCAGAAGCAAGCTCTTGCTGCTTTTTTACTAACTCCGCAATGTTAACAACGATACTATTGCCTAAATTTTCTAATAGAGCAGTTGATAGGCTACTCTTTGCGGATATGGGCTGCTGAAGCTCAGATTCAATTCGCTGTATTAAACCCGGCGTTTCATTATCACCGTTTAGTTCGAATACCATCTGATTAAAGTTAGCTTTTTCTCGGTATTGGCTGGCGAGACTTTGTTCCTCTTTTGCGATTTTCTCTAATTCATCTGTATTCGACTTGATTTGCTGCTCTTCCCCAGAAAGTGCTTGGCGCTTTTGTGTAAGTAATGCGGCTTTTACTCCAGTCAAGTCTATATATCGAGTATCAATTTCGGTCGTAAAATTTCGAACAAATTCAGTAAAAGATTCTAATCCGAATAAGGTGGATATAAGCTCTGTTTGCTTAGCTGGTGCTTGAGCTGCGATACGAGAGAAACTGTCAATACGGTTTTTTTCTACAAAGCAAAACCGATAAGCAGCCTCATTTGGTGTGATTGCTATTTCATTATTTTGGTTATCAAAAGCGCGAATATCTGGTGAAACGAAAAAGTTCACATAGGCATTTTTTAAATAGGACTGTTGATCACGAAAGCGTTTGCTTTCAGCCTCAACTACATTGCCCAGCAACCCATATTCTAGGGCCTCACAGAAACTTGACTTGCCTGTTCCGTTGGGACCGTAAATCAGTACTAACCGACTTGTAAGATCAAAAACCTCTTGGCGAGCAAAACCACGAAATGGTCCAACAGACATACTTTTTAACTTGGAGATTTTCGTTATCTGCTCTCCAATATTTTCAGGTAAAGGCTGAATCACTGAGCTTGCTGTATCCCATTTTGCCTGAGCCAAAGAAACAATCTTACGAACTCGCTGACCTTGGTGAGTTGTTAATGGTATAAGCACCTCCAAATTCGCTAGAACCAAATTAGCTATTTTTCGAACGTTGTCGGGCGTAGCTTGATTGTTAAGAGTTTGTAGGAAGCGAAGATATTCAGCTTTAATCATAAAAAATCCCTTTATTTAATTGGCCTTATGAACAAATTTTTTACCATAACAATCCCATTTTCTCTGAAAATTTTTGCAAACTTGATTGAGAGTTAATCCCATTAAAAGCACGAGTGTGCGTGAATACATGTGCCCCCCATGCCGAGGAACATGTCAAAGTCCGCTTTGGGCACACTGCCGATCTTTAATCTGTTGCGGTTCGTAAGCTCACCAGCAACCTACCTTGATTGTGCCATTGATCAAGAGCGGCAAACAGTCGATCTTCAATCTGTTGCTCGCAAACTCAGTCTACGCGACCCGCCGCAACCTACGGAAACTCATGACAACTACAACGCTTATTACACTGAAGTAAATTGCAAATCCATTACGCAACATAACACACACATTCACAGACTAGGCAGCATCGAGCGTATAGGATTAGAGTGCCTTAAATAATTTTTTGTAGATGCTTCACAAAATAATCAGCGTTGTCAGCAGCACTTTTCATCGGGCTATGGGCATAGTTTCCGCCCTGCTCTAGAAAATAGAATTCCAGGCCGGACTCGGCGTAATCGGGAAGAATCCTGGCATAATCAATAGAACCCTTACCCAGTTCGGTATAGTCCTTTGTAATCTGATCCATATCTTTTATGTGCCACATTACGTATCTCCCAGGCTGTTCTTTGATTAACTCTCTCGGGGATCGCTTGGATGAATGCATTACCCAGTAGATATCCATTTGAAGTTTTACCAAGGCGGGATCTGTTTCTTTTAAAATGATGTCAAAACCGTTTTCACCGCCGTGATCCTGAAATTCAAAACCGTGATTATGGTAGGCAAAGCCAAGCCCTGCCGCATTTACCCGTTCACCGATGCGATTGAGTTTTCCCGACATTAATTTGTAATTATTGATAGTTCTCTGTTCCGGGGCTATCCATGGCCAAGTGATATATTTCATATCCAATACTCGGGCGCCTTCTATGCACTGATCTACGAAACGCATAAGTTCATCATCGGACTTTTCGAGATAAGAAGAAAATCCAAAATGCCCGCTCGAAGCGGTACTCTGCAAATCTTCCAATATATGCTTGAATTCAGAAGACTTATATCCGTAGAAAGTTCCTTTTGTGCCATCAAACCCAAAGGTTTCAAAATCCTCGTAACCCATAGCAGTGACAGCTTTCAATGTGCCGATGGGATCTTTCGTCATATCTTCATTGACGGAGAAAAGCTGAAGACCCATTTTATATTTTGGTTTTTGAGTTGCTGCATAACCTGACATGGGCAGTACGGCTACCGCACCCAATACTCCCATCGCTTCTATAAATTTCCTTCGATTCATTTTTATTCTCCTCAGTGAGTTGTGCATAGACTATACAGCAAGAAGTTTTTAGGCCAACTCAATTTTCATCAAAGTCGCTTCACTACCCCGATAGGATTCCTGTGCCATAAACTGCCACCCCAAGCCTTGGTAAAAGTGGTCCTGGTCGGGGGTAAATAGATAGAGTGGGTTATGCCCCAGTGTTTTTGCGACGGCAACGACCTTATTCACTAGCATCGCTCCGATGCCTTGCTTGCGATAGTCTTCATGCACATACACACTTGCCAACCAGGGCGATAATTCCGGGTGGCTGTCCATGTCACTTTCCACCAGTGCGGCTGTGCCCAATACCCTATCGCCATCCACACAGATATACATGCTCGGCATAGCCACACCAGATAAATAGCGCTGCATGCGTTCAATACGTGTGGCCACACTACCACCCGGATTCAAATAGCCCCACTGTGCATGATGCCATTCGGCAATGGTGGGGATGTGTTCGGGGGCCGATCGTAAATTTATAATTTTCACTGCCAGGTTTACCTCTATTTCATCCATACATTATTGCGTTGACGCCGTACAATAGGCTCATGAACAAACCATTGCATATTATTTTATTAACCCACGAGCGCGAGCTGCACCGGAAAACCAATACCGGTTCAATCGCATTACAACTGGCCAGCGAGTTAGTGGAGCGCATTGTGTGGAGCAGGACGGCGCCGAGCCAACACTTGCTTGAACAGCTCGCCAATCAACAGGCGGTATTGTTATATCCATCCACAGAATCAACCAGGGTAAATATCGCTGATATTGAAACGGTTATTATTATTGACAGTACCTGGCAAGAGGCGCAAAAAATAGTGAATAAAAGCCCTTATTTGCAATGCGCACCTAAAGCAACACTCTCACCCATACAACAATCGAGTTTTGCTTTGCGTCGCAATCAAATTGCCGGCGGCTTGTGCACTATTGAATGCATTATTGAGCTATGCAACATAAAAGGCTTGCATGATACCGCTGAAAAATTAATAGCAGCGTTTGAGCAACACAATCAAAAATAATATTAGCGCATTGTCAGCCGCATCAATTCCATACCGCCCACATCGGCGACAAACCCGAACTGCTGGTAGTAGCTTTGCAGTTCCGGTAAACAATATAGCTCAAGGTGCTTAACACGACTGAGCTTGGGATGTGCTTTTACATATTGCACTAACTGTGAGCCAATTTTATGGCCGCGGTATTCCTGGTTCACTATCACATCGAAAATCAATGCTTTAAAAATACCGTCGGTCAAAACCCGCGTAAAACCAATCAAGGCATTATCGTCATCCACCATTCCCAGGGTAATGGAAGAGCCGGTTAATACGGCCTCTACTTCGTTCAAGGTGCGGGTGTTAGACCACCACTGCTGTAAATAGAGTTGATG
This sequence comes from Cellvibrio sp. PSBB023, assembly GCF_002007605.1. NCBI lineage: Bacteria > Pseudomonadati > Pseudomonadota > Gammaproteobacteria > Cellvibrionales > Cellvibrionaceae > Cellvibrio > Cellvibrio sp. PSBB023. Next base: position 4,664,960 of record NZ_CP019799.1, on the reverse strand, counting down.
CAATTGCGGCACATGATGGGGAGCCAGTGTTTCAATAATTTTCATAGTTACACATCAGAAAAAAAACGATTGCTATCCGCCCGAGGCGGTAAGCCCAACAGGTGGGGGTATTTGATAATCACGCCCAGTGCGATCAAGTCATAAATGGCATGCCACGCAATCACCAACATGGCGCTTTGACTCAGGTAATAGGCAATGCCAAAAACCAGCCCCATCAGCGTTGCGGCAATAAAATAGGCCCAGGACAAAAAGTGCAGTAGCCCGAATATCAGCGCCGGTGCACAAATAGCCAGATAGACCGATACATGATTTGCCAGCCAGGATTGTAAGGCGATGCGAAATAACAGTTCCTCACCTACCCCGGCCAGCAGTGCAACGCAACTGATTTTAAACCAGGAGTAGTCGTGGAAGTGGACGACGAGCCTCTGCATATCGGTCAGTAAACTGGCCGAAAACCGACCACCATAGAGGTAGACCATGTAGATGACGCCGTAGGTCAGGAGCGCGGCTGTGAGTGCCAGGAGCAGATCCACCTTGGGCGAGAATCCCCATAACTGCCACTCTATAGCGACGAACTGCAGAACCACTATACCCACAACCAGAATGACTATCTGACTGACAAGTATTTCAAAAAAACCGAGTTTCTTATTCGTTTTACTCATTATTGCTCCCGCAATGATGATGGGTAGCTTAACGCCGCTCAAAACGTGGGAGCCTTAGCCCAATAACTGACATCCCGGTCGCGCAGTAAAATGCGCGTATAGCCGCGAGCTTATGACAATCCACAGGTTGAATTGCCCAAAGGCACTGGTATTCTTGCCACCTTAATACTACCGGAGCCTCACAGAATGGGATTAGTTGTTCTCGCTATTTTTATTGTATGTGCAATTTACGTGCAAAATCGAGGCAATGTTCAACACGAACACTTCAAGCGCAAACTGTCTGACCATGCCAACTTCCTTGCCCCGCTGAACTGTTTGTTTTACATCTTCGCCAAAGACCGCAATCAGGTTTATATCGACCCCAAGGATTTCCCCGAGTTAAAAGTCCTGCAAGACAATTGGGAGCTGATCCGCGAGGAGGCGCTTAACCTGAACAATTCAGCCCAGATCAAAGCGTCTGCTGATTTGGATGACCTGGGTTTTAACTCATTCTTTCGCACCGGCTGGAAACGTTTTTACCTGAAATGGTACGGCGCCAACCTCAAGTCCGCTGAACAATTGTGTCCAAAAACGGTGGCACTTATTAATCAGTTGCCCAATGTCAAAGGCGCTATGTTCACCATGCTGCCGCCTGGCGCGCGCTTGGTAAAACACCGCGACCCTTACGCTGGCTCACTGCGCTATCACCTTGGGTTGGTCACACCCAACTCTGAAGACTGCTACATTTCTGTGGATGGGCAGACCTATGCATGGCGCGATGGCGAAGCGGTGATGTTTGATGAAACCTATATTCACTACGCCGAAAACAAAACGGATCAAAACCGCATTATTTTGTTTGTAGATGTAAAACGTCCGGTAAATTTCTTTTTGGTGGATTGGATTAACGAAATTTTCTCGCGCATTGTTGTTGCTGGCTCTGCCACAAAAAATTTACCCGGCGACAAAGTGGGCTTTTTAAACCGCGCCTTTAGCACGCTTTATCAGGTTCGTATTCTGGGTAAAAAAATCAAACGCTTTAACAGCACACTTTATTATGTATTGCAGTACAGCCTATACCTCGCACTGATTTATTGGATTTTCTTCTAATTTAGCGATACACCCGAAGCAGTTGGTAAACGGTGGAACAAGCCACGCATAGCTTGTTCCACCCTGCACAAAAATTTCTTATGGAGTTGTAATTATGGGATTAATCGTCTTGGCCATATTTGTTGTGAGCGCCATTTATGTGCAGCAACGCGGTGTGGCACAACATAATCGCTTTGTCCGCAAGGTAACTGATCACGCTAATTTTTTAGCACCGATCAATTGCCTTTTCTACCTCTTCGCCAAAGACCGCAATCAGGTTTTCATTAGCCCGCAGGATTTTCCCGAACTTAAGGTCATTCAGGACAATTGGGAAATGATTCGCGATGAAGCCATCAACCTGAACAACTCTGCGCAAATCAAGGCATCTACCGACCTGGATGACTTGGGTTTTAACTCCTTTTTTCGCACGGGCTGGAAGCGGTTTTACCTAAAATGGTATGGCGCGAATTTGAAGTCTGCCGAGAACCTGTGCCCCAAAACAGTTGCACTCATCAGTGGTATTCCCAGTATTAAAGGCGCCATGTTTACGATGCTGCCGCCCGGCTCGCGCTTGGGTAAACACAGAGATCCCTACGCGGGCTCACTGCGCTATCACCTTGGCTTGGTCACCCCCAATTCTGATGACTGCTACATTAGTGTGGATGACCAGAAATATTCCTGGCGCGATGGTGAAGCGGTGATGTTTGATGAAACCTATATTCACTACGCTGAAAATAAAACCGATCAAAACCGCATTATTTTATTTTTGGATATAAAGCGCCCGGTGAATTTCTTTTTGGTGGATTGGATTAACGAAATTTTCTCACGCATTGTGGTGGCAGGTTCTGCCACTAAAAATATCAAAGGTGACAAGGTCGGCTTCCTCAATCGTATCTTTGGTTTCTTCTATCGCATTAGCCTTATGGGCAAAAAGATTAAAACCATCAATAAACCGCTCTATTACATTTTGCAGTACGGCTTATACATTGGGTTGATTTACTGGATTTTCTTTTAACGGCTGGGATTTCCACAGTAAAAAAGGCAGCAATCGCTGCCTTTTTTATGCGTGTTTACTGCATTCTTTACCTACCGGCTTACCGCACCTTATCAATACCGGTAGGTACGCCATCCAGACTTAGTTGATTTCTCTCGCGCCAATACTCACGCATGCCCTGCTCCCCTTTTTTGGCCGCCCATTGATTTAACTGCTCACGCTCTTCCACATAATCAAAAAATGGCACCGCCATGCCGCAGGAGGTTTGCACCAGGTCAACCTGCATATCAAAAATCTGCCGGGCACCGATATTTGCAGGAAAATGGGCGTACAAGATGTCCCAATCGGCATCACCATAATGAATCGCCCGCGCGGTGCCGTATAACCGCAGAATCATAGGCGCCCCTTCAAATGCAGCGAACATGATGGTCATGCGTGGATGGGTTTGCAGGTGGGCGGCGGTTTCATTGCCACTGCCCGTCACATTGAGCCAAATCACCCGATTCGCATTGAGTACGCGCAATGAATCCATGCCCTTGGGGGAAATATTGACCCGACTGGAATCCGTGGCCGTGCCCACAAAAAACAATTTTTGCCGCGCAATAAAGTCCTGCAACGCAGCTGAAATATCATCGTACCGTTTACCCATAAAATACGTCCTTTTTGTCTATCGTTTACGTAAATGCAGCTCCGCTTTTTCCTGATCGATAAAAAATTCAAACCGGCCAAGAATATCCACGCCGAGCAAACCGTCAAATTGATTGGCATTATCCATGGGCAGGCGGGCGAGCATGTGCTGGGTGAATTCGAGTGATTCCAGCGTCACACTGTTCACCACAAATAAATAAGTATCCACTGAGCCACTGGCGGTATTGAGCTTGATGGGTTTGGTGTTGCGCACAAGGCTGTAATGACGCTCCACAAATGTTGCGGTGAGGCCACTGATGGAGGCGCCGGTATCCAACAATAAACGCGCGGAAAAACCATCGATAGAGACGGGAACTAAAAATTGTTTGCCAAACCGCTGCAGGCCAATGATGACTTCTTCACCGCTCGCGACATTATTCAAACCATCGCCGCTAATTAATAGCAGCAAGGCTTCAGCGCGCGCGCGGGTATTCACTTGATTGGCGGCCATGAGCGCGTGGTACTGCGCCAGCTCTTTGTCTTTTTCATCCAGGTGCATACTGGCCAAACGCAAATGCAATTCGCCATTGTCGGGGGTTAACCGAATCAAATCATTTAGTTGTTGTTTCAACCACGCCTGACGTTCCCCAAACACTACCGGGTTGGAGGCGAGGCGCACTAAATAATTAGCGAGGTATTGCAAACCCACATCGATTTTTTGCGCATCCGTTTCCGCGTTGAAATAGCGAAACCAGATGGCGACGGCTTTTTCATGCTGTCCCTGCTCTTCATAGACTCGCGCTAACAAGCGCATGGCTTCTGCCAATTGTGGATCGGATTGTAAAAGCTGTTCGAGCAGTTGCACGGCTTGACCATAATTGCCCGTTGCCACCCAGCGCGTAGCCTGCTCTAGCGGTGTCAGGGCCGAAGCGCTGGAGTATGACGGAAGGGGCACAGGTGAAATGTCAGCGTCTGCCTCAGCAGGTAATTGAGGCGCAGCTGATGCTACGGCTTCCGCCGCGCTGTAATTGGTAGTCACCACCGGGTTGCTTTGTGGTCGCGTTGAGTGACGATATTCACTCGCATAAAACCCCGCCGCGAACGCCGCCAGTGTGAGAGTCAGTGCAGGAACCAAACGCATGAGTCAAAGCTGCTTGTTACACAGCGTCAGGATTGCAGTTGTGCGAGTATCGCATCCGCAATCGCTTCCGGCTTGGTGATGGGAGCAAAGCGTTTAATGGCTTCGCCGTTGCGGCCAATCAGGAATTTCGTGAAATTCCATTTGATGCTATTGCCCAACATTCCCGGCGCGGCAGTCGTCAACCATTGAAACAGGGGATGGGCATCGCTGCCATTTACATTGACTTTGGCGAACATGGGGAAGGTGACGCCGTAATTGATCTGACAGGTCTGGGCGATCTCCGCCGCATCACCCGGTTCCTGCCCACCAAATTGATTGCACGGGAACCCGAGGATGACAAAACCCTGGTCTTTGTAGGTTTGATAGAGGTTTTCCAAACCGGCATATTGCGGCGTAAAGCCGCACTGGCTGGCAGTGTTTACCACCAGTACTACCTTGTCGCGGTAGTCGGCCATGGACAGGGGTTGCCCCCCAAGGGAATCGGCGGAGAGAGAATAGAATGGGCTCATACGCGCACCTTTTGTGTGGATGAGCCCAGACTGCACGCCTGCCGCTATTTAATCAAGCGCCAGCAGCAGGCGACGGGATCTCATCGCGCATTAATAGGCCGAGGCGGGTTTATCCAAGGCTTTTATCTGGATATTGCGATAAAAAGTCTCAGCCCCTTCGGATTGTATTTGTAACTTGCCACGGTTGAGGGGAACGTATTTGCCATCCACCTTGTGACGGGAATTAAAGCCGCGAAATACTTCGTGCCCATTCACCTTGTGGATCAGGGTATCGCCATCGGCGATGACTTCCATGGTGTCCCACTCGCCACTCGGTTTTTCATAAAGGCCGCGTTTCAACACCCGCGCCGCTATGTCTTTGCGCAGGGGCGCTTTGGGATCGTAAGCATAGAATTTCCAATCGCCAATGTTGGTATCGGTTCCATGCACATCGATAATCACGCCATCCAGGCTGTGATAATCGCCGCTATCGCCCTCTTGCACCTGGAATTCATGGCTGCGCAGCCAGTGGCGGCTCTGGGCACCTTCTGGCCCTACCGCAAAATACAAGAGCCCGCTGTCGCGTGGGGCATCCAACCGTGGCGGCCATTTTTTCTCGCCCCATTTCACTTCAAACTTCAGATGAAAAGCGCCAAATTCTTCCTGCGAAGTCAAACCACCCCACTCTTCGCCCGATACGCGCAACAGGCCGTCCACCACGGTAAATACCTGTTTAGGGTCATTATTGATGCCACGGGGCGTGTGTTTGGATACTAGGTCATGGGCATTGGTCTCCGGCTGAAAACTCACGTAGGGCTGCCAACCGGTGAGATCCTTGCCGTTGAACAGCGAGCGCCATTCACCGGCCTGGGCACTGCTCGCCACCAGCACAGCCATCAGGCTCGCCCATGCAAAAGGGGATAATTTCATTGTGATTCCTCGTTGTCGCTGCTTGTTGTTATGGGATGAACTAGCGCACCTATCGGGAGATAAGACCGACCCGTCGACAGGCACTGCGCAGCGGCAGACTAGAGGCTGAGACGCCCCGAGTCCATATAGGCAAATGGACAATTACAGTCTTTTACCCTAACGCAACAATGATCTTGCATGCCCCCTGCGGCGTATTTATTCATGACCCCTGCATCACCCGGGGATAATTCATTCATTAAAGGCTCAACTCCATGCGCGCCTCTTGGAAATTGCTGTTCTTATCAGGCCTGATCTTTATGCTCTCCTCATGCTCCACCACAACCATTGATGACTATGCCCAGAATTCACCGGTGTTTGATCCCACCACTTTTTTTAATGGCTCACTGAGCGCCCACGGGGTACTCAAAGACCGCAGCGGCAAAGTTACACGTTATTTCAACGCTACGATCAATGCCTATTGGAATAATGGCGTAGGCACGTTGGAAGAGCGTTTTGTGTTTAATGATGGCGAGGTGCAGTTCCGCAACTGGACCTTGACGCCGAACGGCAAAGGCTACAACGCCACCGCTGGCGATGTGATAGGTACCGGCAAGGCCAGCGTTAGCGGCAATGCCATGCAGTTGGATTATGTATTGGAAATTGCCTACAAAGGCTCGCCCTTGCAATTGCACGTTGAAGATTGGATGTGGCAAGTCGACAACAAGGTGCTGCTCAACGAATCCACCCTGCGCAAGTGGGGCTTCAAAGTGGGCAGCATCCAATTGGTGATTGTTAAAAACGAATAGTGTTGAGTTGATATACCTTATCGCGCATGTGCTCAGCGTTTTCACTATCGCCCAGCGCGTCATAAATGGTTACCGCCAAGCGATAAAAGCGTATTTCATCTTTTTCTTTGCCAATCGCCTTGTTAATGAGTGACAGGGCTTTTTTGTAGTCCTGTTGTTCCGTTGCTTCCAACGCAAGCCGGTAGATGTAATAAGGGTTGGCATTGCGATGTTTACGCACGCGCTCTTGATAGTAGCGATACTGCGCCTCATTGCCCGCGTCTTTATACAAACCGGCCAAATTATGCATGATGGTGTAATCGCGCGGGTTCACTTTGAGCCCGTGTAAATAAATGGCTTCAGCCTCGTCAGAAAAACCGAGGCGGCGATAAAAACTGCCGAAGTTACTCCAGATATAACTTTGCGTATCGTTCATTAACAGTGCTTTGCGCAAATACAAAAAGGCCGCTCGCGTATCACCCTCAGCCGCCAGCTCCATCCCGCGATTGGAATAAAATTGCGCGGCGACTAAATCCTTACCAATCACATTTTGTTTGTAGTGCGCCCGAAAGCGCCGCATTTCCAAATCCACCACTATATCGCTCACATCGACCGTGTTTACAGCGCGAATCCAGGTGCGGGGCGTCTGCGGCATAAATACCTTGGCATTGACGTGCCGCATAAATAAATAGGTGTCGCCCGCACGCATATCCCATGTGGGTGGCAACATCACTTCATTCACTTCGGCTTTTAATCCCAGGTGACGCGCCATGGCCACATAGAGCAAGGTGTAGCTCAGGCAATTCGCCTGACGCTGTTCAAACGCATCGATACCGGTATTGGTGGTGTAGGCAGAATAGGTAATGCCGCGTCCGCCCAACTGCACCGATGTCATCAACGCCTGATGCAAGGCTTCAGCTTTTTTATCCGCGGCGGTAATACCTGTGGTCACATCGGTGGCAAAGCGTTTCATTTCCGGTGTGAGATCAAATAATTCGTGCTGCGGTAAATCCGCCGCCGTGAAATGGCGACCGAGAACCAACTCGCCGGATAGCGCTTTGGCAACTGGCCCCTGCTCACTTAAAAAGGGAACTTTTTGCACCACCGAGGAACAACCCCAGAAGCTAAAACACACAGAAACCAGCAAAAACCGCAGTATTTTCATCGTTATTATTCCTTATGATGGGTTTTATTCGTATTGAAGTATAGCCGCTACCTAACCACCTGTGCAGGTATCGCCATTGCTAATGCATTGACTCCAAACAATTTTTTCCGATTAACACCGATCACACTGCACAATCGTTCCACATCCACAACACATGCGCTGCACTCATTGCGTCAATAAAGTGCAACCAATCACCAATACGGAACCCGACGACAGAATCACAATAGCGCGTGCATAGCACCAAAAAAATGCAGTGGGATTTTTTGTGTCCCAGCAATGCGCAAAGGCCTGAAAAACAGCACAAGAACATAGATTTCCTGCGCCATCTCATAGCATGGCCGACCTTGGCATGGTGTTTGAATAGAGGCTAGTAACTGACATTTTTATTGTTAATAGCCTTGCCACAGAGGAATACACCATGAGCCAAATTCACTTGGAATTAAGTAAAGTCGGCATTGAGTTTCCCACCCCCAAGGGGCCTTTTTGCGCACTGCAACATGTCGATTTAAAAATCAAACAAGGCGAATTTGTTTCGCTTATTGGCCACTCTGGTTGCGGCAAATCCACCGTGCTCAATATTATCGCCGGCCTCTACAAAGCAACCCAGGGCGGCGTATTGCTCAATGGTAAAGAGGTCAACGAACCGGGCCCGGAGCGCGCGGTTGTATTCCAAAATCACTCGCTGCTGCCCTGGCTCACCGCTTATGAAAATGTGGAGCTGGGTGTTAAGCGAGTATTTAAGGGCAAAAAAACCAAAGCGGAAATGCGCGAGTGGATTGAACACAATTTGTCGCTGGTGCACATGAGCCACGCGCTGCACAAACGCCCCGACGAGCTCTCTGGCGGTATGAAGCAACGGGTAGGTATTGCACGCGCCCTGGCAATGGAGCCACAGGTGTTGTTGATGGACGAACCCTTCGGCGCTCTGGATGCCCTGACCCGCGCGCACCTGCAGGACTCATTAATGGAGATTCAAACTGAATTGGGCAACACGGTGATTATGATTACCCATGACGTGGACGAAGCCGTACTGCTGTCAGATCGTATTGTGATGATGACCAACGGCCCCGCCGCCACCGTTGGCGAAATTCTGGATGTTCACCTGCCGCGCCCACGCAATCGCCTGGAATTGGCTGACAATGCCGAGTACAACGGTTATCGCTCGGCTGTACTGCGTTTCCTCTACGAAAAACAACGCAAGGTAGAGCCCATCAGCGCCAAACGTACCGACAAAAAACCCGCCAATAAGGACATACAAGCCCCCGCCAAAAGCGTTGCCTGACCTCCACTAAAGCACCCGCCCCGGTCGCGATAAATGCAAAAACCGGGGCGGATTATGCTAGTCTGCGCGCAAAGAAACGCGGAGAGCATAGCGTGCTGAATGATAATAAGTTAAGACAAAATCCCCACGCCTTCATCAGTATCCTGGTCGTCAATAGCGATAGTACCGCGTTGGATGCCCTGCTCACCTGCCTGGAAGATGCCCAGTATCAAACCATTCACGCCGTTGACTCCGCCCAGAAAGCCCTGCGCCTCTTGCGCCACCAACCCATTGACCTCTTGATTGTGGACGTCGACACCCCTGATCTGGATGGCTGGCGCCTGTCACGTTTGGTGCGCAGCGGCATTTTGCACTGCCGCGCCGACATGCCCATTATTATCACCGCCCACACCTGGTGTGAGCGCATTGCCGAAGTCACCGCGCGCGAATACGGCATCAACCAGCTAGTCCCTCTGGATCACCTGCACCGCTTGCCGGGCGTGATTGCGCAGCTCAGCCAGGGCCCGCAACACAGCACACGCAAACCGCGCCTGCTGGTAATTGAAGATGAACCCGATACCTCGGATCTGATCAAGCGGGTATTAGCCACCAATTTCGATATCCAGGTCGCCGATCAAGGCGACACTGGCCTCCATGCCTGGCGCGAAGGCCGCCATGATCTGGTGCTGCTGGATGTGATGCTACCCAAGCTGTCCGGGCGCGATATTTTGATCGACATTCAAGCCACCGATCCCAACCAGCCGGTTGTTATCATGACCGCCCACACCACCATCGATCAGGCGGAAGAATTAATGCTGCTGGGTGCGGTAGATTTTTTACCCAAACCCTTTCGCGCCGATCAATTGCGCCGCGTGTGTGACATCGCTATTCACCGCGAGGACTTTCTGGTCAGCAATGCGCAATTTGCCGCGCGGGTAAAATCGTTGGAAGCGCGCGAACTGGCATTTCGCCAGCTCTATGAAAACCATCACCAATTACTCAACGATTTGCAATCCGTGGTGATGGAACTGGATCTGGATTTTCGCATTCACTATTTGAATCACGCCTGGGAAACCATGTTTGGTTTCAGGGTGGGTGATTGCATCGGGCAAAAGCTGGATCACTTCATCGCCCCAGAAGACATCAGCCAATTTGCGCTGTTTAAAAATAAAATTCGCAAAGCGCTGCAACAGAAAAAACCCTGTCCGGAAATTGAACTCTGTTTCAGCACCAGTCGTCACCAGCGTTTGTGGGCGCAATTAAAAATCAGCCGCTCCACCAAAACGGCAGATCACACCAACCTCACCGTGTGCCTTGATAATGTCACCGAGCGGCGCGAATCCCAGGAGCAATTAAAATACCTGGCCATGCACGACTCGCTCACCGGTTTATACAATCGCCACTTTTTTGAAACCACACTCGCGCAACTCACCGCCGACTCGGTGCGCACCAGTACCCAGCACGCCTTAATTTATGTCGACCTGGATCACTTCAAAGTCATCAACGATACCTTTGGCCACCAAAAAGGTGATGAAGTGCTGCGCGATATGTCGCAACTGCTCAGCCAGCAAATTCGCGGCACCGATATTCTCTGCCGTTTGGGCGGCGATGAATTTGCGATTTTAATGCGCGACATCAGCAGCAGCGAAGCGCGGGAATTTGCACTGAGTGTGCAAGCCATAGTGGCGGCTTTCAGCTTTCCCCTGCAAGAGCAACAGATCAACCTCGGCAGCAGTATTGGCATGAGCCTGATTGATGGCAGCACTCACAACCCGGAAGAACATTTAATGCGCGCCGATATTGCGCTCTACGTCGCCAAGGGGCGTGGGCGCAACCTGATTCATTTGTACAACCCGCTAGACAGCGAAAGTGATGAGTTGCGCCACTCAATTAATATGTCGCAAAAAGTGCGCAAAGCGATTGTGGAAGATCGCATCGCCCTTTACTTCCAACCGATTGTGGATGTAAAAGCCGAGCGCGTCTCCTATTACGAAGCCTTGGTGCGCTTGCGCGAACCGGATGGCAAGATTATCGGCCCCTGCAATTTTATTCCGGCCCTGGAAGCCTCAGGGGAAATGCATTTACTCGACCGCTGGATTATTAAACTCGCCATTCGTCACCTGCGCGATTACCCGGCGCTCAATCACGTTGCGATTAATCTCTCGGCGCAGGCCTTTAAAGATGAACAACTCATGCCGACCATTCTGGCGAGCCTGGAAGAAACCGGCGTAGACCCCACGCGCATTACCTTTGAATTAACCGAGAGCGCCAGCTTGTTTAACCTGCATATTACCCAACGAGTGATTGCGGAATTACACAAATTGGGCTGCAGTTTTTCGGTGGATGATTTTGGCTCGGGCTTTAGCAGTTTTGCCTATTTAAAAGATTTGCCTGCCGACTACATCAAACTGGACGGTTCGTTTATTCAAAACCTGGACTGCGATGAAATTGACCAGACACTGGTGAAATCCATGATTCAGGTTATTCAGACACTGGGCAAAAAAGCCGTTGCTGAATATGTTGAAAATCAGGCGATTCTGGATATCCTGAAAGTTATGGGTGTGGATTTTGTGCAAGGTTATTTTATTGGCCACCCGCTAACGCCGGAAGAAATTACCGCCGCAAAACATCAATCAAATTGATAATTCACTTGCAGCCACAGGCTGCGCCCTTCCAGGGGATAATCCTCCGCAATTTCACCACTGCTGGGCGCGCGTGCATCTTCATCAAACAAATTGCGCGCGGCCAGCGATACATCCACATTGCGCCATAAATTATGGCGGCGCAGGCTTAAACCAACCAGTGTGTAATCGGCAATTGCCGGGCGAGCATCGCCCAATGCACGAACGCGGTCGCTCACCCACTGCAACTGTTGGTTAAGAAACCATTCGGGCGCGAATTCCCAATCCAGCATGATTTTTATTTGTTCGCCCGGCGCATCGGCAACCCGGTGATGAGTGCGTACATCCTGTGCCCGCTGTGTGGAATAACTGCCGCTCATGTGTAATTGTGAAGAGGGTTTCCAGAGCACTTCCCATTCAAAACCGTCACCATCAACATCCAACACATTGTTGGCTTGCTTGCCGACCAGGGTTTCATCCGGCCGCGTAACAAACTCAATCATGTCACGCGCTTGATAACTGAATAGCGTCACAGTGGTTTGCCATTGCGTGTTGAGCAAATAATTAAACGACAATTCCAGAGTATCTATCAACTCCGGTTTCAGTTGGCTATTGCCCAGAGTGACGGGGTTGTTCTGGAAACGTAACTCAGCAAAAGACGGCGCGCGAAAAGCACTGCCATACAGTAATTTGGAGGTCAGTTTTTCACTATTGCTCCACACCAATGCCATGCGTGGATTCACACGGCTGCCCACGTCGGAATAATCGTCGTAGCGCGCGCCCAAGGTAAATTGCAGCTCAGGTGACAGCTGCCATTCATCCTGCAACGAGAGATAACCGATACGGCGCTGACTATCCGGCAAATAGACAAATGCTGTATCGCTCACATCAACCAGAGGACCACCGGGATTGCTAACACCGGGGCCAAAATTTTTGCGCTCACTTGTGGTCAAGCGCTGCTCGCGCATGCCTACAGCAAACCGCAAGCGATGTGCCTGCCAACCGGTGAACAGCGAAATAAAATCCATCTGGCTATCGTGTGCACGGCCACCGGGTTGCCCAATCAAACCATCCGCAAAATAAACAAGCTCGGCATTGGGCGTGAGGCTGAGGTTGCCATCCGCCCCGATCGGCGCCAAAGATCCGGCAGGCAACAAGTGATAATTCACCGTCTCAGCAAATGTCATATGGCTCAAGCGCAGGCTGTTCTGCCACTGACTACTCTCGGGATCAAAGTCGTAGGTTGCATCGGCCATCCATAAATCGCCATCATTGCTGCCATCGGGATCAAGCACCTGGGAGCCACCCGCCCCCAAACCGGCATCCTGACTTTGCCAGTTCCACAAGTTAATGCGCAGTTGCTGCCCCGTCACACTGAGATGCGTATCCAGTAGCTGATAACGCGTCGATAACGCACCGGGGGCATGGGAAGCCTGGGTGCCGAATAACTCATCCAGCGACGTTTGCAAATCGCGGTTAATACGCCGCCCTTTATCGCCCGAGGATTCGCTGTATGCCATGTTCAGCGCAATATCCCAGCCCTGCCACTCACTCGCGCCCTGCAACCACACATCGCGCCCGCCAAAAGAACCGGCGCGCGCGCCTACTGTGGTTTTCTCCAACGCGCTGGCCGTTTTGGTAATGACATTAATGACCGCTGCATAGGCATCAGCACCGTAAACAGCAGAACCCGGTCCGCGAATCACTTCAATGCGATCAATACTGCTAACGGGAAAGCGAAATAAAGTGGGGCGTCCACCCTGCAAACTGAATTGCACAGGTACACCATTCATTAACAGCAGCACTTGTGAATTAAAACCTGTGTGAATACCACGCACGGAATAAAGGATATCCATGCGGCTCAGTGCCGAGGGCGTAACATGAAAACCCGCCAGACTACCAATCACCTCATCCAGCGTGCGTGCGCCCATAGACTCAATTTCAGCGGCTGAAATGACCGAAGCACTGGCGGGGGCATGCTCCAGTGAGGTGTTATTGCCCGTGGCAATCGCAATTTGAACCTGGCCTAATTCAGCGAGGGATAAACTGTAAAAATCCGTTTCCGGCGGTGCGGCCTGCACACCCATGCCAGCTACCAGCAAGCTGAACACTCCTGCCTGTTGTAATTGATATTGCAGTTTATGTTTGCACTTATACATCATGGCAATCCATCAAATATTTATTAGCCTAACGCAAGGTATAGCACAGCTCTTCCGGTTACAGCAGCACGATTATTGTTCTTTATGCGGCAGTGTTATCAGCGGTTTAATGGGCAGTGGCAGCTCCACAATAAAACGGGCACCGCGACCTAACTCGCTTTCCACACGAAGAGTACCGCCCATAATTTCACACAGCTGACGACTAATGGATAAACCTAAACCACTGCCCTGATATTTACGGGTAGTACTGGAATCGGCTTGTTTGAATGGATCAAAAATACTCGCCTGTTGCTCCTCAGAAATACCTATTCCGCTATCGGTCACGCTGATAAATATTTGCTCAGGGCGATGGTAAGCCTGCACTTCCACCTTACCCCGTGGAGCAAATTTAATCGCATTGCCCAACAGGTTGATTAAAATATGCAACAGCTTTTCCGGATCGGCAGCGGGCAGGGTTTCACCATCATCCACATCCACGCGCAAGGCTATAGCATTTTTTTCCAACAGCGGACCAACCGCACCCAGCGCTTCATCCACCAAACGCGACAGGCGCACCGGCGTGAGATCCAGCTCCATGCCACCCGCTTCAATTTTGGCTAAATCCAACACGCCGTTAATCAGCTTTAATAAGCGCTCACCGTTATTAATCACACGCTGCAAATCATTAATATGGGTTTCATCGTCGGCCAGCTTTAACTCTTCAATAACGACTTCGGTATAGCCAATAATCGATTGCAGCGGCGTACGCAATTCATGGCTCATCAGCGAAAGAAACTCACCCTTGGCTTGGCTGGCATCCTCCGCTTTACGTTTGGCAATAGCGAGGCGATCCTGCGCCAGCTGCAGATCCTGACTGCGAATTGCCAAGCGCCGGTTGTCACGCCGCTTGATAATATAGGCAATAAAAACAGTGATGATTAACAGCACCCCTAAAACCACAGAGCCCCACAAATAACGCAATGCGACCTGCTGTGAATCCACCATCTGATCCAAACCAACAATCGCATTTTTTTGTTCAAGAATGGTTTTTTCCAAGGATCCAATCGTCGTATTCAAATAGGCAAGGCGCTTTTCACGGGAGTCAATTTCACTCAGAATATTTTTCAAATAGTCTTGCTGCGAATCCAACTCAGCGGTGCGCGACTGCACTTCATGCACTAGCGTTTCCCGTTCTTGACGGCTCAGTTCAATCTGCGACTGCTGCTGTTGCAACTGACTTTTTTGCTCGGCGATCAGTGTATCACTGGCATCAATGTTCCTTGCCAAGTCAGCCATCTGTTGCTGCAGGTTATGGTTAATCCGCTCCTGATTATCGATGGAAGCCGTTAATTCTTTTAAAATTTTCTCGCGGTTGCGCAACTGCTTTTGCAAGGCAGCCAATGAAGCTTGTCCCTCGCGATACAAGCGCGCCACATCAATTTCGGTACCGCCACTTAAAATCAATTCAGACTGAACCGCTAACCCCTGATTAATAATATTGGGTTTATTCACCTCGAATTTAATACGCCCGCGCGTCGAGCTTATTAAATTGATCATCACTAGTTGTTTATTGTTGTAATCGCGCGTAACTAGCAATACCGGCTTGCCATCCAAGGCATCATAAATATCGCTGATGGTTTTTTTATCGGTGCGTTCCAGATACACCAACTGATAGGTCGACAAATCATCCGCTGCCGTCACCTGCTGATAGCTGACAGGCAGCCCATGAATCTTTACTTTTTCACGCATCACCGCTAATGCGGACACCAATGCGGGGTCAGCATCACCATAAAGGGCAATATTAAACGAGCGAAGGGATTTAACATTAGGCCATTCGATATGTTTGGCAAAGTTGTACAAATACGAAGCAACAACCTTTTGCTCTTCAAGCGGCTGCGCGCACAGACGCGGAGCCCAGAGCACCAAACAGGCCATATACAGGCCAAACCAGAGGGATAACAAAACTGGGCGCATATACCGGTTCTTGATTTTATTGGTTGGTATGGAGTGAAGAGAAACCGCAAGATCAGCTCGCCCCCCTAGCCACACCCAAGTGACTAGCCGCTGCTGCGCCCGCGCAACGCAGCATAACCGGTTCATTTATGAAGTGCAAAACAAAGGCTGCCGGGCGGGTAGCACTTGCGCGCTACCCGCCTCTAGTCAATATTAGTGAATGGATTTGAGTTGGAAACGTTGACCGTCGCTGTTCAGCCATTGGGCTTGTGCGAAATTGGCGTGATCGGCAATGGCGCCATGGGCCAAGTCCAGTACCAGGGCGCTTTTGCGATTAGCGAGTTTAACGGTGCCATCAGCCAGGAATTCCACTTGCCATTGTGTATAGTCTTCACCGCATTGCGCTAATTCGACATTGCTGCCGGGGACAATCGATTTTCCGGCAACCGCCATACACAGCTGTGTATTAGCGCTGGATTGGATATAAAAATAGCCTTCATTAGCCGCCGTTATATTCCAGCGCTGACCGACGCTATTTTGCCACTCGCGTTGTTCGATATTACTGCCCGGCACAATGCTATTAGCAGCAATGGAAATGGCCCTGCCGCTTTGGATACTGGTGATGGCAAGCTCATGCTCCGGTTGCAAACGCCATTGCACGCATGCCGCTTTTTCTGTAACAAACTGAGGAATATCATCCACTGATTTTGCTACTTCTTTTGGCTTAGACTCCTGACAATTTGCAAAACGCAACTCTTCCTGGGTTTGTGCATTGACCAGTGTTACCCAGCCGAGCAAATGCGGTTTTACTTGCCACTGCTGGCAGAGTTGGTTATGCCACGGCAGGGCGGCTAATTCGCCTGTTTTATCCAAATCACATTGCGCAGCACCAGCCGTTAAAAATAGTCCGCTACTATTTACTAAACGGTAATTGCCATTGGTGGTGTAATCCAGACTCCAAGTTACAGCTGTATTCTCCCCGGCATTAGTATCATCACAAGCTGCAACAGAAATGCTTCCATTATTGTCAGACACCACACAACTATTATCAGCTTTGTTTACCAATGAAACTTGTGTGCCCTGCACTGTAGTGATCAAAGGACCATTCTCACCAGAAGGAGATGCAACCGGTGTACCGGCGGCAACTGGCTCACCAAAGTTCGGCGTGTCATCGTCATTCCAGGTAAATTTTTGTGCGCGAACAGAGCGCGTACTGCTACAGCCTTCCAGCTCACTGGCATTACCGTGGTAAATCAACCAGTCTTCTGTACCATCGGGCGATTTAAAGAAACCATTGTGGCCAGGACCGTAAACACCATTGCCTTTGCTAAATACTGGCTTGTCAAATTTATGCCAGGAATCCACTTTTAACGGATCATCCCCCACCAATTCAATCAACCCCAATTTGTAGTCCGGCGTGTTGCAATAGCTTGCGGAATACACCATAAACGTTTTGCCGTTGCGTTTTAAAATTTCCGGGCCTTCATTTACTTTACGACCAGAAAATTCCCATTCGTATTGCGGGCGCACAATTAATACACGCTCGCCTTCTACGGTCCAGGGGTTGCTCATTTTGGAAATCCAAATAGTTTGCTCATCACCCACCCACTGCGACCAAAGCAAATACAATTGACCATTGTGCTCAAGGTAATTGCCATCGATATTCCAAATATCGGGCATGGGTGAGCCTTTGTAGGTGTAGGGGCCTAGCGGGTCTTCGCCCTGGCTTTCAATCACGCTTAAATGCTGTCGATCCAAATTTTCCGCAACACCTGAGGTATACATTAAGTACCAACGGTATCCATTTGGTGTATTCAGGCGATGGAATTCAAACGCCCAAAAGTTACAGCAGCGCCCCAAATCACTTTCAGACCACACATTAATAGGTGTGGCTGTTGCAAGGCCGCCCAAGGTGGGGGATTTCCGCATAACCAACTGCGATGTCCAGGTGGTAGTGGTTAAATAATAATTGCCGTCAAAATATTCCAGCCATGGGTCTGCACTGTTGGGAAAAATAGGATTGGTAAACGTATTGGCCAACTGCCCGGCTGTTTGGCCTGATTCGCTTTGCGCGGTAGATACCGCGCTTTTTTCGGTGGGCGCATCAGGCTCTTTACCGCAGCCGAGCAATAGCGTTGGCAATAACAATAAGGATAATAATTTTTTCATAACACCTCTCTCACATTTATGTTTCTCATTTTTAATTTTATTTCAGCACCATCACAAAACCGGCACTGGGGCGCAAGGTAATAGTGAGTGTTGTCGCCGCCCCTATATCTTGCTGTGAAAAACTGCGCTCAGTATCACCACTGGTAATTAACACGGCGTTTTTATGAGCAGCAAAGCCTAGATCCAGATTCAGCGTTTTATTGTCTTGCTCCGCATTAATACCGGCGATGTACCACACATCACCGGCGCGACGAGCAATAGCAGCGTATTTACCGGGGTAGCCATCGATAAACTTCACCTCGTCCCACTCGCGCGGCAAGTCTTGTAAAAACTGTTTCACGTATTCAGGTGCGGTGGCCATGCCTTCCGGAATTTCCGCAAAATGTTGGATGCCGGAAATCATTAATACTGACTCAGCCAATTCAAATGAATTTTCAGTGACACGTTTAATATTGGGAATATCACCAAAGGCCATGGGCGTGAAATCCATAGGGTCAAACACGTTGCGAGCAAATAACGACATTGCTACGTGTGCCGCTACCGAGTCTTGATCGGCTTGAGAGAAGGTGGTGAATTCGAAGCCTTTGATCGCCTCTACTGTCATTAAATGGGGATAGGTGCGCTGCCAGCCGCGCGGTAAGGTTGCACCGTGGAAATTGAGTAGCAATCCCTCTGCTGCTGCATCAATCATGATATCGGTGTAATAGGCAATCATGGATTGCCCATCGCCGGCGAAGAAATCTATTTTTAATCCTTTCACGCCTATTTTTTTCAGTCGCGCAAATACAGCTTTGCGCTGCTCATGGCTAAGCAATTCACTTTTGGGGCTATAGGGTGTTTTATTCCAATCGCCCGAGGAGTTGTACCACACCAGAATGCCGATTTTTTTTTGCGCCGCGTAATCCACCAATTCCTGCAACTTTTCATAACCGATTTTTTTATCCCAATCGGCATCAATCAGGGTGTAATCCCAATGCATTTCAGCGGCGTAATCGATAAAGGTTTTCTGTACATCAAAGGTGGTGAAATCATCTTTTAATATTGCCCAGCTCCAGGAAGCGTGACCGGGTTTTATCGCTTCGTCCGGCACACTGATAGCAGGCTCAGCGAGATCAGTCCCCAAGGTGGATTCCATAATGCGCGGTAAATCACCCATTGCCAGGATGCGCCAGGGAGAGATTAAATCGCCACTGCTGTTAGCAAGCAAAGCACCTTTTTCACCGTTAGGGGCGATAAAAATCTCTGGAGATTGTGGCGGTGCAACGCGGTACTCGCCATTGGGGGATTCATGATGCAAACGCGAGGCATGCCAATCGCGATTGATTCCGGCTTCGGATACCAACACCCAATTATCGCCGGTTTTAAATAGCGCGGGAAATGCCCAACCCGCCCCCAGAGTGGAGGGCGTACCTACGGCAATATCCATTTGATAATGCTCTTCATAGGAGGGATTGGTATTGCTCCAGCCGGTTTGAGCAACGGACATAGGTTGCAACCAGGCGCGGGTATTTTCGGCGAACTGAAAACTGGTCGTTTCGTTAACAAATGTTTTGTTGGCGATAAGGGAATCCTTCACCGCATAGCGAAAGGCAACGCCATCATCAGATACGCGAAAAGTCAGTATCAGTTTTTGCTGTTGCGCATTCAAAATTGAAAATGTTTGTTCATTGGCATGGTAGGTGATGTGACTTTTTTTACCGACACGCAGGGTGTAATCATCACTTACGGGGATCACGCGAGAACGCGATTCAATAGTGACACCTTGAGTGAAATCGGCAGAGGTTAATTGCAAGCCCAAATCTGATTGCAAAATCACCGGTTGCGCCGCACGCGTTACCGAATAAGCCAGGGTATTTTGCTCTGTCACAAATATGCTAACACTGATATTTGTGTCGGGGCTGGTAATCACGTCTGGCACCTTTTTACTGCACCCACTACCCAAAACCCCTATACCTATCACAAGCAAAATACTGGCTATTTTTTTCATCGTATATCTCCATTTATTTTTTAATGCAGGTTAGAAAAGCGTAACGCCCTCCAGCAACATGAGTACTGGAAGGCGTTATTTTTCCCACCCAGTTTTATTTCAAGCGGGTCAAACTGAATTGTTGGTTGGTAGCACCGGTGGCATTCCATTGAATAATTTGCGCACCGTTGGCGGTACTTACATTCAATACATCCAACGGCAAATTACTCAGTTGTGAGCGAAGCGTGTAGTAACCACTGCTATTCGTCAGGCTCCACTTTTGCCCTGCACCACCCCAATAATCCCACTGAGCAATGTTGGCGCCAGCGGCGGTTGAGTTGTCGTACACATCCAGACTTTTCAGGCTAGCCGCATTAATCACACTGTAGTAACCCGTGCCCTGATTAATCACATACCATTGTTGTGCGCGATAACTATTCCAGGTTTCTTGTTGAATCATGGCACCATTGGCCGACGATTTTGCAGCGGGCATAAGATCTTTATTGCTGTGACGTGCAGTAATGCGATACAAGCCATCGCTTACACCGCCGCAACTGGCAACAGAAAAATTGCGCGTCAATGTCGGCCAGCCATTACTGTAAGTCATGCTTAAAATATCCAGCTTGGCATTACCGTTATCGTTCAAGTCGTAATAGTGGATGGAGGTGTAATTACAACCATCTTGCTTCAATACACCAATGTGCCCGGGGCCTTTGTATTTGCCGTCGGTATTGGGCAACAGGGTACGCACATTGGTGTAAGGGCCGTAAATGGAGGTAGAGCGCGCGACTTGCACGTAGTAGGTACTGCTCGCGCCGTTACAACAAGCGCCGCGATTAATAAAAAGGTAGTAATAATCACCATTGCGTGAAATATAGGGCGCTTCAATATCGGCGTGATTACCGCCGTAAATTTTGGTCACACTGCCGTTGAGCTTCCCGGTGCTCTGGTTAATTTCCGCCAAACCAATGCCGCCAAAAAATGAGCCATAACTCATGTACACCTTACCGTCGTGATCGCGGTAGAGCGCCGGATCAATCGCATTGATTTCCGCACTGCCGCCCCATGACTCCACCACCAAACCAAGATCCTGCCAACTTGGCGAGGTGAGCGACGCCGAACGCGCAACACCGATTGCCGATACCGAAGTACCAAAGGTGGATACCGAGTAATAAAGGTAGTAATAGCCGTTCATGTGAATAATGTCCGGCGCCCAGAAAGAACCACTAAAACCGGGGATTTTGCTGTAAATCCAACTGGGATAGGTGGTAAACACCGGCGCAGGCCCGCCCGTCCAGGTGGTGAGGTTGGTCGATGTGGAGTACCAGATTCCCGTACCCGTGGTGAAGTGAAAGTAGGTATTGCCATCCTTAACGATGGTGCCCGGATCATGGGAATTGGTTAACCCGGAAAGTGTAATAGCCGATGCACCATAGCAACACAGCCAGAGGCCAAGCCCCGCTAAGATCGATTTAAACATAATGATTACCTGTAGATTATTGTTAGACGGTAGGTTGTGATTGATATTGTCTTAATATTATAAGACAAATTGATTTTACCCAGAAAAATCCTCCCAGCCCAAGGCTTTTCAAGAATATTTACAATCAAAAGGAGAAATATAAAACCCGACAAGCACCGGTTGGGTTCGCTAACGCACCGTCGGCAAACGGGGTTTTACGTAAGATAAGAACAACTTACAGGCCAACACTGGCCGCCCCTCGTTAGCAATTTATAAAGGAAAACACTATGGACTCTATTATTAACCTTATCGTCTATCTGGTCGTCTTCGGCCTGATTTGGTGGTTGGTAGCCCTGCTGCCCCTGCCGTCACCCGTTGCCCAAGTAGTAAGGGTTTTATTTATTATCATGCTGATCCTGATAGTGCTTTCGGTATTCGGGATTATTCCCGGTGGTTATTTGCCGCGACTTAGTCTCTAGTTTGAAATGATGGATTGAACGAATTCAGCCACTAATAAAAAAACGCCCTGCATCTTTATGCAGGGCGTTTTTGTTTAGATCGCAACGTTAATTAAAAATCACTTCACCGACAATTTAAAAATAGTGCGGGTTTTATATTCATCGCCAGGGCGCAAGACTATCGACGGGAATTGCGATTGGTTGATGGAATCCGGGTGGTGTTGGGGCTCCAGGCAGAAGCCGCTACGTTTTTGGTAGGTGATGCCTTTGCCACTGAGCGAGCCATCCAAAAAATTACCGGAATAAAATTGTACGCCCGGCTCTTGGGTAAAGACTTCCAACACTCGGCCAGAGGTTTGCTCTTCCACCCGCGCAGCCAAGGTAAGCTCTTTGTAGGATTTTTGGTTGATAATAAAATTGTGATCGTAACCAAAGCCATTTTTGATTTGTTCATGATCCGCATTAATTAGCTCGCCAATTAAACGCGGCGCGCGGAAATCAAATGGGGTTCCTGCCACGGGCATTAAATCGCCCACTGGAATTTGTGCTTCATTAACGGCGTTAATATGATCGGCAAATATTTGCGCTTTGTGGTTGAGAATGTCGCCCCCACTCTCTGCACTGAATGCGGCGAGGTTAAAATAACTGTGCTGCGTGAGGTTTACCGGTGTGGCTTTGTCAGTTGTGGCGAAGTAATCCACAATCAACTCACCATTATGTGTGAATTGATAAGTAACAGTCACACTCAAATTTCCGGGAAAGCCCTGGTCGCCATCTTCACTCAACAACTGCAATGTTAAAATCGGCCCATTTGCATCTTCAGCGGTGGAAGCACTCCAGACTTTTTTATCAAAACCGACGGGGCCGCCGTGCAAATTATTGCTGCCGTTGTTCGCCGTTAAATGGTAAGTCTCGCCATCCAATGTGAATTGTGCATTGGCGATACGATTACCAACGCGGCCAATCACAGCACCAAAATAGGGTCCAACCTCCAAATAGGGCTCCAGGGTATCAAACCCCAAAACCACATCGGCCAGCGTGCCCTGTTTGTCGCGCATATGCCACTCGGTGATGATGCCGCCAAGGGTGATAATTTTTACGCAGCTACCGGGTTTGTTGCGCAGCGTATATTCAGTCACAACATCACCTGCGGGTGTGGTGCCGAATTGTTTTTGTGAAATTGCCGAAGATGTGCTCATTAAAAAATAGCTCTCGATCGCTGAAATAGTAGTAGGTTAATCATGGTAATGGCCAAGCGCGGCGATCATTCGCTGTCAGTTCTGTGTTGCCCAAAATCCGGAAAACCTTCGCTGGTCCAGTGGAGGCGGCGAATATAGGTGTGGCGATTGGGGTCTGTCAGCGGTGTGCCCTGCAGCTCTGCATAATCGCGCGCATGATATACCAGCACATCGGTTTTACCATCATCATCCAGCGTAAAACTGTTGTGGCCGGGGCCAAAGCGTTTCAATGCTTCATTGGTGAAAAAAATCGGTTCGGGGGATTTGTGCCAAGCGGCTTTGTCCAGCAAATCCGCCTCCACATCGGCCCACACCAAGCCCACAGCATAGCGATGGTCGGTAGCGCTGGCAGAGTAGCTGATAAAAATCTTGCCGTTGCGAATAATCACCGCCGCACCTTCATTCACTTTGTAACCCTGAATTTCCCAGTCCAGCGTGGGGCGAGTAATTTCCACTTCCACCGCACCAACCTGAGTGGGTGAATCCAATGTGGCGAGATAAAGTGCTGAGTTCATAGTGCCCTCAGGATCGCTTTGTGCCCACACCAAATAGCGCTGCCCTTTGTGCTCAAACACGGTGGCATCCAGTGAGAAGGAATCACGCGCGGTGCTTACACGACCTAGCTCTTTCCACTCACCCTGCATAGGATCGGCCGCTTCATTGGCCAATACATACATGCGAATACTGCCGCCCACACCTTGCTCACCCGCCGCAAAATAGATGTACCAGGTGTTATTAAAACGATGTAATTCCGGCGCCCAAATACTGTCACTCATGGGGCCTGACTCGTGTTTCTCCCAAATCGTTTTTTCATCTGCACTGGCAAGGCCACGCAAGGAACTGGCACTGCGCAATTGGATGCGATCAAACTTGGGCGCGGTAGCAATAAAATAATAATGACCTGAATCGGTACGATAAATTTGTGGATCAGCGCGCTGGGGGATAAATGCCGCCGGTAATGCCTCGTTACTTATCGAACTGGATTCCTGCCCGGCAGATGCATTTACCGCCGCCGTCTTCGTTGAGCTCGACTCACCGCATGCGCTTATCAGCACACTGGTAAAAAGAATAAAGACCGCGCGCAGTGCCGTGATGCAACATGGGGGAAATTGGATACTGGTCATAGATTACTCTCCTCTGTGAAACCGGCCTTTACACCGGTTAACTGTTATTATTAATGGAATAATATTATATTACATATTAAGACAAATCGACCTATAAGAGAGTTAACTATGGTAAACAGCCCCCTACCACACCGCTTTCAGCAGCTTTGTAGTCACCTGTTTGGCAAGCTTGCCCTCTTGCTGGGCAGCCTGCTCATCGCCAGCCAGAGTTATTCCAAGCAAGTGGATGTGCACGACCCGGTCATGGCGCGGGAAGGTAATACCTGGTACCTGTTTAGCACTGGCCCTGGCATCACTATTTACAGCTCCAGCGACAAGGTGAACTGGCGCTATTCCGATCGCGCGTTTGCCGCCGAACCGGACTGGGCAAAATCAGTCGCACCGGAATTTAACGGGCACCTGTGGGCGCCGGATATTATCCAGCACAATGGCTTGTTTTATTTGTATTACTCCGTGTCTGCCTTCGGCAAAAACACCTCCGCGATTGGTGTGACGGTGAATAAAACACTGAACCCGAAATCCCCCGACTATCGCTGGGAAGACAAAGGCATAGTGATTCAATCTGTGCCCAACCGCGACAACTGGAATGCCATTGACGCCGCCGTAATATTCGATGAGCAGGGTCAACCCTGGATGAGTTTTGGCTCCTTCTGGGGCGGTTTGAAAATAGTTAAATTAAACAGCGACTTGACCCGCCCTGCTGAACCGCAAGAGTGGCACACCATTGCGCGCCGCGATCAGGTACCGGCTGGCACGAGTAGCAACGCAGGTCCCGGCGAAATTGAAGCGCCATTTATTTTGCGCAAAGGTGATTACTACTACTTATTCGCTAGTTGGGGTCTGTGCTGCAAAGGCGCAGACTCTACTTATCATTTAGTGGTTGGACGTTCCAAACAAGTAACCGGCCCCTACGTTGATCGCGCTGGGAGAGACATGAATGAAGGTGGCGGCAGTTTATTAATCACTGGCAACAAAAACTGGGTTGGCCTCGGCCACAACAGCGCTTACTCCTGGGACGGCAAAGAGTATTTAGTACTGCACGCCTACGAAACGGCAGATAAGTATTTGCAGAAACTAAAAATAATGAACATCACTTGGGATAAAGAAGGCTGGCCAATGGTTGATACCAAAGAATTGGATAGCTATCAAAGCAAGCGCATCAAGTAATCAACCGCCTCACCAAGCCCGGCTTTTTATCGATTAACAATACAAATCGATAACCTCTGATACATAGCTTATCCCCATTAGTAGTTTCATAGGCTTAGATCAATAATAGGTCTAAACCTATATTAAGGACAATCTGTAACCGCCGGAGGGCAAATGTGGGAAATAGAGACGACCGATACCTTTGATAAGTGGTTTGATGAATTGGAGGATAGCGACAGGGCCAGCGTAATCGCCTCACTGTTGCTACTGAAGGAAAAAGGGCCGCAACTCGCAAGGCCCTACGCAGACACAGTAAAGGGCTCAGTTCACGGCAACATGAAGGAACTACGAGTGCAGAGTAACGGAGAGCCTATTCGGGCCTTCTTTGCATTCGACCCGTTGCGCCGAGGAATTCTACTCTGTGCGGGTTGTAAAACTGGCGATGAAAAACGGTTTTATAAAATCATGATCCCAATAGCAGACAGAGAATTTACCGCTCATTTAAAGACATTGGAAACGAGGTGATCATTGTGGCCAGAACATTAGAACAGATACTTGCAAACGAAAAACCAGAGGTCGTGGCCCAAGCTCGTGAGCAAGCAGATGCAATGCTGCTTAATATCCATTTAGCGGAGTTACGTGAACTCGTAGACAAAACGCAAATGGAAATTGCTGCGGCGCTTGGCGTTAAGCAGCCCACGATTGCAGAAATGGAGAAGGTCGGTAGAGATATAAAACTTTCTTCCTTGAAGCGCTATGTAGAAGCAACGGGTGGAAAGTTACGCCTGGATATTGAATTACCAAATGGGACTCATTGGGGATTCAGTGTGTAAATTGCACAGTACAGCATCACAATACCCATTTTTTCTTAATAACTTTTTACGCATACCCGCCGGTGGTTATTAGTTTTAACTCGTTGTTTAACCCCATGCAAAGGTCTAGGCTGTATAGGCAAAAGGCCAGCGTTTAATGGGAGACAAACTATGAGCCACCACATTATGAACCACGAAAAATGGTTGCGTGAAGAACAGGGCGAAACGGCGCGTGAATTAGCTGAAATTTTGCGCCTTGCGCAAGAAATGGGGCGTCGACTGTGTAATGAAACCCACGGCGATATGTACGATGAAGTGCGACTCTTGATGTCGCTCTTGCATCAAACCCGTGCGCAGGCGGATTTGATTGATGCACAGCTCAATTCAGCAGATCCCGTTGCTGAATTATTGCGTCGCCGCGAAACGCGTCAATAACCCTGTTCGCTAGTTCACTGCTATTGGCAAATATAACCACAGCACCTGATAGGCTGTTAGCCGGAGGAGGTTGCTGAAATCCAACATAACTGACTGGTGCTCAATCAGGTCAGTCACTTCGCGCGCAGGCAGCAGGTGATGCAAAATGTCTGCGCTGAGTTCGCGCTCGCTATCACTGAAATTACACAGTACCAATAATCGCTCACCGTTATCCGTTTGCCTCAAATAGGCAAAACAATGGTCGCTGCCTGTACGCAGAACCTGTGTGCTCGCTGCACCAAATACCGGGTATTTTTTTCGCGTTGCAATCATTTTGCGCAGCCCTACATTCACCTGGTATTGCGGTGTTCCAGGCTGATGTGCCAATGCGATGGCTTGTGCGTCAATACGTGGACGATTTACCCAGCGTGCATCGTGCAATTTGTGCGGATCGGTTTGGAAACTGTAATCGTTCAGCATGGCCAGTTCATCGCCCGCGTATAACAGCGGTATGCCGCCAATGCTTAATATCACACTGTTCAATAACAACATGCGTTTGATTGCCAATTCAATCAGTGATGGCGAGTTTCGCTCCAATGCTTGTTGCAACCCGGCGAGGGATGCGAGCGAACCACACACACGGCAATCGCCATTTTCCGGGTTCTCCTGGAAGCCCAACCCAACGGCAAATGAATTTTCAAACCGGCCTGTGTAAAACTGATTTAAAAACAGCCGATGGTTGTAGCCATTAATACCTAAATGCGCCGCGTCGCCATCGTCAAATGTCCAACCTATATCATCGTGACAGCGCACATAATTCACCCAAGTACACTGCGGATTAATCGCAAACCGGTGGCTTAAACTTTGGGTAATCAACCGCGTTTTTTGCGTGGCAAGGCTATTCCACAACAGCGCCATTAATAAGGGGTTATAAGAGAGTTGGCATTCGTTGGGCGCGATGTATTTCACCACTTCATCCGGATGCACAATCGCTTCGGATTTAAACACCACTGCCGGTGCCACGATTTGCAAGCAGCAATTAAAGGCTTTTATTAATGCATGGGCCTTGGGGCGATTTTCACACATAGTGCCCAGGTCTTTCCAAATAAAGGCCAATGCATCCAGCCGCAATGAATCGCACCCCAGATTGGCGAGAAATAACATTTCATCCACAATTGCGCGAAATACCGCGGGGTTGCCGTAATTTAAATCCCATTGGAAATTATTAAAGGTTGTCCACACCCATTTTTGAATGTCTGGCAAATAACTGAAACTGCCGCGCCGTACACTGGGGAAAATTTCACGCAGGGTTGCATCGTATTGATCCGGAAGCTGCCGGTCATCAAACATTAAATAATAATCCTGATATTTCTCATCGCCCGCACGGGCTGCCTTGGCCCAGGCGTGATCGTCAGCCGTGTGATTAAACACAAAGTCCAACACCAGGCTAATGCCCGCTTCGTTTAAAGCTTGTGCCAACATTTGCAAATCTTTTGTTGTGCCCAATACCGGGTTGACGCAGCGATAATCCGATACCGCATATCCACCGTCACTATCCCCTTCTGGAGATTTATAGAGCGGCATTAAATGTAAATAGGTCAGCCCCAATTCCGTGAAATAGGGAATTTTTTCACGCACACCGTTTAAATCGCCAGCGATTAAATCCACATAACAGGCCATACCCAGCATCTGCTCCGATTTGTGCCAGAGCGGATCAGCAAGGCGCTGTTTGTCTTTCTTTTTCAGGCGCGCATTGCGCTGGGCAAATTGACTGGCGAGGGTTTTCACCAATTGTTGCAGGTGATAATGCAAGTCGTAGTGTTTGTCGTACACCTGCAAGAGCAAATCAAACAGTGCCGGAAAGTGTTGATCCAGTCGGGACAACAACAGCTTGTGATCGGTTTTTGAAAGCGAGGATAAATCGATGGCATGGAGAATACGCGTTAAACACCGTTTACTTTCACTGGAAGGGTTCATAGTGTTATCCCGACGATAGATTTATAAAAACAACGGAAAATTCATTGCGCAGCCTTCTACAAAATCGGCGACCTTGCACTCGCGGTATAAATCGCCCTTGCCCTGCCCCGGTTGATTAGTAGCAAGCGGAGGAAATGCACCATAGCCAGCGAGCAAACAGTGCCAGGAAGCGCTATTAAACGCGGGCTTGATGGTGCGTTGGGCAAGTTCGGCAGTCAGGTCACCGCAGCGATACCAGACATCCAGAATTTGTAATAGCGATTCCGGCAGTTGAGTGTTGTCGCGATTAGCGCGCCAGTAGTCGCTACCTTGGGTGTTATTCAAGCCGCGCGTATTTAATTTGTAGTGCGCAATAATATAGTCGCGCACACCATCAAAGTGATTGGTAACAGTGCGGTTAAAATGATCTCGCCCATTGCTGGTAAATTGGTGATCGTCCCATGCATCCATTAAGGCTTCGACTGTGAGCTGCACTAAATGCAAAGCTGTGGCTTCCAGCGGTTCGATAAAACCTTGCGACAAACCCAAGCCCACACAATTGTGCGACCAGTGCTGTGCCAATTGCCCTACACGCATGCTTAAGTGACGGCAGGATTCGCTGCTATTACTCATGCCAATGTGCGCACGAAATTCGGTTTCCGCTTGATCACGGCTGATAAATTGACTGCTGTAAACATAGCCATTACCGGTGCGATGGGTGAGCGGAATTTGCCAGCACCACCCCGCGCTTAACGCGGTGGAGCGGGTTTCTACCGGTGGCTGTGCCAATGCCGGTGTTGGCATAACAACGGCGCTGTCATTGAATAATTGTTGCTGGTAAGAATGAAATGGAACCGCCAATGCTTTCTGCATCAACAGCGATGCAAAACCGGTGCAGTCGATAAAAAAATCACCGGCAAGCAAATCACCGGCATCAGTTTGCAAGGCAGTGATTTCACCGCGATCATTGCGCAATACTTCTGCCAATGTGGCTTGGTGATGAACAACTCCGCGCGCCCTTGCCACATTTGCCAAGTAGCGCCCTAATAATTGCGAGTCAAAGTGATAGCCGTATTCCATTTGAAAGGGGAAGTTAGGTGGTGCGATGGGCATTTTGCCTTGCCGCGCCAATTCACCGTTGATAAAAAACTTTTCCGGATCTGTGATTACATCCAACCCCAGACGGCGTGTGCGGCAATTGGTAAAAAAAGTACGCTCATTAAACACATCGGGTTGGGAATAAAAGGGGTGGGAATATTCCTGCACACCCGATGCGGGGCTCCAGCCAGCAAATCGAATATTGGTTTTGTAGGTAGCGTGGCAGGCGGGCATCCATTCCTGCTCCGTCAAATCCAGCTGTTTAAAAAAGCGTTTTAACGAGGGGGTTGAACCTTCTCCCACGCCGATAATAGGAATCTCCGGCGACTCCATTAAGGTAATGTGCACCTGCGTGCGCGACCAGCGTTTGGCAAATAAATTGGCAGCCATCCAACCGGCAGTGCCGCCACCTAAAACCACCAGGCGCACAGGTTTATCCACGATGCACTCCTGCGGAGACCACGCCGGTGTAGTGTTGCAAAAATGCATCGTGAGTGGGTAATTGTGTCAGTGGCTGACGCTTGGCCGCCGCGATACGCGCCAACATGGATTGCAATTGCGCCGCGTCCAGAATGTCGGCAGAGGGGTGATAATCGCGCGGCATAATGCCCTGCCCCAGCATTACCTGCAGCCAGGAGGAATCCAGAAAAATATCGCCGTGATCATTGAAGAGCGTGCCGGTTTCACGGAAAAGTGCGAGCTTGTGTGCGAGGCGATCGGGAATATCCATGGTGCGCAGGTTGCGCCAAAAATCCGAATCGTCGCGTTCATTGGCATGGTAGTGAAGAATAATAAAATCGCGCACGGTTTCGTATTCAAGTTTGGACTCGCGATTGTATTCATCCACTTGCGCTTGACTGATGCCACGATTGGGGAAATTTTTTAACAGGCGCACAACCGCCGATTGAATTAAGTGAATGCTGGTGGATTCCAGCGGCTCTAAAAATCCGCTCGACAACCCCACCGCAATCACATTTTTGTTCCACTGCTGCAGGGTGCGACCCGTGCGAAATTTTATCGGTTTGGGATCAGCAAGCGCCGCAGAATCCAGATTATTTAATAGGGTATTCGTTGCTTCATCGTCACTTAGATACTGTGAGCTGTAAACTAATCCATTGCCATTGCGATGGGTGAGCGGTATGCGCCATTGCCAACCCGCTTTGTGTGCAATCGAGCGAGTATAGGGTAAGGTTTTTTCGAAGCGCTCCGAGGGGACAGCCAGCGCGCGATCACAGGGCAGCCAGTGATTCCAGTCTTCGTAACCGGTGTGCAATGCACCTTGAATTAACAAGCCGCGCATACCGCTGCAATCGACAAATAAATCGCCGTGAATCTCGCGGCCATCTTCCATTAACAGTGACTGCACAAAACCTGTGTCGGGATTTAGGTGTGCGGCGCGAATTTTTCCTTCGGTACGCACCACACCGGCCTGTTCGCTGCGCTTGCGCAAGTAGCGGCCATAAAGTGCCGAATCAAAATGATAGGCATAGGGCATTTGGTACATTGGATCTTTGCCGTCGAATTTACCAAACACACCGGCTTCGCAGCAGAGATAATTTAAATCGTAATCCCAAATTGTGGTGTTCAACCCCTGCTGGCGTGCGCGCAGCCAGTGGTGTTGGAATGCACTAAAACCGATGGTGGCACCGGGCGCACCAAAGGTGTGGTAATAACTGTGGCCCTGCTGCTTCCAGTTATCAAAGCGGATGGCCATTTTAATGGTAGCTTTGGTTTCGCGCAGGAATTCCGCTTCATCCACCCCCAGCACCGAATTAAAGGTTTGGATGGGAGGAATGGTTGCTTCGCCCACGCCGATAATGCCGATTTCTTCCGACTCAACCAGTTCGATATCCACACGTTGTTTTAGCACTTTCGTTAACAGTGCTGCACTCATCCAACCCGCGGTACCGCCACCGGCAATCACTATTTTTTTTATAGGTTTATTCATTGTTTTTTTACTAATAAGTTAATGATATTGCGCGTATGTGCACCACTTAAACATAGCGGCTATTTTCTCGGGCAGATGTTTTTTTATTCGCTGTTTGCAAAAAAACCTCACAGATTGCTCTGTGAGGTTTTCCTGACCAGTAACGCGCGCCAACCTTAGAAGGAGTAGTTCACGTTAACCATATAGGTTGGACCAAACTCGCGACGCGCGCTAACTATGCCGTCTTCACCTACATCTTCTTCGTCTTCATCGGTCAGGTTGGTGCCTTGCAGCGACACGCGCAAACCGTTCAGATAAGTGATGCTGGATTCCGAGAAATCGTAACTGATTTGGGCGTCAATCAACTGCACGCCTTTACGATTGGCATTTTCGATTTTGTTACTGCCACCGCGCTGATAGGTTAAGAAGTCACTGCGGTCAGTACCGGCCACACGCACTTCAAAACCGTTCACAGCGTAGTAAACCGTCAGCGAGTAAACCTCGTCGGATTGACCGGGAATGGCAGAGCCGTCATCCAATTTGGCATCGATGAAGGAGCCAGACGCGGCAAAACCAAAACCGTCCAACATATCGCTCACCAGGCTCAGCGGCACGTTAGCCGTTAACTCCCAACCATCCACCTTGCCTTTCAGGCCATCTTCAAAGGAGGAGGAATAGCCCTGGAATTGCGCCGGTGCGACCACGGTGCCTGCCGTCAGGAATACATCATTCGGGCCATAGGTACCGTCGGTTTGCACGGTTTTATTGTGGAACGCCGGGATGTAATAGTTAGCGCCGCCGTTGGTGGCATCGTTAGTGAAATCAATAACGGTTTGACCTTCACGTGTCCAGTTCACCAAGTCTTTGTAGAAGTAGCTCACCGATACATAACCGTCTTCCGCGAAGTATTTTTCATAGGCCAAGTCCAGGTTGTTGGATTCAAAAGGACGCAAAGTAGGCGCGCCCTGGAACTTGGACCATGGGGTTTCGGCGGTGTAGTCTTCCGACAGCAAGATGTCGATATTTTGGTCGTACTTCACAAAGCCCGAGGCTTTCATCTGGTCGATACGGGCGCGGCTGATGGTTTTGGATGCACCAAAACGCACAAACTGGGATTCAGCCACTTCCACACTCAGGTTTAAGCTGGGCAACACTTTGGTGTAGCTGGCGCCACCTTCGGCGGTTCTGTTGGGGTCAACCGAGAAGGTTTCATCCACCAGGCCGATATAACCGCTGGATGATTGGTCGGTATCCACCACTTGCAAACCGGCGTTACCAAACACATTGAAGCCGTTTACATCGGTGTTGAAATCACCCTGTACGTAAAAAGTGGTGACTTTTTCGTTGATGATGTAGGTATCGCCCAAGCGATCCGGCTCCAGCGTTGCCGCAGAGGTTTGATAGTAGTAGCCATCTTTATAGGGCGCGTAGCCGTCATAGGCCACCACCATGCCCAAACCAGCCCAAGTTAAATCTGCCAGACCCAAACGGTATTTCTCAGGAATCACTTCATCCACTACGCCCGTACCATTGCCATAGGGATAGGTTGGCGAGGTGGCGAAGAAGCCGTCGTTCACTTTGGACTTTTCGCGGTCGCTGTAGTAGGCGCCCAGTGTCACGCCAGTGAGGAAATTGGTATCAAGCTCGGCGGCTACTTCAAACTTAACCGTAGTCAGAGACTCATCAAAACGGCCGCTATTCAGGAAACCGTCCTGCGCGTTTTCATAGGTGTAGACGCCACCGCCTGCCGCTTTTTGCACGTTAGAGGCAAATACATCCGCCTCGGCAGCCAATGAACCGCCCCAACCTTGTGGGCCGGTAAGTTTGATGGCATCGAAGTCGCTGAAATCCATACCGCTAATACCGGTAAAGAACACACCGCCCTGGCTCATCACAAAGTCACGTGAACCGAGTTGGCTGTTGGTCAAAGAACCTGAGCGCCCCAAGCCTGCATAACTTTCGCCACGGGTATCGGTTTTGCTGGATTCGCTGTCTGCCACATCCAAATGAATCGACCAGACATCGTTCAGTTTGTACTTGAGGTTCAGGCCTACGGTTTGCAGATCGCCTAGAATTTCTTTGGGGTCGGTGCGCAATACCGGGTTGGCATTCACCTGGGTACCAGTGGCGTCAAAGGGGCCAGAACCGGCGGTGATGGTGCCGATGGAGAAGGGTTCGATGAAACCGCGAATCACACCGTAATCTTTGTAATCGATATCCAGAGCATCGATCACGATATCCAGATCTTCATTGGGACGGTATTGGAAAATCGCAGACACAGTGTCGCGCTCCAACACCGAGGAGATAGCCATAATATCCAGACCCGTTGGCGCAAAGCGGCCGGAATCTTCGTCTTCACTGTAACCCCACACACCGTATTTACGTTGGTTGGTGGGCGATTCGGTAGAGGCATAGGCCATGGCCAGGCCAATGGTGTCGTCGGCAAACTTTTGCGAGAAGCCAATGGCATAGCGGCTGCCATTGTCATCGAACTCCGGGTTATCGGAACCCTGTGAGTTCAATTCATAGGAACCATTGATGGTGACGGTGGGCGATACATCCAGTGGGCGCGCGGTGCGTAAATCCACGGTACCGCCGATACCGGTGGTGGTTAACTTGGCTTCGGCCGATTTGTAAATCACCGCGCCCGACATAATTTCAGAGGGATACAAATCGTATTCTGCACCGCGGTTGTCGCCAATGCCCAACAGCTCGCGGCCGTTCAGGGTGGTGCCCACAAAGTCTTCCTTAAAGCCGCGAACAGAAATACCGCTCACGCGTCCGCCGCGACGCTCACCGGCCAAACCGGGCAAGCGCGCCAGGGACTCGGCGATAGATGAGTCTGGCAACTTACCAATATCTTCCGCAGCCAGCGCCTCGGAAATGGAGGTGTTCTCCATTTTCATCGACTGGGCGCGCATCAAGCTTGCGCGGATACCGGTGACCATCACCTCTTCCAGATTAGAGTTATCTTGAGCCTTCGATTCCTGCGCTAAAACTGTTCCTGAACCCGCCGTCGCTGCTGCAACTGCTAATGACAACAACGCCGGCCTGAATAATGTGCTGTGTTTCATGTCTCTCTCCCGATGTTTTTATAGGCTGCAAAAATGCTTTGCAACCGGTTGTAATTTAGAGCAAATGAAGGGGAATGCCAAAAAAGTTCAAAAAATATTTATCGATGCTACTGAAGGTTACAGGGCTATCCATGAAAGCGACTAATCCAGTGCTACGCAAAGAAACAACCGGTTGCATTAAGCGACAAAAAGCCACAGTGGTTACATTAGTTGCTATTTGAGAACAATTATTGAGCAATTTATGGAGCCGGCGGCGTTGCGCAACCTGTTGGGGGAGTGGGATACCCCCTAGCTTGTTAATATCGCTTGACGAGGGAGAACGATCGTTCTACATTAGACCCATGAACAAGACAACTACCGACACCCGAGAAAAAATCCTCGCAACCGCTGAACAGCTCATCTACCAGAATGGAATTCATGCAACAGGCATGGATCTTCTAGTGAGAACGTCAGGCGTAGCCCGGAAAAGCATTTATCGCTATTTCGTAACTAAAGACGATATAGCGGAAGCCGCACTTAAGGCGCGAGATATACGCTGGATGTACTGGTTTAAAACTGAGTGCAACAAAGCAGATACGCCGCAAGATCGCATACTGAGTATGTTCACCGTCCTCAAAGGCTGGTTCGAATCAGACGGCTTTCGCGGCTGCGCTTTCATCAACACGGCTGGGGAAGTTGGCGATCCTGACTCCCCCATTCGTCAGCTAGCAAAACTGCATAAAGAAAAGTTGTTGGAGTACACGCTCGAATTAACTGAGCAGTTGAATATTGGGCAACCGCAGGCATTAGCTAAACAGTTGCTCGTTCTGATCGAAGGTGCAATCACTATGGCGCGAGTCATGGGCGATTACAGTGCCGCCGACAGCGCACGGGAAGTTGCGCAGATGCTGTTAAAACAGGCCTGATAAAGGCCTGGGCTCCAAAAGACACTCCCTAACTTATCCATCCAAATTACTGGAGGCACTATCATGCCTAATGCCCAAACTCGCCCACCACTTCCGCCTTTCACTCGCGAAACTGCGATTGAAAAAGTGAGACTTGCTGAAGATGGCTGGAACAGCCGCGACGCCGAGAAAGTTTCGCTGGCTTATACCCTGGATACCAAATGGCGCAACCGCGCCGAGTTCGCCACCAACCGTGAAGAAGCCAAGGCGTTCCTCACGCGCAAATGGAAGAAAGAGCTCGATTATCGCCTGATCAAAGAACTCTGGGCCTTCACGGAGAACCGCATCGCCGTACGTTATGCCTACGAATGGCACGATGATTCCGGTAACTGGTTCCGCTCTTACGGAAATGAAAACTGGGAATTCGAAGCAGATGGTTTGATGCATCGCCGGTTTGCCTGCGTGAACGACATGCCCATCAAAGAAAGCGAGCGCAAATTCCACTGGCCACAGGGGCGCCGCCCGGATGATCATCCCGGTCTGTCGGAGCTCGGCCTGTAGTACCAGCTCCAGTTTAATTAGTCCCTGCAGAATTGTTGCAGGGGCTTTTTACCCGTTTCGGAGAATACTGAGTGTTAAGAGCTCATTCCTGTGGTAGGAGCCTTACACCCTGGCATAGCGTTGACCGGCATTCTCACTGCCAACACTTCTCCTATCTGGGTTAAATTTAAAAAAACCTCGTTTTTCTCAATTGAAAAGCGAAAATATTTTTCGTTGTCAGCATCTATTAATTAATAAAATATGGAGATTGGCAATCCAGCAGGTTTTTTGCTATGCGAGACTAATGGATCAATTTGATATTTTTTGTTTCCAATTGCGATCTGTTTCTCGCCACAAACAAATCACTCTGTATTAAACAAATTCAGTGTAATTAAAATCAGAATTTTTTCGGAAAGGCCATGCAAAATCTAAAAACTACAGTGCTCATTATTGTTGTAGCCATGGTCGCTTTTGCTAGTTATCTTTGGTTCAAACCTAAATATGAAACTACAGAAACGACTGAAGCTTTAAATCCAAGTAATACAGTATTTAATCAAAATCCTGAAAAAGAAAATATCAGCCGCGAAACCAACGATGATCAGGAAAAATTAGAAGCTGATCCTATCGAGACTGAGAAATTAGCGAATGCTGTAAATCCATGGCATTCGCCAGCTAATTTTGAAGAGGTTGAGAAGTGGAAGGAAAGTAGAGGATATTACTCAGCCGCTGATTTGGACATGTACAAAAGTTACAGTGCTGAGACTATTAAACAACTAGCTCAAGGCGGTGATATTAAGGCTCTCTATCAACTTGCCAGATTGAAAGTTTCCGAAGGTACCGGCAAAAAACAAGATATCGTCAACATATATCTTGAGGCAGCCGTTCTCGGGTCTTCGCAGGCGTTAGAGTGGGCTGGAATCATGGCTTCAACTGACCCAAGCTTTTCAAGGTTCCAAGGTGAAGATGGTGAGCAACTTTATAAAAAGGAAATGCTTGAGGCGCTTTCGATTTATCAAGTGGCTTTGATTCGTGGTGATAGAGAGGTATTGGAGCAAGTTAACCGAACCAGATCAAAGCTCGAATTAACGCCTGAAGATGATGAATATATCAAAGCGAGAGGTGCAGAAATATATTCTGAACTGGAGGAAAAGCGAAAATCCTTAGGTCTTGGCCCTTTCGATAATTCAGTCCCTCAAATTGTAAAAAATTATCACGATGATGCTGCAACAGGCTTCAAACGTTTTATTGATAGACAGTAATCAAGTGATATTCACTAGCTCGACTCTGGGCTAGTGAATCTTAAATATTTCTATTCAATGCTTCGCGAAGACTTGTATTGCGCGGCACCAATTCGGTAGGCAAGAGTGCAGATTCCACATTATCGCCATCAATAATTTTCAGCAGTTTT
Organism: Cellvibrio sp. PSBB023; assembly: GCF_002007605.1. Taxonomy (NCBI): domain Bacteria; kingdom Pseudomonadati; phylum Pseudomonadota; class Gammaproteobacteria; order Cellvibrionales; family Cellvibrionaceae; genus Cellvibrio; species Cellvibrio sp. PSBB023. The sequence continues at coordinate 4,627,478 of NZ_CP019799.1, read as the reverse complement.
TCTACCAGCCAACGACCACCAAGCTCACGATCCTGATATACCGTGGTGATGGATGGGGTGTAGTAGCGCGCCAGGGAGATATCGTCATACCCCACAACTGCCACTTTATGGGGTACGGCCACCCCATGCTCATTGAGCGCACTGATCGCCGCCATGGCCATGGCGTCGCTCAGGCAAAATAGCCCGTCAAACGGGTGGCCGCTGGCGAGCAGTTTCAAGGTGGCCTGGCGATGGGCGTCACGTGTGTTGCCAACCCCCATTTCCAACGCGGGCTGCGGAGCGATATTTGCCGCCAATAAGGCCTGACGGTAGCCTTCATAGCGCAACTGCCCTTCAGGTGAACCCCAATCGCCGATAATCGCCACCTGCTTGCAGCCCTGCTCCAACAAGTGGCGGGTAGCAATAAAACCACCTCGCACATTGTCCCCGCCCACAGTGCAATAGCGTTGATCCGGCAACTTGGCACCCCACACCACCACAGGCGTATGCCCATCGGCAATGCGGTTCAAATCCTCATGGCAGTCAGCCTGCCCCATCACAATCAACCCGTCGCAGTTAATACGGCGCAGGCCGTCGTGACCACTGGCGACAGCATGCAGACTCAAGCCTGACAGCAGCATTTCGTGCCCCTGCTCAATCAAACAGAAGGAGATAGAACCCAGCAATTCCAGAAAGAAGGGGTCGGTAATTTGCCAGCGGGCATTCTCGGCCGAGGGGATAACCACACCAATAGTGAGCGATTCTTTCAGGCGAAAATTGCGCGCCTGGGTGTTCAGGCGATAGTTATGCTCTTTGGCCAGTGCCTGAATTTTTTCACGCGTCTCCAAATTCACCAGCTCACTGTTTTGCAGGGCGCGGGATACAGTCGATTTGGACACTCCGGCCATACGTGCAAGGTCGGTCATCTTCAGCGTCGATTTCTTTACGGGTGGTTCCGGTGTGGTCATAGCAAAAGTCGTCACAGGTGAAAGTCTTATCCAAGCCATTTGGCATCATAAGTTGTTTTTTTAACAATAACCATACAACCGGTTGCAGATTCACTTGCCCACACTTAATAACATTGGTTTAATAATTTACAGAAAACAACCTAAACCATAAAAACGGGACGACACATCCCCCTTGCCGCGAGGATATCCAGATGCGCAACGGCTTTTCATTTATCTTTTTTGGCTGCGCCCTTGCCCTGCTGGCAAGCCTGACTCACGCCGAAACCGCATCCCGTTATTCGCTTAGCTCGCCGGATAAACAGATCCAACTGCAGGTAGATCTGCGCCCCGACGGGCTGTTTTACCAAGTTGATTACGTCGGCAGAGCGGTGATGAATAGCTCCCGGCTCGGGCTGAAAATCAAAGGGCAACAGGCATTGGGCGAGCACATGGCGCTGCTCAAACAACACGAGCGCGAATACAACCAGAACTGGCAACAGCCTTGGGGCGAACAGCAAACCATCAACGAGCACTACCGCGAATTGCGGCTGGAACTGATTGAAACCACCGCCAGCCAGCGGCGATTAACACTGGTCATCCGCGCCTTTAATGATGGCATAGGCCTGCGCTACGAAATTCCCGCCCAACAAAACCTCACACAATTTGTGATTGAGGATGAACTCACTGAATTTGCGCTGGCTGAAAACAGCCACACCTGGTGGTTGCCCGCTTATCGCAACTGGGGGCCGGAATACCAGTATTTGAAATCGGCCCTCAGCTCGGTGGATGTCGCCTTCACGCCCATTACGTTGGAAGCGCGCCACTATGCCTTGGCCATTCACGAGGCCGCCCTGGTGAACTACGCCAGCATGACCCTGCGCCTGATGAGCGATAACACCAAAACCCTGAAGGTGGATTTGGTGCCCTGGCCCAATGGCGACAAGGTACGCACCGCCGCTCCCATGCAATCCCCCTGGCGCACGATTCAAATTGCGCCCAAGGCCATCGACCTGCTCAACTCTTACTTGACCTTAAACCTGAACGAAGCGCCCGCACCGGAAAGTCTTACAGCCGACAACAGCTACATTAAACCCGGTAAATACATGGGCATTTGGTGGGAGATGCACATTGGCGAAAAGGATTGGAGCCCCGGCCCCAAACAAGGCGCCACTACCGCTCGCGCCAAGGAATACATCGACTTTGCCGCACAGCACGACATTAGCGGTGTACTCATCGAAGGCTGGAACAAGGGCTGGGAAGGCGAGTGGTGGAAACGTGCACCGACCTTTATTTTTGATGAACCGGTAGTCGGCTTGGATCTGGAGGAAGTCACCCGTTACGCCCGCGATAAAGGCGTGGCAATTATCGGCCACCACGAAACCGCTGCCGGTGTGACCTACTACGAACAACAGATGGACGCGGCCTTTGACTACTACGAAAAACTCGGCATCCACAGCGTGAAAATGGGCTACGTGGGCACGCGTATCGACGGCGACCAATGGCACCACGGCCAATACATGGTCAACCATTTCCAACGCGTGGTGGATAGCGCCGCGCAGCACAAGGTGATGGTTAACGCCCATGAAACCGTGACCGATACCGGCTTGCGCCGCACCTACCCCAACCTCATGACCCGCGAGTGTGTACGCGGCATGGAGTACAACGGCGGCAGCCCGGACACCGGCAACCTGCCCGACCACACGACTATTATCCCCTTCACCCGTGGCCTGTCCGGCCCGACTGATTTCACCCCCGGCATTTTCAACTTCGACTACAAAAAACATCGCCCCCACAACCGCGTGCCCTCCACCCTTGCCAATCAACTGGCGCTCTACGTGGTGATTTACAGCCCGCTGCAAATGGTGGCAGATTTACCCGAGAACTATGCCGGTCACCCCGCTTTCCAATTTATCGACGATGTCCCCACCGACTGGAAACAGAGCCGCGCATTACAAGGTGAAGCGGGCGAGTATTTGGTAGTCGCGCGACAGGACAAACGCAGCCCGGATTGGTACCTGGGCGCCATCACCAATCAGGACGGACGCCAGCTCAAGGTCAAACTGGATTTCCTTGACCCCAAGGCGCGCTATGAAGCGCAGATCTACCGCGACGGCAAAGATGCCGACTGGGAAACCAACCCTGAGTCCTATGAAATTAAACGCATGAACGTCACCGCCAAAACGACGCTAGAGCTGGATTTAAAGCCCGGCGGCGGCACGGCGATTCGGTTTAAACGACGCTAGCGATCAGATTCGCTGTTGCTAAGGTCAACTGCCATCAAAGTAACTCTATCGCATCCAGATTGTGGGTAGAGGTTTTAGAGTTGTGCCTTGCCTTTCCCAGCAAAGCATAGAGTGAAGATGATATTTCATCTGAGCGAATAGCCAGCACAGACAACAATGTGTCACTTAATCCATGAGTGGACTCACAGTACCCCTGAAGGAAAATAGGTACATGGAAGTTTTCCCTCATTTTTACTTGATAGTTACGATCAACCTCACAGCCATTCATAAATTCGCCTAACGGCGCAAGCAATTCGCGGTGTTTCTGGCGTTGATAACCGGTCGCCAATATCACGACATCATATTCATGGTGCTCTCGCGCACCGGTAGCAAGATTATTAATCGATAACTCAACACATTTGTTTGTGGTGTTCACACCATCAATCACGCTTGAACTGCGAAATGAATGACGAATAACACCAGATACTTTTTGCTTGTAAAGGATGCGATATATCTGCTCAATCATAGGCATATCTACAGCGGCATAATTGGTGTGCCGGTATTCGCGCAACCACTGCTCACGCTCGGCAGAGGATTGCTTGAATACGAGATCAGTCGCAGCAGGAGCGAACACTTCATTAACAAAGGGACTGGAATCGGCAGGTTTTAGTGAGAAACTTCTGGTAATTAAATCCACCTTGGCAGAAGGATAGTTGTTATCCAAATCCAAAAACACCTCAGCAGCACTCTGCCCAGCACCAACAATTGCTACTCTCAAAGGAGCAATACCGCTCTGCTTTATATCAGTCATTGCAGACAAATAATGAGCGTGATGAAAAATTCGTTTATCCGTCCCGCAACGCTGAAATATCTCCGGAATATTAGGTGATCCACCTGCACTAACCACCAAAGATCGTGTTTCACGCACCGTTTTTTTACCGTGACTATCACATGAAAGTACATTCAATGTTTTTACCTCTCCATGTGATATCACTGGCACTATCGAGATCACCTCTTCGCCATAACAACATTGTCGGGAGAAATGGCGGGCAACCCAACACAGATAATCATTAAACTCAAGGCGGCTTGGATAAAACGTTCCCAAATTGATGAAATCAACCAACCGACCATGTGCGTGTAAATAATTAATAAATGAAAATGGACTTGTAGGAGAGCGCAACGAAACCAAATCCTTCAAAAAGGATATCTGCAAATCACTTTGGCTTGTCATGGTATTGCCATGCCAGCAATAACTGGCTTGCTTCTCAAGAAAAACCGCATTCAATGCTTGATAACGTTCTTTCTTTTCATCCAAAGCAATAGCCAAAGCAAGATTTGATGGGCCGCATCCAACGCCAACCAGATCATAAATTACTGATTCCTTAGAATTTTCCATTATCTCTGCCTATGTTTTTTTGTAAAACCGAAATCAAATATTCTGCAGCTCGATTATTTCCTAATCACCCCATAATATTATTGGGCAGGTTTCACAACCCAAGGAGCAACACTGCCTAGTTTTTCTGTTGTCTCCATCAGTTCTCGTTCAGGGTGAGAGGCACCAACAACACCAGCACCAGCTTGTAACCATGCTTTTTGTTTATGGCCTAATAAGCTGCGCAATACAAGTGCCGCATCCAACGCGCCATCATGACCAACACGTAAAACGGCCCCGGCATAAAGACCACGACTCTCATTTTCATGACGACGAATTTCTGCAAATGACTCTCGCTTTGGAATACCAGAAGCCGTAACGGCAGGAAACAAACTGGCAAATGCGTGCCATGCGTTGAAGTCAGCTTTTAATTCGCCACACACTGTTGAAGCAAGATGCTGCACTGAACCGCGCTCTTTTCGCTCCATAAACTGACGAACTGCCACGGTTGATGATGTGCACACCTCCTGCATTTCACTAAACGACAAACGCACTGAAATTGCATGTTCATGAGTTTCTTTTGGATCACTATACAATTCATTAAAACGCAACAAATCCTCATTGGCTAAACCATCCATACGCCGGGTTCCAGCAAGCGGCTCAGTAGTGACGCAGCCATTCCTGTCAACAGACACGACAATTTCAGGACTAAATCCACTCGCCTGCCAACCTGCAAGGCGTAATGAAAATGAGCGCGACGGATTATTTTGCCGACGGCCAAGCAACCAGGTAGTGACAAAATCCGGTGTAAAATCAAGTATTAACTTTCGTGAGAGAATTACTTTCTCAAGTGTTCGATCATGAATGCTATCCAATGCCTTGCTAACAGCATCCAGATACATTGGGTCATCTGTAATTTCCACACTTGCGGCGGAGTACCCAGGCTGGGATGGCAAGCGATTTAGCAACGCTTTCACTTGTCGCTCCAAATGCGGACTCTCTGTTACAACACGAGTGGCATCTTTGTTTAATGACACAGAAACTTCAGGCTGACAAAGATACAGAAGAGGAACAGCTCCCATCCGCTCCTCCTCTGTCAATAAATGAGGAGCTTTCAGTGCGTATGCCAACTCAAAGCACGCCCAACCACCGGCCTGCCATTGGCCAGGCCACCTTGCCAATTCTTTGGAAAGTGCCTGACAGAGATCTTCGCTATTCACTTTATGAGTTGTTGTTACATCGCCATCACGACTTTCCAAGCGATCTGCAAACAAAGTAATTGAACGTACTACGCCACCACCAAACCAACACTCGCCACCCTGCTCATAAATTAAATAATCATGAAACATATTACTGTTGGCGAGAGCGGCGGCATATTCGAGCCGTTGTGATTGGGTAAATACGAAGCTTTTTGATGGTTCCAATATATCAACTGTCATCTCTGCAAGGCTCCTTAATGATTTAAGCGACAAAACAATATTTTTTTGAAAATCTTGTGTACATTTTCAAATGTAAATGATTATTATTTTAATTACAACTAGCATTAAGTTTATTAAATGACACAATTTTTCATGTAGATTAAGATTGTTTTTGCAACGGGATGTGACAATGGCAACAGATGAATTAAGACGGAAACTGGCACAGCGTTTGGCAGCATCACGCGGGCTGCTTTTGGCTAATGATGCACTTGGAAAAAACGATGGAATCGCTGGGCGCACTATTCCCGTTGCACCTGAAAATAGGGAGATACCACTTTCAAATGCACAAGAAAGAATGTGGTTTTTACACAGACTGGATCCAGCCGCCTCGGCCTATAATGTTTGTGTCTTGTGGCATTTACACGGCAATCTGGATGCCGTCGCCCTACAGCACAGTGCGGAGAAAATCACACAGCGGCACAGCATATTTCGAACGACTTATTATGTTGATGAGAATGGTAATGCACGGCAAAAAATTCTGCCGCACCTTCCCCCCGATTGGCATACAGAAGACATCAGTAAATGTTTACCTGCCGAGCAGGAAATAGGTTTACAAGCGATTGCACAACAAGCCAGCACAGCACCTTTTGATCTAATGTCTAAAAGCCCATTAAGGCTGGTGCTTGTAAAGCTAAATCATGCACACCATGTATTGGTGATGGTTGGCCAGCATATTGTTTGGGATGGGCCTTCATTTGGCATTTTTTCACATGAGCTGGCCACTGGTTACAATCTTTTTCTCAGAGCGCAGCACGACCACCCCCTACCAATTCCATTGCAATATGTGGACTTTGCCTATTGGCATAGATTGCAATGGGACATTAATTCAGAAAAACGTGCAGCAGCATTGGCTTTCTGGGAATTGCAACTATCGCCCCTACCTGAACCATTGGATTTCCCCCGTGATTTTGAACGAGGCATTGTTGATGATGAATCTGGCGAATGGTGTACTGAATCTTTAGATAAAAATGTAACCGCAACATTTCTCACATTTTCTACACAAGAACAATTAACGCCGTTTGAAGTCATCATCGCTGTTATTGCTTTATTGATGACACGCCTGTCTCGCGCTTCGGAAATCACCATTGGAACCATTGCTTCTCATCGAAACCTGCCTGAGCTCAATAACGCTATTGGCAATTTTGGCAATGTTGTGCCCTTGCGTTTTTCGATTGCAAGCCACTGGAGTTTTCGCGAGCTTGCCCATCATTGCGCAAAACAATGTCGCTTAGCATTTGCGCATGCCGAGATTCCTTTTGAGCATTTACTGGATCATTTGCATATTGCTCGCGGCGCAACGCGCAATCCGTTATTGGATACCATGGTGACCTTTCTTAGCCATGGAATGGAATCACCAACCATGGATGGTCTGGAAGTACATTGGAAAAAACATTTCAATGGCACCTCGCAAATCGATTTATCGTTTGATGCATTACTTCACGATGGCAATTTGCAGCTTCAAGCCACCTGGCGTCGCGCCCTATACCAGCAGGGCACGGTGCAAAACCATATGCGCCGATTGGTGCGCCTGTTTGAGACATGTGTGACAACACCCGACACACGATTGTCAGCACACAGTGTGCTATTACCCGAAGAATACTCACAATTAATTTCCTGGGGCACACGTGCTGCTCTTCCAAGCAGTGAAAAAACATTAGTCGAATGTTTTGAGAATAGGGTTCGTAAACTACCCGATGCCATAGCATTGGCTAGCTTGTCGCTCGGTGTAGAAAATCAACAGCTGCCGCAACGGGGAATATCGTTTGCGCAATTGAATGCACGGGCCAATAAATTGGCGCGCTGGCTCGTTGCTCAAGGCATCGGCCCTGAAGATCGCATTACTATTGCTTTACCCCGTCGGTCTGAATGGTTTGTTGCGATGTTAGCAATACTCAAAGCGGGCGCGGCCTTCGTCCCTATCGATCCATCCTACCCAGCCGAATACATTCATCGCGTCATCACGCTGGCGCAGCCTGTATTACAGTTTGTAGACGCGCTAGAGCACTCTGCAATGGAGAACTCTATTAGCCTGGCGGTAGCGGAAAAGGCCGCTGAAGCGTTAGGGCTGGCAAATAATGATCTCTCCAACACTGAACGTCGCAGCCCATTACAATCCGCTCACCCGGTGTGCATTGTATTTACATCCGGCTCCACTGGAGCACCTAAAGGCGTTGTTGTCCCTCACTCTGCCTTTGTTAATTTGCTCACTAGCCATCGCAATGATTTGTATCACGAAGCCTACCGACGGACTGCCAACGCTCCATTACAAATTGGTCACGCTTGGTCATTGGCATTTGATGCTTCATGGCAACCAACCTTGTGGATGATTGACGGCCATACATTGCATCTGCTGGATGTTGATACCATGCAGGATCCGATTGCATTAGCTCGTGAAATTATTTTACGTCGTCTGGATTTTATTGAATTGACGCCGGGCATGCTGGATGAAGTGTTGCCGTGGTTACAATCCGGCCTTACCGATGCCAGTGGGCAACACCTGCCAGCTCACCTACCCACCATCCTCGCCTTTGGTGGCGAATCGGTAAAACAAGCTCTTTGGGATCGCATCCTCACACTGGAAAACACCGCGGGTTTTAATCTCTACGGTCCCACAGAGGCATGTGTAGACTCGATGATTGCCAAGGCAGACACAGGTAGTCCGCCAAATATTGGTGGGCCCATTGCGGGTGCACAAGTCTATGTTCTGGATTCTTGCTTACAACTTGCCCCTCCCGGAGTAGCGGGTGAATTGGCAATTGCTGGCGCAGGTTTGGCGCGTGGCTATCTGCAGCGCGGCGACCTCACAGCCACGCAATTTATTGCTAATCCACATGGTCAGCCCGGCACGCGCTTGTACCGCACCGGTGATCGTGTGCGCTGGTTGCCGGACGGTCGACTGGATTACATTGGGCGCATCGATGAGCAAGTAAAAGTTCGGGGATTCCGGGTAGAGCCACTGGAAGTGGAAGCCACGGTAGAAAAATTGGTGCAGCTCCCCTGTGCGGTTGTCGCGCGAAAAAATAGTGTGGGCACAATGCAATTGCTGTGTTTTGTCGAAACCGGCGATAGCGCAAATCAAGCAGAACGATCAACACGCGCACTTGATGCCGATACTTTACTTCAACGGCTTGCCAACAACCTTCCAGCGCACTTACTGCCTGCATTTGTCATCCCCTTACCAAAACTCCCCCACTTACCTAACGGCAAAATTAATCGCCGGGCGCTGGTAATGCCGGAGGGATTGGACACTGCACCCGGGCGCATGCCTCGCACTGCACTTGAGCAAAAACTTTGCCTACTCTTTGCGACCGTGCTGGGGCTGGAACAGGTGAGTATCGATGACGGTTTTTTCGAGTTGGGCGGCGACAGTATTGCTGTGATTAAATTGGTGAGCCTTGCCCGCCGCGATGGCATCACCTTGACTGCACGGCAAGTTTTCGACTCGCGTTCGGTTGCCAGGCTCGCGCCGCTATTGGTATCACCCGATAGCCAAGGAATATCATTTACCAATACACACGACAATGCCGATACAGGCCTGGCCCTGCCAACCCCCTTGATGGCGCGCTACCTGTCACTGGATATTCCGCTACAGCGCTTTGCCCAAATTGTCAGCCTGCCGTTGCCATCCACCATCACCGACGATGAACTGGAAGCATTACTCAATGCATTGCTGCAACGTCACGCCTTGTTGCGAGCGCGTTTGATCAGGCCTGCAGATTCACTGCCCGTATTAGCAATCCCTGCCATCGACGATTCGCCCCCGGTGCAGTTACAGCAGTTGCAAGGAGCAACCAATCGTGACGATACACACGCAGGCAGACTGGCAAGGCAGTTGTGCGATGCACTGGATCCAACACAAGGCGTTATGCTTGCCGCAACACGCTTATACGATGGACCAGACAATCAATCCACGCTGTGGCTGGCAATCAACCATCTGGTCATGGATGCCAGCTCCTGGCATATACTCGCTAGCGATCTTGCATTGGGACGTTTAGCGCAAGAGCGGCATCAACCAATTCATTTGCCACCAGTTGCCACGGCATGGAGAAATTGGTCTGCCGGATTAGACCCCGCCCTTCACACGCAAATAGTCCCCGCCATATACCATGGCACGCTCGCCACCGCAGAGCGGATGAGCTGGGAACTCCCCCTGCATGAGGGGCAATGTCCTGCCGCTGCAATTTCACGGCGCCTCGGGTTGCCATTATCCAGCCTGCTACCCGCTCTGACGGCATTAGCCGTGATGCAGGCCAGGCTGATTCCCGAACAATCGTCTCTTAACCTGGTATTGGAGCATCATGGGCGCGTTCCCAATACACCCAATCAGGATCTGTCACGCACGGTAGGATGGTTTGCCAGGGAGCATCTGCTGCCATTGCCTATGCTCGACACATCCAGTGAAGATGCAGAATCCTTAAGCCAACTCCTGCGTCAATGGTGCAGTGAAATTGACAGCACAAAAAACAAATCAGGGTTAGCGGAATCATCAACAACGCGTGAATGGCAACTGGGTTTTAATTTCCTGGGTGATATTGGAACTTCAGGCAAACCAACCTGCTGGACACCACAACCACGTATGGATGTGTTGGTAGAGTCCTGCGGAGATCATTGGCCATTACTCCATGACCTGGATGTCAGTGCACACTATTGTTACCGTGACGACTACCGTGTCTTGCAATTTGATGCAATGGGACCTGCCGCCACTATCAACTCTGCATCGTTACAAACATTGTTCGCAACACTACAGCAATTGTTTGATCAGCTAGCCGACGAGGACAGCACGCAAAAAAAATCGCCGCACTCAATACCCATCGATACCCAACACACCGAACTCAAGGAAGTGACGCCACTGCAATATGAAATGCTGCGGCAATGCGACGAAGAAAACGACCCCTGGACAACGCAGTTGGAGCTGCACCTTGTATCAACACCCGAATTGCCAATTACCAACCTATCGTTGCAGGAAAGTGCCGCGCAACTTTTCGTCCGGCATCAGGCATTGCGCGCAGGATTTTTGCCTAATCAGGCAGCAACCTTTATTCCACACGCAGTAAACCTTGATTGGCAAAGTCTGGATTGGCGCCATAAACCAATAGCAGAGCAAGAGGAGCTGCTCATTCCGTTGCGCGAAGAGTGGTATCAGCACCGCTTCCAACTCCATCGGCCACCACTATTGCGCTTTATGGCAATACGCCACACAGATAATCATTGGCGATTGTTGGTCAACAGCCATCATTTGTTATTGGATGGCTGGTCCGTACCTCGCATCCTGAATGAATGGCTGGGCGGCGCCTGTGGCATGCCCCCAACAGAAGAACCCTTATTGAGGTGGACAAATTATCTTGATGAGTTACAAACCCAAGAGCGCCATCTCGCCCAGTGCTATTGGAACAACAGTTTGCAAGGATTAGCCCTCCCATCATTATTACGCCCCTCTCGCCATACACGCAGCCCCAGCAAGGATGTGTGCGCTGCAATCTCTCCGCACCACAGCAGGGATTTAATTAATGCCGTGAGAGCCGCCGGAGTATCGTCTGCATCGCTCTATCAATTAGCCTGGGCAAAAACATTGGCAGTTAAGCTTGGCCACGCCGATGTTGTTTTCGGCTTATTTGATTCCGGGCGCGCTATCCCTATTGATGGTGTGACATCTCTTGTTGGTCTGGTAACGCAATTACTTCCTTTGCGTATTGATACGGCAAATCCACAATCGATTGAAGCGCAGTTGCAAGCGCTGCAAGCCCGGCAGTTTGAATGGCAGGCACAAGCACCTGTAAGGCTGGATAACCTGGCAGTCGCTCATCGTTTTGGTGAGTTTTTCGATACCTTGCTCATCATCGAAAATGCGCTCGACGCCGACGCAAAAATGGAAGCCCATGCATCCATAACCCCTGTGCCTGCAGCTATCTCACCCAGAAATCCCCTGTCCTTAGTGCGAGAACAGCGCTGGCGAGATTCCATCGGACAGGTTGCAGGCTTGTTCATCTACCCCGGAGACTCAATCACTCTTCGACTGTGTTATGACCCACTCGCCATCACACCCCGTGATGCCAGCAATTTACTGGATAGCTTCAAACACCAGCTTCAACAACTGGTTAATGGACTCTCATCAAACGCCATGAGCGCAGCCCATTCTCCGGCCCACAACGCGCACACCCCCGACGCTACTTACAACTCACATGGAGACTGAGCATGAGTGACAGTGTATTTGACGATGATTCGCTTACATTTCTGGTTTTAGTCAATGATGAATACCAGTACTCACTATGGCCGGACATGCTGCCCATTCCCAATGGTTGGCACCACACCTTGGGGCCAACATCGCGCCAGCATTGCCTGGACTGGCTGTCCACTCACTGGACAGATTTACGCCCCTATTCCCTGCGGCAAACAGATGGAGCCAAGGCATCATGACGCAGGATAAAAAAACCTTATATGCACACAACGATAGTTTGCATGGCCGTTTTGAACAGCAAACAGCACATTGGCCACAACGGATTGCGCTGAGCTACCGAAACCAACATTTGACATATCAGCAACTCAATCAGAAAGCGAATGCAAGCGCGGAACAATTACGCTCAGCCGGTATTTGTCCTGGCGATTTAGTGGCGCTGATGCTACCTCGCGGTTTGGATCAGGTAATCCAACTGTTAGCGATACTGAAAGCGGGGGCAGGATACGTGCCTATAGACCCCAATTATCCTGTGGAGCGGGTCGAATGGATGCTTGAATCCAGCAACCCCATTTGCCTGCTCACACAGCCCGATATCTGTGATCGTTTATGGGAGACAGGGCTTCCAGAGTCCTTGAGTAAACGGGTTTTATGGGTAGATACCCATGAGAGCTTATCCATCACACGAACAATAGCTGATTCAGAGCGCAGCGCCCTTCCATCACTGAACAACACAGACACCGGTAATCCATTAACCATTGCCTATATTATTTTTACCTCCGGCTCCACCGGCAAACCAAAAGGTGTAGCTGTAGGCCACCATCAAGTGATAAGCCTACTTGATGCGGTGATCCCCAAACTTCGCTGTGATCACACTGATGTATGGACACTGTTCCATTCACTCGCCTTCGACTTTTCGGTGTGGGAAATATGGGGAGCGCTCACGACTGGCGGACGCTTGTGCATAGTCCCTCAAGATATTGCCTGGTCACCTGATTCGTTTTCCACACTGTTGCGCGAAGAACAGGTCACAATTCTGAATCAAACGCCTTCTGCATTTTATGCGTTAACCCAAACCGAAAGTCGCATAGGTGCACAAGGTGCGCCAGCACTGGCATTACGCAACGTCATTTTTGGCGGCGAGGCGCTCAACATGCACCAGATCAAGCGCTGGTGGACATGTTATTCACCGGGGCAACCTCGACTGATTAATATGTATGGTATTACCGAGACAACCGTTCATGTCACCTGGATTGAACTGACACCAAACATGGCTGAGACAGATGGCAGTCCAATCGGTGAAGCGATTCCGGGGCTTGACGTTTATTTGCTGGATAACACCTTGAGCCATGTTGCCGACGGAGAGCCCGGCGAAATGTATGTTGGAGGACAACAACTGGCATTGGGTTATTTAGGGCGACCGGATTTGACAGCAAGCCGCTTTATTGCCAACCCCTTCCAACCAGGAGAGCGCTTATACCGATCTGGAGATTTAGCCATAAGGCGTGAAGGCCAACTATTTTATGTTGGGCGTGCTGATCGACAATTGAAAGTTCGTGGTTTTCGCATTGAACCCGCCGAAGTTGAAGCCGCCATTGAAACACACCCTGCGATTCAACGCTGCGCCATACTCCCTCAACCATCCAACAATGCACAAACTGCTGATGGACTAATCGCATTCTTGATTGCCAAGCCAAACATGAGTGCCCTGCCCGATGCATTAACACTGCGTCACTACCTCACCGCACAACTTCCTGTGCACTGCTTGCCTTCCACATTTCTTTATCTCGAGACTCTGCCATTAACCGTCAATGGAAAACTCGATCAATCGGCGTTGCTACAACATTGGCGATCGCAACAACACCAGAACTCACATCAGCGACGACTGGATTTGCTGCATGCGCGACTGACCGTTACAACCCAATCATCACACACGAAAAATAGAGAAGGAGATTGCCTGTATGAATGATGCATTAGTGTCACAAAAATTACTGAATGAAATACTCACGCTGGTTGCCGTAAAACTGAATGTCGATGCGGATACCCTGTCTGCCGATACCGACCTCTTTGCTGCAGGTCTGGACTCCATAACACTCATGGGGTTCGTCGCCTTTTGGCGTTCAGCCGGGCACCAAGTCGATTTTGCAACACTGGCTCATGAGCCACGTGCTAACGCGTGGGTACGTCATCTCTCCTTACCATTGACACCATCTGCACATACGCAGGGCTCAATAAACAACAAACTAACAACACGCAAACCCACACAACATAATGAGCCATTTGCCCTGGCCCCCATGCAATACGCCTATTGGTTGGGGCGCGATCCAAAGCAACCACTCGGTGGAGTATCTGCTCACCTTTACACCGAATTTCAACGCCGTATCGATACAACTAACGGACACAGTATCAATCCGGAACGCCTGTCGAGTGCCTTGCGAAAATTAGCAGAACGTCACCCATCATTACGCTTGAAAGTGACAACCGACGGCAAACAACTTCACTTACCTGTTGAGCAAGTAATACCGCTAAAAGTTAACGACTTGCGCAAAACAACGACAGAAAAAGCCAACGAACAACTTGACGCAACACGCCATCTTTATTCATCACAAATGCTTAACATTGAGGCAGGCGAAGTGCTCGCCGCTGCGCTCAGCCTGCTACCTGACGGCAGCAGTCGATTGCATTTGGATGTGGACATGATTGCCGCCGACGCCGTTAGCTACCGAACGCTGCTACGTGAATTAGCCTTGCTTTATGAAAATATCGATACCGTTTTACCACCACTGGTTGCTACCTATCGGGATTTTCGCGAAGCAAGTGAAAAGCGCTGGCCAACCGTCAAAGAAACCGATGGAAAATGGTGGCATGATCGCTTGAGTGAGCTACCGGAGGGGCCACAGCTACCATTGAATAATTCGCCCTATAGCCACCCCCAGACCACACGACGTCATTTTTATTTCTCGCCTGAGCTGCGTAGCCAGCTCTACGCACAATGCCTTCAGCGCGGCTTGACGCCGGCAGCAGTATTGGCAACCGTATTAGCCGAAACACTGGCGGGCTGGAGCAGCGAACCCCGTTTCCTGCTCAATGTTCCACTCTTCCTCCGCCCAATGGGCAATCAGGATTTATCAGGTGTCGTTGGTGACTTCAGTAGTTCAGTGATGCTCGATGTTGATCTAAGCGGACGCGATGCATTCCATGAGCGAGCCAAACATGTTCAACACCGGCTGCATCAGGATGTCACTCACGCTGAATATAACGGCGTACAAGTGCTGCGCGATCTCGGCCGCCTGAAAGGACGGCAGGTAATTGCACCAGTAGTTTTTACTAGCGCGCTTAATTTAGGGGAATTATTCGATCCTGCCGTCAGACGTGTGTTTGGTGATCCAATATGGATTATCTCGCAAGGCCCACAGGTTTTACTCGATACCCAAGTTACCGAACTGGATGATGGATTGTTACTCAATTGGGATTGCCGTGAAGACGCATTTGTCGATGGCGTTCTGGATGTAATGTTTACATTTTTCCGTCAATCGGTTGAGGCACTTGCCGCTACGGAAGTAGCCTGGTCGAACTGCCTTGCAGACGCATTACCAACAGAACGCGTGCGCCCGCAAGTCACCTGTTATGCCCCGACACTACAAAATAAACCTGCTGCAGCCCCCAGGACGCCAATAGAACGAGCAGTAGCTTCCGTTTGGTGCGCTGTTATTGGCGGTGATGGCAATAATATTCACCAGAATTTGTTTGCGGCAGGGGGAGATTCGGTGCTGGCGAATACCCTGGTTGCACAACTGCGTGAAATTTTTGGTGTTGCCGCACTGGACATGCAACGCTTATTTAACTCACCCACGATTGCCGGCCTGGCAGAGGTCATCAGCACCAGCGGAGACCCTGAGCACATCGCCCATATTGCTACCATTTATTGTGAAATTATGGCGCTTGATGATGAAGCACTGATCGCTGAATTTGATGAGGCCGCATCATGAAAAATACAGATCCAGCTTTCGATGGTTTGACGCCCTGGCCACCAGCATTGATTGAACATTATCGTCGCAACGGCATTTGGGGCGAAGCAAATCTGACGCAATGGCTTGAAACCAAATTATTGTGTCGTCAACAAGACACTGTATTGAGCGGCCCGGGATTCGCAGCAACACCATGGCAAGTATTATCAGGCGGGGAATTATTACAGCAGATTAAACGTCTGGCATTTGGGCTAGCGGATATTGGCTTATCGCGCGGTGACCGCGTTGTTCTGCAAATGGGTAATAGCAATGCTTTTATTGTCACCCTCTTTGCATTACTTGAACTGGGGGTTATTCCAGTGATGGCCCTGCCGGGACACAGACGCCGTGAAATTGAACATTTTGTTCGCCTGACCAATGCGCGTGCCTGGCTCGCCAGTGAAGGTGAAGCAGGTATGGATTTTCAGGCGCTGGGCAATCAGTTGCGCCATGCAATTCCAGAGCTCGAACACATTATCATCGACACGACTGACGCAGGGCCTCACCTCACACTTGCCTCTTTACTCAAAGACAATATCAGCAATGAAAAACTGCCCGGACATTTTGTTGATCCTGCAGGCATCGCATTATTGCTGTGTTCCGGCGGCACAACCGGCCTACCCAAGCTGATTCCTCGCACCCATCGCGATTATCTGTATAACGCGGCCGCCAGTGCCGGGGTTTGCGAACTTGGCCCAAGTGATTGTTATCTGGTGGCACTACCAGCAGCGCACAACTTTCCGCTGGCCTGCCCTGGATTGCTCGGCGCATTAAATAGCGGAGCAAGCATAGTCATGTGTCCCTCCCCAAGCCCGGAAACAGCCTTTGAATACATAGCACGAGCCGGTGTGACGGTAACAGCTCTCGTACCGCCGTTGGTGCGAGTCTGGCTTGAATACGCGAGTAAAATGGGCCCGCCACCAAATAGCTTACGCTTGTTGCAAGTGGGTGGCGCACGGCTTGATATGGGCACAGCTCGTCGCATCCGCCCTGAACTCGGCTGTGCGTTACAACAAGTATTCGGGATGGCCGAGGGGCTTCTTAACTACACACGGTCCTCGGATCCTGATCTGTTAATACAGGGAACACAAGGCCACCCACTCTCACCACTTGATGAAATCCGCATAGTTGATGCCGATGGTGAAGATGTTCCTCGCGGGAAACAAGGAGAGCTCTGGACACGCGGCCCCTACACCTTGCGAGGCTATTACAAAGCAGACGAGGTTAATCGCCGCAGCTTCACCGAGGATGGTTATTACCGCTCAGGCGATTTAGTGCGGCAACTCAGTTCCGGGCATTTGGTAGTCGAAGGACGTCTCCGAGAAGTTATTCGTCGTGGCGCCGAAACTGTATCCGTAGAAGCGCTGGAAGCATTGCTGGCACAACTGGATGCGATTCGGGATGTCGCAGTCATCGGCTTACCCTGCGAACGACTTGGCGAGCAAGTATGTGCTGTTCTGGTACTTGATGAAGCCACACCAAAACCAACATTGAGCGAAGTACGCGCCTTTCTTACCGAGGAAGGCATTGCACGATTCATGTTGCCAGACCGGTTGGAATTTGTAGATCAACTGCCACTAACCGCAGTTGGCAAGATCGCGCGCCAACAACTTATCACTCACATTCAACAATCCCGCCAGCAGACCAACACACAAGGAATATTAATATCATGACTGAAGATGCCCTTTGCGAACCCACAAATAATACCCACCATCAATCTGCGAGCGAACCAACCAGTCTCGCACCGCAGTGGCTCGCCAATGAATATGAAGCAGGTAACGATGGTCAGTTTCAAGCCGCCTATCAGGCACTAGCCTCTATTGGCGTTTGGAGTGATCTACCACCAGGTCGCGCAGTCGATGTCGGTTGTGGCAGCGGGCGGCTTGTTGAAGCGCTTGCCCGTTGCGGTTGGCAAGTCGATGGGAATGACGTATCTGAATCAATGGTTTTGGCGGCACGGAAACGCTGCCATGGCTTACCTGTTACGCTTAATGTATGCGATGCACGCCAACTCAATCTTACTCCGCGCCACTACGAGCTGGTTACAACTTGTTGGATGATTCATTGGCTGGAGGATGTGCGCCCCACCCTGCAGCAATTAACGAATACCGTAGCGCCTGATGGCCATTTGGTGTTGCAGTGGAGCTGTGGCCAACCCCGTGCACAAGGATTTGCCCTGCGGGATACCTTGCAGGAAGTCTTTGACCGTCCCGCTTGGCGAAACCGTCTGAAAGATGCTCCGTTGGCGATGTATCATCATCCGCTGGACGAGGTTTTGCAGTTCGTTAGTCATGCAAACTTCGACATCATTTCGACACGTGAAAATATTGTTGTTGGTGGCGGTGAAAATCCCCAAAGCCTAAGACGAGCGTTACGTTCGGCAGCATTTGCCGCCCAAACAGTGGTATTAGGTGATGATGTAGATTTGCTGATAGATGAATGCCTGCAATTATTAATAGAGCGGCAGGCGCTGCAAGTAGCCAATACCGAATTAATTGCACGCTTAAAATAGTATCCATCGCAGAAATGATTCATAAGACCACAGGGATGTGGTCTGCTTAACTATTGGCAATTTCATTCACCGAACATTGAATTGCCTCTAGCGCTTTTTTATCAACAGGAATTCCACTCACAGGCTCAGACGGATTATCAAGCCATGCGTAGGCTTCTTCCAGTGAAGCAAATAAGCCGCCAGGAATACCAAAAGCCTTGCGCACGCTCATTTTTTTCATGCGCTCATATTGATTTGGCGGAACAACAATCAACATGGATTGCACCAGTTCACGCATTTTTTCAGCAGCACCTGCCGCCATCCAACGCTGTGTCGCCTGAGCAGCGCCCTCAGGATGGCGCAATGAAGCTTCATCCAGATAAACCCGTATCACATGAAATGGTTCGCCCTTACAAAACCAGTTATCCCATGACGCCAGCGAGCACATGTGTTGCTCCAGCGTCGCTTCGCCATGCGCAACCGTTAAAGCAACAGGCCAATATTGACTTTCATGTTCCAATAAACCCATCACATCACTCCTTTTATATTTTTCATTCATCTACAGCCTATAAAATTCAAAAAGGCTCTTCACTTTACTAAAGAGCCTTTTCTTATCCTGCGGTTAGTTTTTATCAAAAATCCAGTTGAATGCCTGCGGTCACCGTGCGGGGCTGCATTAACACCGCTGTATCAAAATCACTGTCAGATTGTGTACTGCCTTGTGGAGCAGTACCTGGGTATAACGCGATAGGAGTGTCTTCGTCCAATAAATTTCGCGCTGCAACATACAGCTTGACAATATCATTGAGCTGATAAGACACACTAGTATTCAGTGAACCATAGGCATCCGTTTTTCCGTCAGGATCATTGGTGATGCTCGTATAATAGCCTTCAGAAAACTGGCCGTTCAGAGCCACATTCCAACGCTCTTTGGTCCATGTCACACCAAACTGTAGCGCGGCAGACGGTGCAGTAAATAATGAATTCCCCTCAAGACCTGAATTGGGATAATCAGTAATTTCTGTATCCAGAAAAGCCAGATTACCAAACGCACTCCATTGTTCATCAATCTGCCAGGATAGGCCAAGCTCTAAACCTTGAATGCGTACACCATCTGCATTGCGTACGACAAACGCTTCATCGCGTGAGTTTTCCGGAGTCAGGTCAAACGGTAATTGCATATCGTCGTATAGCGAATAAAATAAATTTTGTGTCGTGCGCAACTTGCCATTAAGCCACTGTTGGCGGCCATAGATTTCAACGGAATCAACATACTCCTCGGCGTATTCATAATTCACAATTGGAAAGGCAAATGTAATTCCGCCCCCACCCGCATTGAAGCCTCGGGAATATAAAACACCCACAATTTGTTGGTCGTTAGGTTTATAACTCAACCCAAGTTTTGGCAACAACGCATCGTAGCGATTATCCGCCTGGATATTAGCGATTTGGCGAGTTGGATCCCCACCGTCACGTGTGCGATCTTCCTCTTCATAACGCAATCCAAGGGTCAGTTCATAACGCTCCGAAAAAGGAATGCGGCCTTCGGCATAGATAGAGCGCGCATCCGATTCATCATCAAACCGTTGAAGGCCAATAAACTGAATCCATTCATCTTGTCGAGCCCGATATAATCTTGCGCCCGCTACCCATTCGCTTCCGCCATTACTGGTATAACGCAGGCGAGGCTCCAATACCTGCTCATCCGTATTAACTTCTGCGCTGCTGCCATCTTCAGCCATTTTGCGCTTAAAGCTGAAGTCAGATACCGATGCATCAAGCTCGAACTCAAGCATATCGCTCAAGAAAGTGCTGAACTCAATTCCGGCACTTGTGGTGCGAGGATTATGAATCGGCTGCTGGGGGAAATTAGAGCGTTGCTCCTTAAAGGGTCGAACCACAATTTCACCATTTGGACCTTCATAATTGACATCGGCAACCGTGAGCAATAAACGTGTTGCTCTCTCACTGTGTGGTTCATAAAGTAATTTTGCGCGCAGATTGTGCCCCTTGATATCTGCCGGATTCCCAACTCCCTCCACCTCGTCGTAGTCGACGGGAGATTGACGCTCAAATCCATCTGCAGCAAAACGCAGCGAGACGCTCTCACTCAATGGCTGATTGTGCATTAGCGACACACGCTTTTGCTCAAAGTTGCCGCCTTCTATACGCACAGCCGATTTCTGCTCCATAACAGGATCATTGGTCCTGACCAAAATCGTTCCCGCAATGGCATTGCGCCCCACCAATGTGCTTTGGGGACCACGAAATACCTCAATGCTTTGCAAATCCCAAATGCCTATATCACCAAAAACAACTTCATTGTAGGTTGCTGAACGGCCATCAATTTGCCAATTCAACCGCGCACGACTACCGGCAAAGAACGCATTGGCATTTTCTGCAGGCCCGGTTCCATCCACACCACGCACAGTCGGAGCTTTGCCTGTGCCGGTTACGTCCGTGATATTGGGTATTTCACGCAATACGTCGCGAACAGATCGCAGTTCGGGGCGGGCGCTGAGCGTTTCCTCCTCAAACACCAAAACGCTGGTACCGCTCTCCTCCACAGTACGGGACAACAACTCACCGGTAACAACAACTTTGGATAACTGCCTGGTATTTTCTTCTGCTTCAGCCATTACCATAGGAGCTAATCCCAGCAAAGCTGACATCACTATCAACGTGTATTTCGAGTTATTCATATCTTCCTCAAGGTTTGTCCATAAAGCACCTATTCTAAATGATAATTATTAGCATTACTATAATCATTAATATAGAGTGGGCGCCACCGCAAGCCCACGGCTTCTTCAATTAGGGCGTCAGACTAAACACCAGTGAAATATTGACTATCGGTAGGAACTGAGACGATGCCTGAAGATAACGGCATGAATGAAAGGGTATTTCCTGAAAAATCCCAAACGAGGGTAAACAGCAGCGGTGATAAGAGTGCCGTGAGCACTTTTATTGTGTCAGAGCATGGCAATCCTGATTTTTCCGGCGCGATATCACTTTGCTATTGTCGATTTTCTGTAGCGGCATATGCCGATGACCTATTTCAACGTCACGGCATTTATTGCCCGCCAGCAATACAAGCTTCCGTGGAAAAACGCCGGGCAGAGTTTTTCGCGGGCAGATACTGCGCCAAAAAATCATTACGCTTGTTAAACAATAGCGTTGCTGATGTCCATATTGGCAAGCACAGAAACCCTTTATGGCCCGCCCATATTATCGGCTCTATCAGCCACAGCAGCCGATATGCTGTCGCAATCACCGCTCTACAATCAAATATCCGTGGAATCGGTATCGACATTCAGGATGAAATCGATAGTGACTGTTATGCAAAAATAAACCGGCACACGTTATTTGACCGCGAATACGATGTCATTTTTAAGCACAGTCACGCCTTACCGGTTAATCAATTATTTACACTGGCATTTTCTGTAAAAGAAAGCTTTTTTAAGGCAGCGTTTACTGAAGTTGGGCGATATTTTGATTTTTCCAGCATCGCTATCACACACATTAATCCACAAAAAAAACTTATTTCCATGCGTGTCAATGAAACACTCAGTGAAAGGCTCACCATCGGTTGTGAGCTACGAGCGGCGTATCAAATCCTGCCAGATAAACAATTTATGACGCTGGTTATACTCGAATAAATTTCCAGTTTGCAGCTCCCGCATTAGACGCCATGCCCAGGCTCAGCTAGTCTCTAGTGATCTGTTAGCAACCCGTTTGACTATAAGTCAGTAGCCACCTTCAATTAGTAGCCCGCGCACAATGCTGAATCTTTTTGTCCTCAACCCCGATCCCGCCAGTTTGATAGAGGGAAGCTACAATTTCTGGCTTGTTGGTCTCTCCCTTCTTATCGCCATTGGTTCCTCTTATATCGGTTTGCAAATTGCCACCATGACCCAGCGCGCGCCCAAGGGTTTGCATACCCAAGTGGCCCTGCTGAGCGGGTCGCTGGCGCTGGGCGGCGGCATTTGGTCCATGCATTTTATTGGCATGCTCGCCTTCCGTATTGGCAGCCACGTGCACTATGACCCTGTAGGCACACTCGCCTCCATGGTGCCTTCCGTATTTGCCTCCTGGGTAGCACTGCAAATGCTGTCCAGCGAGCAGATCAGCCGTCGGCAACTGATTATTGGCGGGGTGCTGGTAGGCGCAGGCATTGGCACTATGCACTACTCCGGCATGGCGGCCATGCACATGAGCGCCACGCTGAAATACGATCCCTGGTGGTTTGCTGCATCCATTTTAGTGGCCGTCTTACTGGCCATTTTGGCGCTGTGGATTCGCTTTGGCCTGCGCGATCAGCAGCGCCTGCAACCGCTGCAACAAAGCCTGCTGGCCAGTTGTGTCATGGGGTTTGCGATTGCAGGTATGCATTACATCGGAATGGAGGCCGCACTGTTTATCGGCGATGGCGAAGTGCTGGCCGATGCCACCAACAACCACATTATTTTGGCGACTATTATTACGGCCACCACCGTGGCGCTAAGTATGCTCGCGCTCGCCGGCAACCTGATCCTGCGCTACCGCCAGCTCTATGGCCAAATGCAGGACAGCGAATCGCGCCTGCGCGAACGCGAGCAGCAATACCGAACCCTGATCAGCAATATGCCCGGCGTTGCCTTTCGCACCATTTTTTCGCCACCTTGGCGCACCCTGTTCATCAGCGATGCGGTAGAGCGTGTGACCGGCTGGCCCGCGCGGGATTTTATGGAGGGGCGCATCCACTTGGGCGATTTAGTCCACCCGGGTGATGCCGCGCGCATTGATGCACAACTGGATGAAGCGCTGCGCAAACAACGACCCTATCACTGCGAATATCGCTTTATTCACCGCGATGGTCGCGAGCGCTGGGTCTCGGAGACCGGCAGCCATGTGTATGACCAAACCGGCAAGCCCGCGTGGATTGACGGGGTTATTATCGACATCACCGATTCACGGCGCCGGGCGAATGAATTTGAAGGGGTAGTGCAGGCCATTAGCAAAGCCCTGGCGGTAGCTGAGTTTGATATGGATGGCAACATCATCGCCATCAACGATAACTTCCTGAAACTGACCGGCTATGTCAGGGCGGAAATCCTGGGGCAACATCACCGCAAATTATGCCTGCCGGAAGACGCTGCCAGCGAGGATTACCAGCGCTTTTGGCAACAACTGCGGCAGGGCGAATTCCAAAGTGGCGAGTACTGCCGGGTGGGGATTGATGGCAATCCGGTATGGATCCAGGCGGCTTACAACCCGATTCTGGATGTGGATGGCAAACCCTGGAAAGTGTTCAAAGTGGCTATCGACTTGACCGAGCGCAAATCCATGGAGCAGGACTTGATGATCGCCAAAGAGCGCGCCGAGCAAGCCTCCATTGCCAAGGGCATGTTCCTCGCTAATATGAGCCATGAAATTCGCACGCCGATGAATGCCATTATCGGTTTTACCGAATTACTGCTCGACTCCCCGCTCAACCCCGGCCAGCACAAACAGATGCAAACCGTGCGGCAATCCGCCCGCTCCCTGCTCGGCCTGCTCAACGACATACTCGATACCGCCAAACTCGAACGCGGTGCACTGGAACTGGATAAACGCGCTTTCTCGCTGCGGGAGTTGTGCCAGCAAATCATGGCCGAACTGCAATTGCTGGCCGACAAAAAAGGCCTGGGGCTGCACCTGGACTACCCCGCGACCCTGCGCAGCCTGGTGCTGGGCGATGAGTTGCGTGTCCGCCAGATACTGATCAACCTGCTGGGCAATGCGATCAAATTTACCCAACACGGCGAAGTGCGCCTGACGCTGGAAGACGCAGGCAACAACCTGCGCATTCGCATTATCGATACCGGTATCGGCATAGCTGCCGATCGCATCGAACACATTTTTACGCCCTTCACCCAGGCCGATGCCTCCATGGCGCGGCGCTTTGGCGGCACCGGGCTGGGTACAACCATCGCCCGCCAGCTCACCGAACTCATGAGCGGCACCATCAGTGTCACCAGTCGCGAAGGCGAAGGCAGCTGCTTTGAAGTGTTGTTGCCGCTGGAAGCCGCCAGCGCCAGCGAGGTGCCAAGCGCGCACCAGGACACTGCCCTGCCACCCCTGCGCATTCTGGTAGCCGACGATGTGCCACAAAACCGCGAGCTATTGGACGTGATGCTGCGCCGCGATGGGCACGAGGTCTATTGCGCCAGTAATGGACTGGAAGCTTGGGCTGTGTTTCAGGAACGGCGCATAGATATAGTGTTGATGGACATCCAAATGCCCGAGGTGGACGGACTACAGGCCACCAAGATCATCCGCGAATGGGAGCGCCTGCAACAGCGCAGCCCCGTCCCTATTATCGCCCTCACCGCCAGCGTACTGCCAAAAGACCGCAAAGACGCCGACCTGGCAGGCATGGACGGTTTTGCCTCCAAACCCATCGACAAACACGAGCTTTACCAGGAAATTGCGCGCTGCCTGCAACTGGACAATACCGCCCTAGTCGCCTCGGCAAACAAGCCCCAGGCCAGCGCAAGTCCGGTTATCGACTTCGCCGCCGCCGAAGCTCGCTGGGGCGATAAAACCACGCTCTATAAAGCCATTGAGCGCTTCTGCAGCGACTTCAACCGCGCGCCGCTCACAGTCGCCATGCCGGATATTCACGCCCAAGCCCATCGTCTGAAAGGGGCGGCGGCCAACCTCGGGCTGATGCAAGTAGCGCAAGTGCTGCAGCACATAGAGCAGCCGGATGCCGCCGTCACCACGCCCTTAGCCGAACTACTCAGTACATCGCTCCCGCAGGCCATGGCGCAGGTACAAACTGCCATTGCCGGCCTGCTGCCAACGCCATCTGCCGCGCCGGCCGATACCGCCGGGGTTCCCCTGGCGTTGCTGGAAGTCATGGCCCAAGCCTGCCAACGCTCCAGTATCGACGAGGAATCCCTCGCCCAGTTACATCACCTCATGCCCGCTGCGGAACTGGCGCAATTGGATGACGCACTGGATATGTTTGACTTTGACGCCGCCGCCAAGCTGCTGCGGCATTGGATAACCAACGCCCCCTGGGTAATACGGGAACCATCATGACCACACCGCTCATGACACCTCTGCGCGATAGCCGCCCCAAACTACTTGTCGTTGATGATGAGCCACTCAACCTGCAGGTGCTGCGGCAAATTCTGCAACAGGACTATCAACTGCTGTTCGCCCGCGATGGCGAAAAAGCCCTGGCACTGGCTCAGGCAGAGCGCCCTGATTTAATCCTGCTCGACATTATGATGCCCGGCATCACCGGCCTTGAAACCTGCCAGCGCCTCAAGCAACAGCCGGAAACCCAGGGAGTCCCGGTGATTTTTGTTACCGCCCTGAGCGACGACCGCGACGAAACCGAAGGCTTTGCCGTCGGCTGCGTGGATTACATCACCAAACCCGTCAGCGCCCCTATTGTGCTAGCGCGGGTCAAGGCACAACTGTCGCTGGTCAGCGCCGAAACCCTGCGCACCACGCGCTTGCAAGTGATCCAGCGCCTTGGCCGCGCCGCCGAATACAAGGACAACGAAACCGGCCTGCATGTCATACGCATGAGCCACTTTGCGCGTGAGATCGCCCTGGCCGCAGGCATGGGGGAGGCCGATGCAGAAGAGCTGTTCAATGCCGCGCCCATGCACGACGTGGGCAAAATGGGCATCCCCGATGCCATCCTCTGTAAGCCAGGCAAACTCACGCCCGAAGAATGGGAGATCATGAAGCAGCATGCGCGCATCGGCGCCGAGATTATTGGCGACGACAGCTCCACGCTGCTACAAATGGCCCGTCGCATCGCCCTGTGTCATCACGAGAAGTGGGATGGCAGCGGCTACCCGCAAGGCCTTGTGGGTAAGGCCATCCCCATCGAAGCGCGAATCATCGCCTTGGCCGACGTGTTTGACGCCCTCACCAGCAAACGCCCCTATAAAGAGGCATGGCCGATTGAGACTACAGTGGACTACATCCAGAATGAATCCGGTAAACAATTCGACCCTGAACTGGTAGCCGCCTTTATTCAAGCACTCCCCAAAATTACCGCGATACGCGCCCAACTGCTCGACCCGGCAGACTAAACCGGGTCAGCAAACGCTACTCCCGCAATAACCGCACGCCATAAATCCCACCGGCAATCGAACCGGGGGCGGCGATAAATTTCACGGTGTATTTACCCTTGGATTTTTTGACCAGATCTGAAGGGATCGCATAATCCACTGTAAAAAATGCCTGTGTATTGCCCGTGGATTCAACGCGGGCAATCACCACATTATTCAGCTGAATATCAAATTGTCGCCCGGTGTCGACGCCCGCGTAAGTAATTTGCAGGGTCTTGGCTTCCTGCTGCTTATCGTTCAATTCATAGCTGAACCAGGCGCGGGTGTGGCGCCAATGGCGGCCATTGTGCAAACCGGTTTCGGCTTGCTCACCTTTGTAAAAATGGTCTGATTCAGGCTGCTGTTCGCCGGGCGAAACCTGATCAATCGTTTTGGCCTGCAATTGAAGGCGCGCTTTTTCCTCCGCTGCTGCTGTAGCGCGGTTTTTTTCCACATCGGCCGCCGTGCTGTAAGGCAAGTACAGCGCATAGCGCGATTCATGTACGCGGAAGAAAGGCACCAATTCAACTTGCTGCATATTCTGGCCATTGATTAAACCGCTGGCGTTAAAGGTGAGCGGCTTGCCTGCTACCGGTTTTAATTGCTGGATAAACTCATTGCTATTCCCTAACAAAAACGGCGCCGCTTCCAAGGGGCAAACCTGACCGGAAGCAATGTGCCCCATGCGCGAGTCATCGGCAAAATAGGTTATTTTTTCCGTGAGAAAAGGTTGGGCTTTAAGTGCAAGCACAATAGGGCCGTACAATACCGCGTAATAGTTTGAGCCGTCCGGCAACTTTTCCAGGCGCGGCTTCATAGGCAATATCACCTGTACCTTGTCACCTTTTTTCCAGCGACGCTCCAGCGCGATATAGTCACCCGGCTGTTGCGTCACCCTGACCTTTTTACCATTCACCCGCAGTTGTAATTGCCCGTGTTCAACCCAGAAGGGATAGCGCAGTTGCAAGCGGAAACGTTTGCTGTTTTCAATTACCAATTCGGTTGTGTCGGCATCGGGAAATTGCGTTTGTTGCGTAAGGCTTATGCCCTGCTCTGCCCAAGTCATGCGTGAGGGAATAAATAAATTCACAAACACTTCGGGCAATTTTTTCGCTGTCAGGTCGCGCGCATAAATAAATTCCGCATACTTGGAGTGGCTTTCAATGCCCGACCCCACACAGCACCACATACCATCATGCACCTGCGAATATTTGCGGTAATGATTAGGTCGCATGGAAGTGAAATACACCAGCCCACCGGTTTGTGGATGCTGGGAGGATAAAATATGGTTGAACAACGCACGCTCATAGTAATCCACATACTTCATGGCTGGATTCTTGTGCCCATGGGCGGACGACAAATACAACAGCTGCGTCAGCTTCAGCATGTTATAGGTATTGCAGGTTTCCGGCCCCTCCACATCATCAATCATCGCCGTAAAATCACTGCTATCGTGAAAGTGTTCTTTTACGCTGTTACCGCCAATGGCTACTGTACGTTTGTCTACCACGGTTTGCCAAAAAAATTCTGCCGCCTGATTCCATTGCGCGTTGTGCGTTGCATCAGCGTAGCGTTTAAAACCGATAATTTTGGGAATTTGCGTGTTGGCATGCAGGCCAGTCAGTTGATCCTGTTGTTGCTCCAGCGGTTGCAAAATGGCCTGATGGGAAAAAGACTCCGCTAATGTGAGATATTTTTTATCCCCGGTGATTTGCGCCACATCCACAAAGACTTCATTCATGCCACCATGCTCTGTGCGCAGCATCGTTTGCATTTGTTCAGGCGAGAGTTTTTTGGTGAGCTCAATTGTCCAATCCGACAAACGCACCAACATTTTTTTAGCGTCTTCATTGCCCGCATATATATAAGCATCGCGCAGACCCGCGTAGATTTTATGCAGGTTATACCAAGGCACCCAACGCTCATTGGTGGAGAAGTTATCCGCACGAATATCGCCGCGCGCGATTTCACTCCATATTTTGTTGCCATCGGGAATGCCACCTATATAACCCGTGCCCAACTTGTCCTGGCATTTCTTTAATTCCGCAATCACATAATTCAAACGCTGCAATACGCTATCGTCTTTAGTAGCTGCATAGAGCAATGCCAGTGCCGTCACGTAATGCCCGCCCATATGACCATCAAGCCCGGAGGATTCCCAATTGCCGTAAGTCTCTTTAAACGGCAAACCTGCCTCACGACGAAACGGCGCCAATAGCTTTTCAGTATCCAGTGCCATTACATAATCTTTATTGGTGTTTTGCGCTTGCAGGAATGGGCTATCCAGCAATTGCACATCGCGAGTGGGGGCAAGTTCCAATGCATGCGCTGAGGCTACAAACAACCCTACCCCCAACGTGAGTAAGCGCAGGAACACAGCTAAATTATTCATAAAATCCACCACAATAAGTTATCCCAAAAGCGGGAATATACTACTTATCAATTATAAATATCGGGCTTTACTTAACTTTTTAAACACTGCAAAAGCATCTCATGCACCAACAACGTAGGAGTTTCAATATAAGAGAAATAAAAAGCCCCGCCGATAAAGGCGGGGCTTAAGGGCAAGACCGCAATGAAACTAAAAGAAGATCACATTATTGTAACCACTTTTTTGATTTAGCAACTCATCACATACTGAAACGAACACCGACAGAAAAAGTACGCTCACGTGCCACTATATCGCGAGGATAAAGCGACTCGTCAGCAGATGAATCGCCACCAAACCAGTTTTTGTACGGATCATTCAACAGATTGGTTGCATCGGTGAATACTGTCAGGTTTTCGGTCAAGTCATAAGAGATAGAAAAATCGAGAGTTTCTTCATCTTTTACGACAACTGATTTACCGGGCTGTGCACCACCTTCGTTAAAACTAAGAAAGAACTCACTGCGCCAGTTATAAGCCAACCGAGCGGACAATCCATCTTGTTCATACATCAAGACGGCATTGTAAGATTCATCAGATACGTTAGCCAGATTTTGCATTTTATTAGTGATGGGAGATTCACTTTCGCCATCCATAAAGGTGGTATTCAACTGAACACCAAAACCAGACCAAAACCCGGGCAATTCAGTAAAGAATTGGGTATAGGACAATTCAATACCATCCAGATTGCCTTTACCTGTATTACGTGGGCGGCTAACCAGGTACTCACGACCATTGCGAGCCTCAACTTCAGAATAAGTTTGAATGTAACCGTCAAGATCACGCGCAAATACTGTTGCACTTAAAGAGCTTGAATCAGCAAAATACCACTCAAGCGACAAATCATAGTTAACTGACTCCACTGCTTCCAAGTTTGGATTACCGCCGTTGCCGGTTGCTGCCGTAGTATCTGTCGGCTCGAAGTAATTGGTCAGCGGATTTAATTGTACAAAGTCAGGACGAGTGATGGTTTTACCAGCAGTTGCGCGAAGATATAAATCATCTCGCAATGCTAACCGTGCATTCACACTAGGCAGAACTTCGGTTGAACTAACGTCAGTAGATACACCAAAGCCATTCAGTTTTGATTCCAGTTTAACAACACGAACACCCAACTCACCATCCAACGGCATACCAGCGACCTCAGTCGCGTAATTCGCCTTACCGTAAACAGCGTAGTTATTTTCCTGATCATCGAAAAAATTGCCCGGCAAGAATTCAGGTTCTTCTGCTGAATAACCCATATCAACACGAATTTGTGCACGGTTGTTGTAGATGTAATCACGATCAGGTGTCAACCACTGCGTAGTAGTAAGGTTTACTTCACTACTCAACAAATCATTTGGTGTTTTGTAAGCCATACCATCATAGTCAGACATAAATAAAATATTTTGTCTGAAGCGACCACCGGTATCGGCGGCGTTATTTTTTGCATTGCGCTGACTCAAACGGAAACCTGCATCTATCGAGGTAAAGCCGGTATCTGCTAATGAATAATTAACATCGGTGCTTAAGGAGATATCATCGCTATCTTGTTGGCCACGGCTATCAAAGTACTGCCATAATTCGTATTTACTTGGATCAAGCAGATCGAAGGCTGTGCCATCGCCATTCAAAATGGATACATCTGTTGCACCAGTACCGCCCGCAGAAAAGTCATAAATAATTTTTTCCGCAAAAAAGGCTGTATCCAAAATAAAACCGCGATTTTTACCTTGGCTCTCGGTGTAAGCCAAATCTGATTTGATAGTTAGCTTATCGGTCTCCCACTGTCCACCCACAGCAACTTGCATGGTATCGGACTCATTGCCAAACGCTTGGTTACTGCTGATAGTACCGGGGAAATTATCGCGGACAAATGTTTTTGCAACATTGGTTCCAGGTTTGTATTCAGATACATAACCAGAAAAACCACCCCAAGAAGGCAAAGGCACCCAGAAGTTCAATTCCGATTCAGAGTCATAACCAATCCAGAAAGCTTCTGCATAGTATTGTGATGAAGCATCAGGAGAAAATTGGAACGCGAGGTTTGCGGATGTGCGATTTCGATCACCATGATTGTAATAAGAACCTATTACACCAGGAATCAGTGAAGGTTGATCAGCAACATTCAAAGGTGCAGAGCGTGGGTCAGTAATGGTAACGGCGTCTGGTGCTACGTTAAAACTAACATGCTCCATATATTTACGGTCTTGCGATGACACACTGAACATCACCCCCATATCACCCGAGGCCGTACTCCAATTGTTGTTCACTGTCACACTACCAATCGGGCTAATAGAATCTGATTGCTCGCTATACTCACCGCGAATACCACCAGCAACGGTCAAACCGCCATCAAAATCAAATGGGCGACGCAGACGCACATCAACCAAGCCTGCAACACCGCCTTCAATATCGCTGGCACTGGAAGATTTTTTCACATCAACACGTTGCAACAAATCAGCGGGAATATCAGCCAAGGCTACGCCGCGCCCAGTGGTGGTGAAAATGTTACGGCCATTCAAAGTGGTTACTACATTTGGTAACCCACGAACAACTACACCAGAAGCTTCGCCGTTGGAACGCGTAATTTGTACACCCGGAACACGCTGTAATGCAGCAGCTACGCTGTTATCTGGCAGTTTACCTATATCTTCTGCAACGATTGAATCTACAACTTGCAGATTGTTGCGCTTAATATCCAGTGCCTCGGTAACAGAACTGCGAATCCCCGTCACAACCACTTCTTCAAGTTGGTCTTCTTGCGCTACAGCCACATAGGACGAGCCCAGAGCCGCAATCATTGCAATTGATAAGCTGAGTGTTTTTTTCTTGAACATGACGATCTCCCGTGGTCAATCGCGTCTTTTTTCCGGCGTGTCCGGATGGCGGCGATTGTTATTATTAAAAACGGTGTTCTTGGGGTTTTGTCTTAGCCTTGCGTGGAGTTGTGTTTATCCGCAGGTGATGGCGAGCTATTACAGATATTGGTCACCACTATTTATTAGGCATATTGTAAGACAATTAAAATACTATGCTTCGCCCCAAAAATCGTCAACTAATGAAAAGCATTTTTCACGTAAAAACAAAAAAGCATTACCAAAAGTAGCACTTTTGACGCCAATGATTACCTAAATGCTTGTTTTATACAGGATACAGCCGAGCGCATGTCATAGCTGCCGATGACTTTTCACCGCGAGAGAGGACACAAATGGACTTATATTTAATATTACAATAAGACCAAAATTTATCGTCGCAGCAAAGCCATGGGCCCAGTGTATTTTTTACCGGACGCGTGAAATGGAAGCAGGTTTCAATGACTGATGGGGGAAAACGAACGTGCAGGAATGATCAGGGCTTGCTTGTGAGCAGATAAGAAGAATCTCCCTCCATTCGTGGAGGGAGATTTGAGGAGCAGTAATCAACCGCCGCCTTTGGCTTTGTATGCGCGAATAACTTCGTTAAAACTTTCAGCGTAGGCTTTGAGTTCATCCAGCTCTTTCTTCTCGACGGAGCGGCTTAAACCTGCGCAACCTAAATAATCCTGCACTTCTTTAACGTAGGTTTTTACTTCATTGTTCGCTTTTACCATCTGCGCACTCACTGCCGTTTGCGGGTCCGGAAATTCCGGTTTAACAGACGGCTTGCTACAGGCATAAGCACCACTGGACAGGGTTGTTGTCAGTGCAAAAGCAACCAGGTATTTATTCATTATTTATCACCTCTGGATTTATACACGGAAACGACTAACGAGTTCGGAAAGCTGATCTGCTGCTGCAGCCAAATGCTCGGTGTTGGTACAAATGCGACTGGAGCTTTGTGCTGATTCCACTGCAACAGTGGAAATACGCTGTACGTTTTTCTCGATTTGACGAGTGGCCGCACTTTGCTGCTCCGATGCTGCAGCAATTTGGTTGGTGCGATCGCGAATCACACTGACAATGGAGGTAATATTTTCCAGCGATACACTCGCTTGACCCGCCTGCTCCACTGACGCACCGGCCTGTGCATTACCCGCCGACATCATCTCTACCGCTTTGTGCGAGCCAGATTGCAAACGCTCGATCATCTCGCGAATTTCAGTGGTTGAGGTTTGGGTGCGCGATGCCAGTGTGCGCACCTCATCGGCCACCACCGCAAAACCACGCCCTTGCTCGCCAGCGCGCGCCGCTTCAATCGCCGCGTTCAATGCCAGCAAATTGGTTTGCTCGGCAATACCGCGAATCACATCCAGCACTGAACCAATGCTTTGGGTTTCCTGCTGCAACTGATCAATCACACCCGCTGCCGTTTTAATATCGTTAGAGAGCGATTGGATTTGCCCCATGGTCAATGCCACGGTTTGTTTGCCCGATGCCGCCGCACTGTCCGCTTGCTGCGATTGGTTCGCCGTTTCGCTCACGCTTTGGCTGACGTTATCAACCACGGCTGCCATCTCGCGAATAGCAGTAACAATTTGTTGGATTTCATTTTGTTGATGCTGGATGGCCAATTCATTTTCACGCGCGGTGGATGACAGCAATTGCGCATCCTTCCGCACACTGGCGGCGGTGTGGATCACGTTGCCAATAATGCCCTGCAAACGCTCGACAAAGCGGTTGAAACAACTTGCCAACTCGGCCACTTCATCGCGACCGGATACCGGCAGGCGACGTGTAAGGTCCCCTTCACCTTCAGAGATATTGCGCAGGGCATCCACGATATTGTTGATTGGCCCCACAATACTTTTTTGCACCGCGTAAGACACCGCCAGTGCCAGCAAACTGAGCACAATCACCACCACCAGCGAGCGATTGAACGCCTGAGCCACAATGGCTTGCACCTCGGCCATATCAATCACCATGGAGATGTAGGCCAGGTTTTGGCCATCAGACTTGATCGCCTCGGTAATGGTCAGGCGACCATCCTTCTCAACCATGCCCACGGCCGGTGCCTGTTGCGCCACACGGCTTTTGGCTTCTATTTCGCTCGCGCCCTGTACATACCAGGCAAAGGGCTTCCCGCCACTGTAAATAGCCGCCGAAACCACACGCGGGCTGAGCTTTAACGCATTGAGCGACGCGGATACGGTTGCCGTGTCGTCGAAGGTAATTGCCCCTACACTCGCCTCACCCAATACCTGGGCAAGCGTTTGGGTGTCTTTAATGATGGTATCGCGCGCCGTCTCGATACCTGACTGGGCGGTCACTATTGCCGTGGCAACCACCGCAGCCACACAGCTGAGCGTCACACTCAGGAGGATTTTTAATTTGAGCGATAAATTATTCACACCAGGCTCTCCAGATAATTTTTCTTATGTCGCTTATGATCCAGGGCAACCTCACCACCGGATAAATTGTCAGACAAAGAAGGGTTGATGCTCTTTGCAAAACGACTATTTATCTTTTAGTTACGATAAAACCACTGATCAACTAGTATAGGCCAATATCGGGAATTGCTATTTCCAATATTCTGGTTAGGCAAAAAAACAATAAAAAATAAGCATTCACCCCCTGCAATGTGAAAACCATCACAAAATATCCCAAAACTGCGCAATTCCATCCTTTTACTTATAGTCAAAAGGTAAGCAACAGGCAAAAAAAAGCCGCTAATACGAATACTAGCGGCGCAATAAGCGGTGTCAGGAAAAAAACTAACACCATCCAACGACAAAGGGATATAGCTCGGGTAGTAACAACAATCAGCAACGACGGGCATTACAGCAATATTTCAGCATTTCACCCAATCAATTTGTATTATTATATATAAATATTAGTAGTGTGCCAGTTTTTTGTGGATTTCTTTTTGGTTGTGTTGGATTTTGAGCCCTAAAAAATACAAAACCCCACGTTTAACGGTGGGGTTCACGGGTAACAACAGGCGCCTTTCACAGCGCCTGACGATTCAAGTCAGATAGACCTTATTGTGCGGAATCCTGTGCGTAAATTACTGCCACATCATCAGCCGTTAAAATCTCATTATATATTTTCAACTCATCAACTTTGCCGTTATAGGGCGTATCCCAATAGTTAACCCCAAGCGCAAAGTGCGTATCACCTGCAGGCGTGAACACATCAGGGAAACCCGACATACTCGAGGTTTGAACGCCATTGATGTAGGTGGTCAACTTACCCTTTTCCACCACCATAACCAGATGTGTCCAACTACCAACAGGGATTTTGGCGTTGAATGTGCCGTCATACCAAGCGGTACCCGACCAGAGCATGGTGTTTTGAGCGTCGCCCGGGCCACGCGGCACAACGCTGATCCAACTGGCATCGGTCGCCCAACCAAAGAAGGCCGGGGTGTACTGGGTTCCCACAGTCAGATTCAACCAGATCGAGATACTGTAAGAGTGATCATTGATCAGGTTGTCGGGCAACAACACACCAGAAGAACCATCCAATACCAGCGCCTTGCCTTTAGCGCCATCCACATAGCTGACTGAACCACCGGCAACATTTACGCGATTTCCAACAACGCTACCGTCAGCAAACATACCGCTGGTTTCACTCAAGTCATCCTCAAACGAGAAGGCAGCCAGCGGCACAGGGGGCGCTTTTGATTTCACTACAACCGCAAACTCTTTGGTTTCGGTAGCACCACCGTAACTCAAGGTTGCCACCAAAGTAGCTTCCGCATCCGGCTCGGTTGCACTGGGCTGAGTGATGGTACCCACGGCATCTATAGCCGTTGGTTTACTGGATGACCAACTGATAGCTACACCATAAGCACCCGCCAATGGCAGATCTATATCGCCCTTCAAGCCAGACAGGTCGCCCAGATCCAAGGCTGCCTTGGCAGCAGCAAGCACATCGGCAACAGGCATGCTGCCGGGCTCACGCAAACCAACTTCTTCCGGAGTCAGTACGGTGTTATAAACTTTAAAATCGTCGATCAAACCGTTGTAGGGTGCATCCCAATAGTTCACACCCAAACCAAAGACACCAACATTATTGCTAAACAGGTCGACCACACCATTCGCAGTGCACTTCTTCACGCCGTCGATGTAAACCGTGGCCAGACCCTGATCAACCGAAAGCGTAACCTGGGTCCACTCATTCAGGGGTAGCGCTACACCAGATGCGCACCATGTATCGCCCACTCCCACAGCTGTAGAAATGTGCCATACCTTGAAGGTCTGATCCCAGGAGGTTTCCAATGGCAAACTGATCCAGTCAAAACCTACGGCACCAAAGAAGCTGGCGGTAAACCAGGTTTTGGCAGCAGGCTTTAACCAATAGGAAATGGTGTATTGGTAGTTGTTGATAATGCCATCAGGCAAGCGCACACCGCTGTTGTTCAGGCTGACTGCCTGGCCATCACGGCCATCCGCGAAAACAGCTGCACCGCCGACATTATCGATTCGATCACCCGTGGTGGTCGCCGCTGCAAAATTACCGCTGGCATCGGTGAGGTCACCGTCAAACTTGTATTGAACCGTGGCAGGAGCCAAGCGCAAAGCCAGGACTTTCACCACCAGATTCTTGGTTTGCGTCTGGCCATTCAGCGTGATGGTTGCCGTTAAAGTGACATCCTGATCACCCGCCGTCGCACTGGGGCGATTGACATGAGCAAGCCCGGTCAATTGGCCTGTTTTTTTATCGCGCTTAAGGTTAATAACAGATGGATTACTTGAGCTCCAGGTGATGGTCGCGGCGCGAGTCCCACGCAATGGCAAGGTCATGGTTGGGTCTACATACTCTGACGGGAGCGACAATGCATCACTGATGGCAGTAATACTTTCACCGGTAGTGCGCGCTTCCAGTTGCGATCCCCATACCGAGACGCCCTTGCTGGATATTGCCGAGAATGTCGGAACCAGTCGTTCAGCAGCGGCATCCCACTGCCATGCCATAACACCTTCGTAGGTATCGCTACCCAACACCAGGGTGATGCGCTTGTTGTCAGTGTCGGACAGGCGGTAGTAACCGCTCACCTCTCCAGTAATAGTGCGATCTGAGTTCAAACGAATATAAACGGAATTGTGCCCGGTTGTATTGGAATCCAAACCGTGGTTGATAAAACGGTAATCGCCAACCAGGTCATTGGCATCAACAATATTGGTGCCCTCAATGGGCGCATAGCGCTGCGGCGAAGAGACCAACCAACCATCTTTATTTACCCACATTTCATGTACACGCACCGAGTGCTCTTCGCCGCGATTCGGGAAGCGGGTATGGGTGATCAGAAAGGTCTTTTTGGTAGCAGCATCATAGTAGGCAGAGTTGTGGCCGGGCGACAAATAACCCCAGCTATCGGCCACATCGCCCACTTCAGAGACAAAGTTGAAACCGCCGATTAACTTCACGCCATATTTACTGAGCGTTTCAGTATTGCTGTTGGCGAGCACCATGTCGTTACCGGCCGCATCCAAATAGGGGCCATCGGGATTTTTGGAGCGAGAGACGCGAATGTTGTAGCCACCAGCGGCATCATACCCGGCGATGGAAGTGAACATGTAGTAGTAGTCGGCGTCCGGGTGATAGACGACAAAAGGCCCTTCTACCGCAGCAAAGCCACCGCCCGTCAGCTTCTTGCCATAGCCTTGGCCGGCGACGGGTTTACCCGTGCTGTTGTCCAGCTTCAGGATGAAAATACCACCGGAGAATGATCCATATACCATCCACAACTGGTTGTTTTTATCGTAGAAGGTTGTGGGGTCAATCACATTCGGATCACGGGCACCGTTGTAGGTAGTTTGACCGTTATCCAGCGGGAAAAGGGCAAATTCTTCCGGCGAGCGATAATCAGACCGTAAAAATATCCCCTTATCTACATAGAGGCCTTCAATGGAGTCAGACTCTGCCAATCCCAAATACGAACGACGGAAACAAACTTCAGTCGGGGTAACCAGCTCAGGGTTATTTTGGCCGCAGTGGTTGTAGTAAAACCAGTATTTGCCATTAGGGGCCTGTATGACATTGGCCGCCCAGTTGCCGATATAACCATCAGTCCAGGCAATGCCTTCAGCAATCTCGGATGAGTAGGTGTTGAATAGCGGGTTTTGATCGTTTACTCCATCCGCCACACGGGTCCAGCTCATCAAGTCAGTAGACTTTGCCACCGACAAATGAGAGCCAAACACATAAAACGTACCGTCAGCCGCCCTGATGATCGAAGGATCATGCACAGCCATATCGTTATAGACAATGGAAGCGGCATTAATGGTTGGGTTGGGATGGCTTACATTCTCGGGGATAACACCGGCAGGGATTTCACTGCCTTTGTTGTCGGAGCCACCACCACAGGCAGCAAGCAGCATGGCACTCCCCAAAAGGAGCGCTAGTTTATGAAGTTTCATCGGATAACCTCTCACTGTAGTTATTACTTATTAGTTGGGACAGATATTAGGTAAGAACTGATGAGCCACATCATTAGTCATACAATAATACTTAGTTTTATGGTGTCACAAAGCAAGCAACGAGTAAACACCTGTGAAAGCATTTTCACCAGTTGACAGCAAAATAGTCATACAATAGTATTATATTTGAAAGATAAATATAAATAGGCTTCTTCCATCCGTGGCCACGCACGGATAAAGCCAGCAAATCCTCCCGCTGCCCCAGCGGTGTGGAGTGCATCTGGCGGGAGCCGCAATATCAACTACACCCGAGGTCTTCCCATGTTCCAGCGTTCCGCGCTCAGCAGCGCTATTACCCTTGTCGTCGCCATGACCAGCCAGCCACTCTATGCGCAAGACAGCACATCCCCTGATAACAACGGCGATATGGAAGAAGTTGTTGTTACCGGTATTCGTGGCAGCTTAACCAAAGCACTTGATATCAAGCGCAATGAAATTCAGATCGTCGATGCCATTGTTGCCGAAGACATCGGTAAGTTTCCTGACAACAACGTTGTTGAAGCGCTACAGCGCGTAACCGGTGTACAAGTAACCGGTCGCGGCGGCGGCGAAGTAGATGGCGTAACCATTCGCGGTTTAGGTGATGTATCCACCACAGTGAATGGTCGGCAAATTTTTACCTCAACAGGCCGCTCAGTAGCGCTCGCTGATATTCCTGCCAGCCTGTTAAACCGAGTTGATGTATTTAAAACCCGCTCTGCCGATCAACTCGAAGGGGGTATCGCAGGCAATATCGATATCAAAACCCACCGTCCGTTTAATTTTGACGGCAGCAAAGTTGTTATGGCAGCGCGTGGGATTTATCAATCGACATCAGAAAAAACCGACCCGAATGTCAGCATGCTGGCCAGCAACCGCTGGAGTAGTGGCGCCG
Source organism: Cellvibrio sp. PSBB023 (assembly GCF_002007605.1). Lineage (NCBI taxonomy): Bacteria > Pseudomonadati > Pseudomonadota > Gammaproteobacteria > Cellvibrionales > Cellvibrionaceae > Cellvibrio > Cellvibrio sp. PSBB023. Next base: position 4,588,088 of record NZ_CP019799.1, on the reverse strand, counting down.
GTGAGTTTGGTGCACTGATAAACCTGTCCTATGCAGAAACGAATTATCGCGATGAAAATATTTGGATAGGATCTCTCGATCCTTATAACGCAGATACCTACGGTGTCATTCGCAGTAGTGAGGGTGGTTTTCAAACAGGCACAGACCAAGGTCTATCATCAGCGCCCGGCTCTACACTGAATGTAAATGGCATACCAACAGAATACGTACTGCTACGCGATGCAATGGGGTTCACCGACTTCACCGGCAAACGCGAGCGCCCTGCCGCTAATATTTCATTGCAATATGCTCCTGATGATAAGTCCGAGTATTTGTTTGAAACTTTCTATAACGGCTACCGCAATCAATCATTTAATTCATTGGTATTTATTAATACCAATGGCGCGAGTCATTTTCGCAATCCCGAGCTCTACCCCAACTCCAATGTCGTAAAAACCAATTACATTAACAATGCCAATATGTTTACTTCCGGCGATGGCTCCAGTGGCCACACCGACAGTTGGGTATACGCCTTGGGCGGAAAATGGGAAATTAATGATCGCCTGAAAGTTGAATCAGAAATCGTGCATCAAACCAGTGATTATGAAGGTCGCTTTTTTGCAATGCGTACTGACTCTGTGCGCGATCGCTTAGTGGTTGATTTTAATTACGACAATGGTCTGCCATTGGTTGCCTTTCTGGATGATGAAGAAACACCAAATATTGATGAGAGCGATTTAACCAATCCGGCCGACTGGAGCATGAGCACTGCTTATGACAATGGCCCAACGGATAGCGGTGAAGCCACTACGTTTAATATTGATGCGGATTATGAAGCCGACTGGGGCATCATAAAAGGAATCAGTTTTGGAATGCGCTATGACGATCGCGGTGCAAAATCCAAATACAAGGATCAAAGCGGTAGCTGTAAATCCGAAACGGGTTGCGACCTGTCGTTACTGCCCGGCCTGGTGAATATCAGCAAATCCGGCTTCTTTGAAGGCAAGGCCTATGTACCAAGCCAATGGCTAGCAGCAGATGGTAACTACCTGCTTGATCACTCCGATGAAATCCGTGCGCTTTATGGATTCCAGGCAGGTGGTTCTGATTATCAGCCCGGCAGTATTTTTGATATCAATGAAAAAACCACAACAGCTTATGTGCAAGCCAATTATGAATTTAATGTGTTTGATAAACCGCTGGATGGCCAGATTGGTGTGCGCTTTGTAAAAGTAGACACCAACATGAACTTCTTTGAAAACGCCAATGGTGATGGCGTAGATTGGCAACCCATTGAAGATGAAGCCAGCGAAAACCGTGCACTGAAAAATTTTGTCATTCGCTATTCGCTCACCGATCAATTAATGACTCGTTTTACCTACGGTGAAACTATTCGTCGCCCGGGTTACGGTGATCTAAACCCGGCACGAACCTATCGCCCAACCACTACCGGGCTGGAGTTCGGCACTGCCAGCGGCGGTAACCCCAATTTAAAACCAGCAGAATCGGTCAACTACGATTGGTCGCTTGAATATTATTTTGCAGAATCAAGCTCCCTTTATGCCGTACTGTTCCGTCGTGATGTAGAAGGTTTTGTTGCCAGTGCCACAACCAATATTGAAGTAACCGGCAACGCCAATCCTGACCTGAATGGCAAATACCGCTTAACGCTGCCGTCAAATACATCCAACGGACAACTCAATGGCGTGGAATTGGGTTTGGTATATTTCCCGGATAACCTGCCAACACTGCTGGATGGATTAGGCGTGCAAGCGAGCGTTACCCTGCTTGATGGCGAGACCTATGACCCGGTCTTCGATGAAGATAACAATATTATCGCCCGCACCACTAATGACATGTATGGCGTATCTGATACGTCATACAGCATTGTATTGGCCTACGAAAAAGAGCGCTTTGATGCTCGCCTGTCCTATGTATGGCGCGATGATTTTAAAACAGGTTTCAACGGTTGCTGCTCAATGCCGGGGGGAACATGGTCTGCATCAGAAGCCAGTATGGATTTCCAACTCAGCTACGATGTCACCGACAATATGGTTGTTACCTTTGATGCAACCAATATCACCGATGAAATTTACAAGGGTTACTATACCGACGATTACCTGTATAACAACGGCGCCTCTATTTTCGCCCGTACCTATGCACTGGGTGTTCGCTACTCGTTCTAAAAGAAGCCAAAAGCCGTACCAAAAAAGAAGGCCGCTGTTTTCAGCGGCCTTCTTTTTTGGGGATCGTTTTTACCGGTTAAGTGGATTAACCTGCTGATCTCGCTTTGAATTCACGGATCACTTTGTTGAAGTCATCGGCGAATTTTTTCAATTCATCCAACTCTTTCTTCTCTTCGCTACGCGCCAGGCCAGCACAGCCAATGTAGTCTTGAACGCCTTGAACATAGGCTTTTACATCGTTGTTTGCTTTCACCATTTGTGCAGCCACAACGGTAGCGGCATCAGGAATCTCTGGTTTGGCAGCTGGTTTGGCACAGGCAGATGCCAGTGAAGAGGCCATACAAGAAGCAACAAAGCCAACAGCAACAACCAACGATTTCATAGATTTTCCTCAAAAGATGAACAGGTTAATGATGGGATGTGGATCACAAATCTGAGGTTAGATTAGCAGAGGTTAGGCAAAAATCACGTTTTTTTATTCCATCTTTATAATAAATAAGCATTATTTTTATATAAATTTGAAATTTAGGAATAAAAAGACAAAAAATGACAAACCTTTGTCTGATTACCGGCAAGCATCAAATATGGCGTATTGATCGACAATTGGCTGACGCATTTTTCAACCAAAAACCGGTACTTCCAGAACAAGGAGGATGAGCCTGAAACACAAAACAAAACCCCGCTGCAGCAGCCTGCAACGGGGTTTTGGTCTGCTCAATGGGTAATTGATAGATCAATCGATCATCGAAGGCTTACCGAAAACCGGCATGCCCTTAGCGTCCCATTTGAGGGGTTTTACAAAGGTGTGGCGATCCGGGTTCCACAGGGGATCACCTTCAATTTCAGTGTAGGTACGCGCGTGGTAAACCAGCAGCACCGTATCGCCGTCTTCACCGTAAGTGAAGCTGTTGTGGCCTGGGCCGAAGATCTTATTGGGGATGTCCGAGCAAAGTACAGGCTCTTGGGATTTGGTCCAGGATGCCGGGTTTAATAAGTCCGCATTTTCATCCGCCCAGAGTAAACCCATCGCATAGTTTTCATCGGTGGCGCTGGCGGAATAACTGATAAAAATCTTGCCATTGCGTTTTAATATCGACGGCCCTTCGTTAACCCAAAACCCGCGAATTTCCCATTCAAACTCCGGCTTGCTGAGCATGACCGGCTCGCCCGCTAACTGCCAAGGCGTTTTCATGGGCGCGATATACAAATTGGAATTGCCGCGAATATCCACTTCTTTTTGTGCCCACAAATAATAGAGCACGCCCTTGTGAGTAAAGGTGGTCGCATCCAAACAGAAAGTATCTATACCGCTGTCGATCTGCCCCATAAACTCCCACTCGCCTTCCAGCGGGTTAGCGTTTTTGTTGCGCACGCAATACATACGGTGTTGGAATAAATCGAATTTAATTTCTCGGCTCGGTGCTGCGGCAAAATACACGTACCAGGCAGACTCGCCAGATTCCGGGTCTTTGTTGAAATGAATTTCCGGTGCCCAGAGTAATTCGCTGTATGGGCCAGTGTCAGGCTTGTGCCAGGCATCCACTGTGGGGGCAGTAGCTAATTCCGCAATGGTTTTTGCACGGCGCAGCTCAATGCGATCATAAGCCGGCACCGAGGCAGTGAAATAATAATAGCCGTCAGTATGCTTATAAATAAACGGATCGGCACGCTGGGGAATTAGGGGTTTTAATAATTCGCTCACGTTAAATCTCCAAACATTTTTTTGATTTCATACACAGACATTAATGCTGTGCGATATAACCTTTAACAATCATGGTGCGCTTCAATTCAGCGTAATAACGATCGTTGATGCGATACATAAACATCAGTAATCCCATCAGCCCATGGAATACGCCAGGAATAATAGACAGCATCAATGCTATGCCCATCATGGAGGTTTCAGACTGTTCCTGGTTGGGAACATATTGGAAATAGGTTAATAGCCATCCCACCATTAAACCGGCGATGCCCATGCCGGCTTTTTGCCCGACTGAAATACCGCCATAGGCAAAACCGGATACACGCTTGCCATTTTTTACCTGACCATAGTCAATGGTTTCCGAAATAATTGACCAGAATACCGGCGCGTGCAGATCCACTACAAACGACAACAGGAAATACAACACAAATGCCAGCAGTACATCCTGCGGGTCAACAAACACATAGATGGCTACACTTAACGCCGCCACGATTAATTGGGTATAACGGAACAAATTAATTTTGCAGTAGAACTTGGTAATCCAGGTGGAGGCGATCATCGCCAAAATAGCGGCGGCAACACCGGTGGATAAAAATGCAGAGACAGTTGCGTCATCGCCACCCAAATAATATTTAGCGTAATAAATAGCGACCGAACCGCGAATCACATAACCGATGGTGCCGGTAATGCACACGCCCACCAAAATTAACCACTGATCATTTTTCAATAATTGTATAAATTGACTGATCAAGGGTTGTGGCTCTACCACATGCACAACGCGCTCAGTGGTATTGAAATAGCAAAACAAAAACATCGCTGCACCAATGACCGACATAATAGCCATGGCCACTTGATACCCCACCGCTTTATCGGACCACATACCGGCGACTAGCGGCACCACAATCGCCACCATAAACGCACCAATTTTGGCGAGGAATAAACGGTAACCATTAGCGGATAATTTTTCTTTAGGATCGCTCGTTAATGCGCTGGGCAATGAAATATAAGGAATACCTACACCGGAGGTGATCAGGGTCATCATGATGTAGGTAGAGTAAGCCCAAATTAATTTCGCATCATATTCCCACTCAGGCGTGGTAAATACAAAAAATACACTCACCGCATAGGGAATGGCCAACCATAATAGCCAAGGTCTGTAGCGTCCCTGTAAAAAGGTAAAGCGGTCCGTGATTTGTCCCATCACCAAATCGGAAACGGCTCCCACTATTTTCACGGTAAAAAATAATATGCCCATGTCCATAGGGTCCAGGCCAAAAATATCCGTGTAGTAAAAAGTGATGATCAACATCATGGAGGAGATCACCACGTTTAACGCCATATCACCAGCGCCAAAACCAATTTTTTCAGTGATCGATAATTTTTCTGAGCCGGGTTGTGTATCGGTCGGGGTTGATGGGGTTGATTGCATTATTATTGTGCCTCGTATTTTTTGTACTTCATGCCATTGTGGCGTAACGAATAAAACCATTCATACAAACAACTAACAAAAACAATGGCGTTAAAAAAAGCGGCAATAGACTCAAGAGTTATTGCCGCTTCCTTAAACTCCACTCAGTGTTCTGCACTGGTGGCTATCGAGCCATTCTCGCCTGGCGCTGTGCGATTACAAAAAGTAATCGTTCTCTATCGCGTGTACCAACAATACATCGATACCCGCCATGCCTGCACTGGCTGCTGCTTGCAGGCCCAGTTTTGAATCTTCAAATACCACGCACTGGGCGGGATCAATACCTAATAATTCGGCGCAGCGCAAAAAGGTATCGGGTGCCGGCTTGGGGTTTTGTACCTGATCAGCACCAACCACAACATCGATATATTTATCCAGCCCGCAGAGCGCCAAAATCTTGTTGGCTTCCTCGGTATAAGCACCAGTGCCAATGGCCATTGGTTTTTTGCCATGGTAGCGCTGGGCAACATCAATCAATGCTGTAGGTTTTACATACAAGTGCATGGAGTCATGCACGGCCTGCTCTTTAAAATCATTCATTTCATCCAAACTGGCGGTGGCAGTAATGCCAAATTTTTCCAGCAGGATTTCAATCGTGCCTTTGGTAGGTACACCAGCCAATGAACGCATTAATAGGCGATCAATGGGGATACCATACTTATTCAGCGTGGCCGTCCAGGCATATTCATGGAGTTGGCCACTGTCTACCAGGGTGCCATCCATATCAAAAATCAAGGCTGCATATTGGTCGTACATCATTTGCTCTCTTGTTTATCGCCAGAATTAGCGGTTAAAGCGAAATTAGAGCACAAACCAACCATTAGGTCGAAACAATCATGCCCCTGGATATTTACAGGTGAAATTTTCTGCTTTTTCCGAATCACCTGCACCGCTGTAATGGGCATAGCTTGGATAAGGGCATAGTGGGCGGCTGCGATTGGGGAATGCCTGACCAGTTACCTGTATTTGCTCTGGTGCCTGGTTTTGTTCAACCCAATTAACAATAGGAGCGATCATATCGAGATGATCCAAAGCCGCCGCACCGCCACCGCAATGGCCCATGCCGGGAACTAAAAACAAACGGCTCCACTGGTAAACTTTTTCTGCTCCGCCATTATCTTTTACTAACTGATCGTAATAACGTGCGGTTTCCTGTGCAGAAAACCAGGGGTCACTGACGCCATGATAAAAAATTAATTTGCCGCCGTTGTTGGAAAAGGTATTGAGCAATGTCCAGTAGGCAGAATCGCCGACAAATGCCGATGGCGTAGACGCTGCCATCGCCTCTTGATCAACGTTCATTTCCGTACTGGTAATTTTCCCCACGATAGGATGAAAACCGGGATTTAATAAACCGGGAATACCCTGTGTTTCGGTGATACCTGTATCAAACCAGAAACCGGGATACACCTGCACGCCGAGTGAATTTTTGGGGCCGGCAAATCCCACTTTAATGGCTTTGGCTTTTTCGGGACTGATACATGCCTGTTTTTTTGTTGCACTACAAGCAAGTGACATAGGGTCGAATTTACAGCCCACGACATTTGAGATCATGTTGTCCGCAACACCATCCATTGCATCGCATTGTTTTAACAAACCGTTCATCACAATGGTTTTATCTTGCTCTGTTAAGGCTTGCGCAACCAGTGGATGACCCTGTTCATCTTTGGGCGCCACCGTGGCAAGCGAGGTCATCACCCACTTGTCAGCCAGGTTGGAAAAGCTGGTGCGCATGGCCGGTGCACCAGCCACAATACCGTCAAACAAGCGAGGATAACGCTGCGACATAATCATGGCTTCACGGCCGCCGGTTGAGCATCCCATATAATAAGAGTGCTCAATGGCCTTGCCGTAATACTGCGCCACAATGTGTTTGGATGTGATAGCCACCTTGCCAATAGCCTGATACAAAAAGTTCAAGGTTGCTTCCTGGTCACTGAAGAAACTGGAATCGAAACCATGAGTGCCCTGATGACCGGTATCAGTAGTCACCACAGCAAAACCACGCTGCAATGCCGTCATGTCACCAGCGGCATTACTGCCTAAGGGTGTTGCGACAGAACCATTCAAGCCGCCACCGCCTTGCATCATAAAACGGCCATTCCATTTTTCCGGCAAAGCAATTGCAAAACCTATCGCATAAGGTTTACCGCCTTCACCAATGCGCTCATCAATCACACCATCAACGCGGCAATAACTCGCTAATGTTCCGGCATAAGGCGGTTGATAAGGAACGGCAGGCACAGGCCCTGCCGGTACCAGACTTGCACTTTTTATGACTACGGCATTTTCAGACGAACTAAATGCAAGCAAATTACTGCACGCATTATTTGCATTCGCCGTTATGGATGGTTTACTGGCCGAACAGGAAGACAACAGCGCGATCCCAAAGAAAACTGTGAGTAAATTTTTTATGTATCGCACTGAATGTCCTCGCTAAATTATCGACCCTTAAGATCCACGTATTATTTTATTAAAAATCTTACACACCATCTTTTAAATGATAGTAAGCCGCGTTGTGGCGCAATTCAGTTTTGAATGCACGCACGGTGGTATCGGCACCAATCACCAGAGCTTCGATGCCCGCCATTTCAGCGTAATCCACAATTTCATCAGCCGTTACACCCTGAGTGTAAGCACTGTGGTGTGCACCACCGGCTTGAATCCAAGCGGCGGCTGAAATTTCCAGGTTGGGGCGAGGTTCCCACAGGGCTTTAGCTACTGGCAATTTCGGCAGTTCTTGTGGTGGGTTTACGGTGTCCACTTCGTTGATAATTACACGGAAACGTGTGCCTATATCAATCAAAGAAATACACAGTGCAGGGCCTGCTTTGCCGGTGAATATCAAACGCGCGATATCATTGCGGCAGCCAATGGTGTGCAAATGCACTTCCAGTTTTGGTTTTGCAGCAGCGATGGATGGACACACCTCCAACATGTGCGCGCCCAATACTTGATCCACAGCGCCAAAGTGATAGGTGTAATCTTCCATAAAGGATGAGCCACCTTCACGGCCTTTGGACATGACTTTACAGATGTGCACCATGGCTGCGGTTTTCCAATCGCCTTCACCGCCGTAACCAAAACCGGCTGCCATTAAACGCTGGGTAGCCAAGCCTGGCAGGTTAGTTAAACCGGTCAGGTTTTCGAAGCAGTTAGTAAATGCACCGAATTCACCGTCGGTCAAAAACTTCAGCATGCCCAGCTCCAAACGCGCTTCATTTTTCAGCATTTGGTATTGATGTGCATCATCAAAAATCGCGGGGTTTACATCGTAATCTTTTTTGTAGATTTCAATTTGTGCCGCAACTTGCTCGTCGGTCACAGCATCTACCACTTTTTGCAGGTCGCCTAAACCATAGGCGTGAACTTCGTAACCAAATTTAATTTGCGCAGCAACTTTATCGCCATCAGTAACAGCGACTTGACGCATGTTGTCGCCAAAGCGCGCCACTTTCAAATTCTGGCTGGCATACCAACCCATTGCTACGCGGCACCAGCTGTCGATTTGCTTTTGCACAGATTCAGTTGCCCAGTGACCCACAACCACTTTGCGTTCTTGACGCAAACGGGTGCTCACATGGCCAAACTCACGGTCGCCGTGGGCAGATTGGTTCAGGTTCATAAAGTGCATGTTGATTTCAGCAAACGGCAGCTCCGCATTGAACTGGGTGTGCAAATGCATATAAGGCTTGCTCAATGCACTCAAACCGGCGATCCACATTTTGGCGGGGCTGAAGGTGTGCATCCACAAAATCAACCCGACGCAGTTGGGGTTGCTGTTGGCTGCTTGGCATACCGCCAAAATTTCCTTGGGCGATTTAACCGTGTCTTGCGCAACAATTTTGATGGAAATATTGTTGGATTCAGTCAAACCCGCTGCGATGGCTTTGCTGTTCTCGGCGACTTGTTTTAATACGCCGGGGCCGTACAAATCTTGCGAGCCAGTTACCAACCAGACTTCTTTGTCGCCGTAAATTTTCATGCTGTTTTCCTCTGGAAATATGTTCAATTTTTTTGCCGGGCAAGGCTGCCCAACCTACAGGACGTCATAAATTTTTATTTCTGCCCGTAATAGGCATTTTTTCCGTGTTTGCGTAAATAATGTTTATCCACAATGCCCTGTTTTAGCGGCGGTGTGTTTTGCTGCAAGGTTTTGGTCAAATAGGCCATGCGCGCAATTTCTTCCAGGATAACCGCATGGTATACCGCGTCGGCGCCGTTTTTACCCCAGGTAAAAGGCGCATGACCAGCCACAATAACCATTGGCACTTCAATCGGACTACGGCCTTTAAAACAATCGGTAATTTGTACGCCGGTTTCCTCTTCATAATCGCGTTCGATTTGCTCATCTGTCATCACTGCCGTGCAGGGAATTTCACCGTAGGCGTAATCGGCATGGGTGGTACCGTAGCAGGGAATTGCCTGCTGGGTTTGTGCCCACGCGGTCGCGTAAGTCGAGTGAGTGTGAGTCACTCCACCAATGGTTTCAAAATGGCGATACAAATGGGTGTGGGTTTTGGTATCAGAAGAAGGGCGCATCTTGCCCTCCACAATCTTGTTTTCCAAATCCACAACCACTATGTCATCCACAGTCATGACTTCATAAGCCACGCCGCTGGGTTTAATCGCAATCACACCTTTGGCGCGATCAATTTGCGATACGTTGCCCCAGGTATACACCACCAGGTTGCGGCGGTTTAATTCCATGTTGGCTTCAAATACTTCGCGTTTTAATTCGGTATAGCTCATTACGCCTTAGCTCCTGCCGCACGGGTATTTTCAAAGTTTGCCAGCGTCAAATATTGTTGATACAACGCCTCATAAGCGGCTGCCGCTTGCGCATTAGGCTGATAGGTTTTGCACAGGGTGGACGCCATAACTTTTTGCGCCGCTTCTACATTGGGATAAGCACCACCGACAACAGCCGCAAAAATAGCGGCGCCCAAGGCACAGCTCTGCTCGCTCTCCAATACATCAATCGGGCAGTTCCATACATCGGCGCAGGTTTGCATTACAAAGTCTGATTTTTTGGAGATGCCACCAATAGCAACCACGGACGTAATCGCTACGCCTTGTTGTTTAAAGCGTTCGATAATCGCGCGCGCGCCGTAAGCAGTTGCTTCAACCAAGGCGCGGAAAACATGGGGCGCACTGCTGCCCATTTTCAAACCGGCGATAGCCATAGCCACGGTTTGATCAGCATCGGGCGTGCGGCGACCATTCACCCAATCGAGAGCGGTAATGCCGGATTCACCGATGGCTAATTGGCTGGCAGCTTTGCTCAGCGCAACCAAGGTATTGTCTTCAATTTCTTGTGCGAGTTTTTGTTTGGTCGCGTTATCCAACAACGATGAATCTGCCAACAAATGTTGTACAGGCCAGTTCACCAGACTGCGGAACCAGGCATACAAATCACCGAAGGCCGACTGCCCTGCTTCCAAACCGACAAACCCTGGCGTTACCGAACCGTCTACCTGACCGCAAATACCGGCGATACATTTATCGCCAATGTCGTCATAGGTAGCGACGGTAATATCGCAGGTGGAGGTGCCCATAATTTTGGTGAGTACGCCCGGTTTTACATTGGCCGCTACGGCGCCCATGTGACAATCGAAAGCGCTGAAACTTACCGGTGCGCCCAAGGGCAAACCGAGGCGCTCTGCCCACTCGCCAATCAGGTGGCCGCAGGTTTGGTCAGAGGTAAAGGTTTCGGCGGGCAGCTTGTCGCGCAGGCCGTCTAATAAAGGATCTATGCCGACAAAAAAATCGTTGGGTGGATAACCGCCCCAGCTTTCATGCCACATTAATTTATGGCCAGTCGCACAGCGACCCATGCGTAATTTGGATGGGTGGGTAGTGCCGGTGAGTACGGCAGACATCCAATCGCAATGTTCTACCCAGAGGTAGGCGGCCTTGGCGACGGCAGTATCTTCACGCAGTACGTGCAGGGTTTTAGCCCAGAACCATTCAGACGAATAAATACCACCTTCGTACTTCAAATAGTTTTCTGTTGCCTTACCGGCAGCAGCAGTAATTTCCTGCGCCTCTTTGACGGCGGTGTGATCTTTCCAGAGCACAAACATGGCATTGGGGTTTTCGGCAAACTCCGGCTTCAATGCAAGTGCAACGCCGTCGCGATCAACTGCGATGGGGGTTGACCCGGTTGTGTCAAAACCTATGCCGATAACCTGTGCGGCGGCACCAGCAGGGGCCTTCTCCCACAACCCCTGGATCACCTGTTCCAGACTTTCCAGATAATCGAGCGGGTGCTGGCGAAACTGGTCTTTGGCGGGCACACAAAACAAGCCTTTTTTCCAACGCGGGTAATAGACCACATTGGTAGCCACTTCCTTACCCGAATGCACATCAACCAACAAAGCCCTGACCGAGTCAGAACCATAATCCAGCCCCAAGGCGTAGGACGTCATAACTTCACCTATTTTTGTACTGTTTTTAATGGGCTATTGCCTCAACAGAGGATATTAATATTGTATGACAATATTCTTCCAGCAAGCCAAGCCCCTGTCAATCGCTTTCAGGGGCTCGGCGGGGGCTGGAAAACCTTATTTTTTCGCCTTGTTAACTGCGCTGTTCGCCGTGACACCTTCGCTGGTCATGATGATGCGTTTAATGGTGCCATCCGGGTTGTAAAACAATTCATCGATGCTGACCGAACGACGGTATTGGCCGCCGTCCGGACGCCCGGCGCCGGTGTGATAAATGAAGTAATGCTTGTCATTAAAGGTGATGATGGCTTGGTGATTGGTGGGGGTATTGCCCGCCACTTCATTCAATATGCCTTTATATTCCCAAGGCCCATTGATGTTTTTGCTCATGGCGTAGCCGATCTTCTCAGGGAAGCCCATGGCGTAGGACAAATAGAAGTTGTCCTTATGCTTGTGAATCCAAATCGCCTCAGTAAACTCCGGCAGGCCTTTGATCTCCGTAATCGGGCCATCCAGCTCAGTCATATTTTTCTTGAGTTTGGCGTAGTAGGCCTTGGTATTACCCCAAAACAAATAGGCTTGGCCATCGTCATCAATCCACACCGATGGATCTATATCGTCCCAGTCATTGCTGGTAGCGGTCGTCATGTCATTGGTGATCAGCGCCTTGCCCAAGGCATCCTTAAAAGGGCCGAGCGGACTGTCGCCCACGGCAACACCAATCGCAAAGCCGGGTTTGGTGTCATTGTGGCGCGCGGTGATGTACCAATAAAACTTGCCGTCGCGCTCAATCACCTGGCTCGCCCAGGCATCGCCTTTGGCCCATTTGAAATCTTTCACCTGCAGGCGCGGGCCATGAGCCTCCCAATTCACCATGTCATCCGATGAAAAAACCAGCCAATCGTGCATCTCAAAGAATTTGGTGTTGTCTTTGGCCTGGTCGTGTCCGGTATAGAGGTACACCTTGCCGTCATGCACCAGCGCTGCAGGGTCAGCAGTAAACACATCGCTGAAAATAGGGTTGGCGGCATAGGTCAATGCCGCACAACAGGATGCCACAGCGGCGACCAACGGCTTGATGAATGAACGCATGGGAGACTCCTCTTTTTCTGTTTATTGTGCGCACCCAGCAAGGGGCGACTGATTATCATGGCCCGATCAGGCGGGGTTGATTTATATTGATATTATATTACAATTAAATCAAGTATAGATCTGAAAGTTTTTGTTTATCATCGCCAACCAACAACAAGAGGCCCGTGCAATTTCCCCGATTAATGGCCAGCAAACCACATGCAACACAGCGCTTTACACCAGCAATTCGGGTAATTGTTCGTAAACCAAGGGGATTTGGATTGCTGTAATAGCCTTAAATTTTATATTGTATTACTTTAATAATAATTGGTTAGCCCTGCCGCGACCTGCATCAGGGGTGACTCAGCACCCGTGAGTGCAACCGATAGAAGATGCTGTCTCTATGAATCAGGATAATAAAAGCAACAAATCCGGCTCCCCCGCGCAGAAACCACTGCGCAGCGCCCAATGGTTTGGCGCTCAGGACAAAAACGGATTTATGTACCGCAGTTGGATGAAGAATCAGGGCATTCCCGAGCATCACTTTCACGGCAAACCCATTATTGGCATCTGCAATACCTGGTCTGAACTCACACCTTGCAATAGCAGTTTTCGCGAACTGGCAGAGTCAGTGCGACGCGGCATTTTGGAGGCGGGCGGAGTACCAGTGGAATTTCCGGTGTTTTCCAACGGCGAATCCAACCTGCGCCCCAGCGCCATGCTCACGCGCAATTTAGCGGCGATGGATGTGGAAGAATCTATTCGCGGCAACCCGATTGACGGTGTCGTGCTGTTAGTGGGTTGCGACAAGACCACCCCCGCACTGGTGATGGGGGCAGCGAGTTGCGATTTACCCACCATTGTTGTGACCGGCGGGCCCATGCTCAACGGCAAACACAAAGGCAAGGATGTGGGCTCAGGCACCTTGGTCTGGCGAATGAGCGAGGACTACAAAGCCGGCAAAATATCGCTGCAGGAATTTATGGATGCCGAGGCGGATATGTCCCGCTCTACCGGCACCTGCAACACCATGGGCACCGCCTCCACCATGGCCTGCATGGTGGAATCACTGGGCTTATCCCTGCCACAAAACGCCGCTATTCCCGCCGTGGATTCCCGTCGCAAAACCCTCGCTTATGCGTCGGGCATGCGTATTGTGTCCATGGTGAATGAAGATTTATGCCTGTCGAAATTGATCACCCGCGACAGCGTGATCAACGCGATACGCACCAACGCCGCGATTGGCGGCTCAACCAATGCCGTGATTCATTTAAAAGCCATTGCCGCGCGCCTGGATATTCCCTTGGCGTTGGACGATTGGCACAGCTACGGCCACCAGATTCCCACCCTGGTGAACCTGCAACCCTCCGGCGAATTCTTGATGGAGGATTTCTATTACGCCGGTGGCCTGCCCGCCGTATTAAAGCGCTTGGGCGATGCGAATTTACTGCACAAAGACTGTCTAACCGCGAATGGTAAAACCCTGTGGGAAAACAACCGGGACGCGCCCTGCTACAACGACAATGTGATTCGCCCGCTCACCAACCCCCTTTGCGATAACGGCGGTATTTGCATTTTGCGTGGCAACCTCGCACCGCGCGGCGCCGTTTTAAAACCCAGCGCGGCATCGCCACACCTGATGAAACATCGTGGCCGTGCCGTAGTATTTGAGAGTTTTGATCACTACAAAACACGCATTATGGATGACGACCTGGACGTGGATGCCAACAGCGTAATGGTGCTAAAAAATTGCGGCCCCAAGGGCTATCCCGGTATGCCGGAAGTGGGCAACATGGGGCTGCCACCCAAACTGTTGAAACAAGGCATTACCGACATGGTGCGCATTTCCGATGCGCGCATGAGTGGCACCGCCTTTGGCACAGTGGTATTGCATGTTGCGCCGGAAGCACAAGAATTTGGCCCGCTCGCCGCCGTGCAAGATGGCGACTGGATTGCACTGGATGCCGCCAATGGCTCGCTTGAATTGGAAGTGAGCGATAGCGATATTGACAAGCGCCTCGCCGCGTTGCGCGCGCAACAGTCGTCACCCAAAACCGGAGGTTATTTGCAGCTTTATATAGAGCATGTGATGCAGGCCGACGAAGGCTGTGACTTTGATTTTTTAGTAGGCTGTCGCGGCGCTGCCGTGCCCAGCCACTCGCACTAGGGTGATCGCGCAGGCCAACACATGACAATCACCAACCAATACCCCAGCTTGAAATACAAAGTGGTGCTGATTACCGGCGGCGCATCGGGCATTGGTGCCAATTTGGTGGAGGCATTTTGCCAGCAAGGCGCACAGGTCTGCTTTATTGATATTCGCGATGAGGATGCGCACAAGCTGGTCGCACAACTCAGCCACAACCCTGGCGCGACACCACCACGCTACTATCGCTGCAATCTGCTCAACATTCCCAAATTGCAGGCCACCATCAAACAAATTTATACCGAGGTGGGGGCAATTAATGTGTTGATTAATAACGCCGCCAACGATACGCGCCACGATTTCCGCACCGTCACCGTGGACTACTGGAACGAGCGCCTTGCGGTGAATTTGCGCCACCATTTTTTTGCCGCACAAGCGGTGTACCCGCAGATGGTAGAACTGGGCGGTGGCTCCATTATTAATTTAGGCTCCATGAGCTGGTACGCCACCCAAGGGGGCATGCCCGGCTACACCAGCTCCAAGGCAGCCATTGAAGGTTTAACACGCGGCCTCGCCCGCGATATGGGCGGCGACAATATTCGCGTGAATACGCTAGTACCTGGCTGGGTCATGACCGAGCGCCAGGTTGCCATGCTCACCAAGGATAAATCCGCGCACAATATTTTAGAAAACCAATGTTTAAAAAAATCAGTAATGCCGGAAGACATTAGCGCCATGGCGTTATTTCTGGCCTCTGACGACAGCCGCCTGTGTACCGCACAACATTTTATTGTGGATGGCGGCTGGATTTAATTGCGTTACCCAACACCAACACCGGACAACATTAACTTATAAATTGAATAACACGAGGAACCACTATGAAAACGCTATTTACAACATTGACGCTCGCCGCGGCCATTGGCATTAGCGCCACGGCAAATGCTTTAACTGTGGGGTTTGCACAGGTGGGTTCCGAATCCGGTTGGCGCACCAGCTTTTCCGAATCGGTGAAAGCAGAAGCGGCCAAACGCGGCATCACCTTAAAATTTTCTGACGCACAACAAAAACAGGAAAATCAAATTAAAGCGGTGCGCAGTTTTATCGCCCAGCGGGTAGATGCAATTTTAATTGCCCCCGTAGTGGAAACCGGCTGGCAACCGGTATTAATGGAAGCCAAACGCGCACGCATTCCCGTAGTGATTCTGGATCGCAATGTATCGGTTACCGACCAGTCACTTTACCTCACCCGTATCGCGCCGGATTTTGAAGTGGAAGGTCAGCGCGCCGCCACCTGGTTGACAGAAAACACCCAAGGCAAGTGCAACATTCTGGAACTGCAAGGCACAGTAGGCTCAAGCGCCGCCATCGGGCGTATGAAAGGGTTTAACGACACCATTGCCGCTTTCCCCGAGACCAAAATTGTGCGCAGCCAAACCGCTGAATTCACGCGCGCCAAAGGCAAGGAAGTGATGGAAACCATGCTGAAAGCAGAAGGTGGTGGCAAAAATATTTGTGCCATTTGGGCTCACAACGACGAAATGGCATTGGGCGCGATTCAAGCGGTTAAAGAAGCAGGCTTAAAGCCGGGCAAAGATATTTTAATTGTCTCAGTAGATGCGGTAGACGATGCGTTGAAATCCATTGTGGCCGGTGAAATCAATGTCTCTGTTGAACTCAGCCCACACCTTGGCGGCCCGGCGTTTGATGTAATTGATGAAGCGCGCGCTGGCAAAAAGGATTTTGAAAAATGGATTCGCATGGGCGGTGCAGTATTTACGCAAGAAAATGCAGCAGAAGAATTGGCAAAACGCGGCGCGAAATAATGATGAATACAACTCCAGTTTTACAACTCAAGGGAATTCATAAAAAATTCCCGAGTGTGCACGCCCTCAAGGGCGTGGACTTCACCCTGCGCGCGGGAGAAATCCACGCGCTGCTCGGTGAAAACGGCGCCGGCAAATCCACCTTGATTAAAGTGATGACCGGTGTTTACCAGCGCGATGGCGGCGATATTTTATTGGATGGCACCCCCATCTTCCCCAACAACACAGGCGATGCACAAGCGCTTGGCATCAGCACCGTGTATCAGGAAGTGAATTTGCTACCCAACTTAACCGTGGCACACAATATTTATTTGGGCCGCGAGCCGCGTCGTTTTGGTTTGATCAACTGGGGCAAGGTTAATCGCGATGCCGCCGAACTCTTGAAAGGTTACGACCTGGATATCGATGTAACACAACCGCTCTCCCGCTACTCCATTGCTGTGCAGCAATTAATTGCGATTGCACGCGGGGTGGATATGTCGGCCAAGGTATTGATTCTGGACGAACCCACCGCCAGCCTCGATGCCGACGAAGTGCAATCCCTGTTTCGCATTATGCGCGACCTGCGCCGCAAAGGGATTGGCATTGTATTTGTCACTCACTTTCTCGATCAGGTCTATGCCGTTTGCGATCGCATTACTATTTTGCGCAGCGCCGAATTGGTGGGCGAATTTGAAGCCGCCACCTTGTCGCGCCCTGAATTAATTGGCCATATGCTCGGCAAAGAGTTGGCCGCACTCGGCGAGCATAAACCACAAAGCAACAATCAACACAGTGAACCCTTGGTGGAATTAAAAGCCCTTGGCCACCACACTAACCTGGCGCCCATCGATTTAACCCTTGGCAAAGGCGAAGTCGTTGGTTTGGCCGGGTTGCTCGGTGCGGGTCGCACCGAACTCTGCCGTTTGTTATTTGCCATCGACAAAAAAAATACCGGCGAGTTTTTGTTTGACGGCAAACCGGTTCATTTTTCTGCCCCACGCGAAGCCATTATTGCGGGCATGGGCCTGTGCCCGGAAGACCGCAAACACGATGGCATTCTCGGCCAACTCTCCATTCGCGAAAATATGATTCTCGCCCGCCAAATTAAACAAGGCTGGTGGAAATTTATTGCACGTAAAGAACAGGAAGAGATTGCCAATCGCTACGTCAAAGAATTGAACATTGCCACCTCGGATATTGAAAAACCCATTGAGCAACTCAGCGGTGGCAACCAACAAAAAGTGATTCTCGCGCGCTGGCTGGCCGCCAACCCGACCCTGCTTATTTTGGATGAGCCGACACGCGGCATCGATATTGGTGCCCACGCTGAAATCATTCGCCTGATTCGCAAACTCTGCGCCGATGGTTTATCGCTGGTAGTTGCATCCTCCGAATTGGAAGAGCTGGTGGCCTTCAGCAATAAAGTCGTTGTGCTGCGCGATCGTAAAAAAGTGGCAGAACTGCAAGACGACGATATCAATCCGCAACGCATCATGCAGGCAATTGCATCGAATTAATGATTAGAGGCTGTTATGAATCTCACTACAAACCAACAGCTGCGCCGCTATTTATGGCCGTGCGCAGGGTTACTGGTGCTGCTGGTTATCAACGCCATTATTGCACCAGAGTTTTTTGCCATTGAATTTAAAGATGGCCGCTTTTACGGCAGCTTGATTGACGTACTCAACCGCGCCGCGCCAGTGGCACTCTTGGCCATTGGCATGTCACTGGTAATTGCAACAGCGGGCGTGGATTTGTCCGTCGGTTCGATTATGGCAATCGCCGGTGCCGTCAGTGCCTATTACATCACCAAGGGTGTCGACAGCCTTGTACTGATTATCGGCGCGGGTTTAATTGCCGGGTTACTTGCCGGAATAGTAAATGGTTTTCTCGTGGGCTACATGAGTATCCAACCTATTGTTGCTACGTTGATTTTAATGGTGGGCGGCCGCGGTATTGCGCAATTAATTAACGAAGGTCAAATCGTCACCTTTGATCACAGCGGTTTTGCATTTTTAGGCACGGGCAGTTTTCTCGGCCTGCCCTTCCCCGTGGTGTTGGTGATTATTACGTTTGCACTGGTGCAATTGCTCACACGCCGCACGGCGTTGGGTTTATATATTGAAGCGGTAGGAGCGAATCCCTCGGCCAGTCATTACATGGGGCTAAATGCCAAGGCGATTAAATTGAGTGTCTACACCCTTGCCGGTGCCTGTGCAGCGCTCGCCGGTATGATTGCCGCTGCCGACATTCGCGGCTCAGACGCCAACAACGCCGGTTTGTGGCTGGAGCTGGATGCGATTCTCGCCGTAGTCATTGGCGGCGCCTCACTAATGGGGGGTCGCTTTTCTATTTTCCTCGCCATTATCGGCGCGCTCATTATTCAAACCCTGACGGTCACTATTATTTTGAGCGGCATTCCGCCGAAATTTAATCTGCTGATTAAAGCCAGCGCGATTATTTTGGTACTGCTGATGCAATCGCCTCGCTTCCAACAACAATTAAGTCAGTTGAACTTCTGGTCATCGTTGTTCAAAAAAGGCAAGAAGGAGATCAACCGTGCTTAATCCGAAATTTATTCCACTCGCGGTGACCTGCTGCTTGTTTTTTGTATTGTTCGGCATAGGCTCAGTGCAGTTCGATGGCTTTGGTAGCTCGCGCGTCTTTTTTAATTTACTCAGCGACAACGCGTTTTTAATTATTGCCGCCGTAGGCATGACCTTTGTGATTTTATCCGGTGGTATTGATTTATCCGTCGGCGCTGTCATTGCACTCACCGGGGTAGTATGCAGTGTATTAATCAGCAAATACCAATGGCATCCGCTGGTGGTATTCCCCGTAGTGTTGATTGGTGGTACGGCCTTTGGTGCCATCATGGGCGCCATTATCCATTACTACAAAATGCAGCCGTTTATTGTGACCCTGGCGGGAATGTTTTTTGCGCGCGGCCTGGCCAGTGTGATCAGTGAGGAATCTATTCCAATTGAGCACGAGTTTTACAATCAGGTCGCCGAATTTGGTTTTATGTTGCCGGGTGATGCCTGGGTAGGCACCAGTACCCTTATCTGCCTGCTGGTGTTGGTTATCGCCATTATCATTGCCCACTACACACGTTTTGGTGGCCGTGTTTATGCCATTGGCGGTGACATGAATTCGGCGGCGCTCATGGGCATTCCTCTTGCTCACACCACCATTCGCATTTATGCCATCAGCGCATTTCTCGCCACCCTGTCAGGTATTGTGTATTCCTTTTACACCTTCTCCGGTTATTCATTGGCGGCGGTTGGTGTGGAGCTGGATGCAATTGCCGCCGTTGTGATTGGTGGCACCCTGCTCACTGGTGGGTACGGTTATATGTTTGGCACACTCATCGGTGTACTTATCATGGGCGTGGTGCAAACCTATATTTCGTTTGATGGCACCTTGAGCAGTTGGTGGACAAAAATCGTCATCGGCTTATTACTCTTTTGTTTCATTGCCTTACAGCAATTACTGGTGCGCTCACGCCCCAAATAATCGAAAACCAACAAGGTTTTGCAAGACACAGAAAGATTGTGCAAGGTTCACAATTCAAAACCCGGTGCTGACAACACCGGGTTTTTATTTTTCATATACGCTACGCCTTAACTCGCCAGGCAGATCACCAATAAAAAAACATTTAGTTCCTCGTTCCCATCGACAAAAGCTGGTCAAGTAAAAAAAGCCCCCTATACTTTGATCAAAGTCGACTAGAACCCATACCCTGCGCGTCATACCCCTGCAGACATATAAACACCAACCATACTTACTAGCAGCACCCAAAGGACTACTTCTCGTCGCCGGGACGATATTCCTTTTCCTTATTGGCTTAAGAGGTTGCCGATGTTTTTCAATAACGCCCTAAAACAACAGCTACTGGATACACAACAGCAGTTGCTTTATACCGACACCCTGTTTCAGACACTGTACAACAACATTCCTATAGTGCAGTTCTCTCCTGATGGGCACATTCTGAGCGCGAACGATCTGTTTTTGTCAGCCGTGGGTTACCGGCTGGATGAAGTCGCCAACCAGCACCACCGGATATTTTGCGATGCCCAATATGCGGCAAGCACAGAATACAGCGCTTTTTGGCGCGACCTGAAAGCGGGCAAGGCCAACAAAGGGACATTTTTACGCTATGGCAAACACCATAAACCCGTGTGGCTAGAGGCCACTTACTTTCCGGTATATGAGCAAGGGCGAGTCACTAAAATTTTCAAAATTGCCAAAGATATTACCGAACAAATGATCAAAAGCCGCGATAACGAAGCCATTATTACCGCACTGCACAAAGCCATGGCGGTGATTGAATTTGCGCCTGACGGTACAGCCATTACCGCTAACGACAATTTTTTATCGGTCATGGGCTATCGCCTGTCGGAAATCAGTGGGCAACACCACCGCCGTTTTTGTAAAGAGGATTTCTACCGGGAAAACCCTGACTTTTGGCAGCAACTTGCCAATGGCAGCTTTAAACAGGGGAAATTTGAACGACGCAACAAGGCCGGTGAAACCATTTGGCTTGAAGCAACCTACAATCCAATTGTTGAAAATGGGCGCGTGGTTAAAATCATTAAATTTGCCAGCGATATCACCGAGCGAGTCAAACACGCGGAAAATGTGTATCAAACCAGTCAGCTTGCCTATGCAACCGCACAGGAAACCCTGCAAATTGCCGAGGAAGGCGAACTGTTGCTGGACAGAACCGCTAAAAGCTCACGCAATATCGCCAGTGAAGTAACGCAATCCTCTGCGCTGATTGAACAACTACTGGAAGAGTCCAAGCAAATCTCTGCTATTGTTAATACGATCCGCAGCATTGCCGAGCAGACTAACCTACTGGCATTGAATGCGGCGATAGAAGCTGCACGGGCTGGCGAAAATGGGCGCGGTTTTGCAGTGGTGGCCGATGAAGTGCGCAACCTGGCGGCACGCACCAGCAGCTCAACACTGGAAATTGAAGAAGTGGTACGCCGCAACAGCACCCAGACCGATCAAGCCATGAAAGGCATGGAGCGCGCTCGCTCCCAAGCGGAAGATGGCACTCATCTGGTGAACAATGCTGTCGCTGTTATCGAGTCGATAAAAACCGGCGCCCATAAAGTCAGTGAAGCAGTTGCAACCCTGGCCGAAAACAAACAGGCCGTTAACTAACCAGCACCACTAAACACACGATGAAATCCTACACACCATGACAGCAAATAATCAGTGCCGACCTACCGGCTGTGAAGAATGCACCAACGGCGAGGGGTTGGATTTTGAATTCACCATGGCCTTTCAGCCCATTGTAAACAGCCGTACAGGCGAGATTTTTGCCCACGAGGCACTAGTGCGCGGGCTCAACAATGAAGGGGCCGCCACTATCTTTGCGCAGGTTAATGACAGCAACCGCTATCGTTTTGATCAAGCCTGCCGCACAAAAGCTATCAAGCTGGCTGCAGAACTAGGCATGCAATCACTGCTCAGTATTAATTTTATGCCCAATGCAGTTTATCGACCTGAGTTATGTATTCGCACGACTCTGGCTGCTGCCGAAAAATACCATTTTCCCATCGAACAAATTATTTTTGAAATTACCGAGAGTGAAAAAATTGATGACTTAGCGCATGTGCGCAATATTGTTGATTACTATCGCCAACGCGGCTTCAAAACCGCGATTGATGATTTTGGTGCAGGCTATGCCGGGTTAAACCTGCTGGCTGAAATTCAAACTGACATTATGAAATTGGATATGGCGCTGCTGCGCAATATTCACATCCGCAAATCCAGTCAAATTATTGTGCGCGGTATTGTGCAAGTCTGTAATGAATTAGGCATGACCGTCGTTGCCGAAGGCATAGAGTGCTATGAGGAATTTGCCGTGCTGCAAGACATGGGCATCGAGTTATTCCAGGGCTATTATTTTGCCCGTCCGGCATTTCAAAGCCTGGCGCAGGTACCTGCCGACGTTTTTTCAGCGCCGCGCGGACGGTAAAGCCTAACGCGCAGCGTGTTTGGGAAAATACTGATTGGGCGCCACACCAAAATTGCGTTTAAACATAGCCGTGAATGCACTGGGGCTACCGTAACCGAGAAAGTTGGCGATGCGCGCAATAGCCTCGCCGCGCTCCAACCGGCAAATGGCTTCGGCAAGCTGAACCTGCTGTACCCACTGGTGATATTTAAGCCCGGTCTCCTTGGGGAATAAGCGGATAAGTGTGCGAGCACTGGCACCCACCATGGCAGCCAAATCATCAATAGTGTGAGTAACGCCGGGCGAGTTCATCACAAATTGGCACACTCGCTGTAAACGGCGATCTTGTGGCCAGGGGATTTCCGCCACTTGGGTAGCAGCGCGATCTATCTCCATCAAAATCAACGCCACCAAATGGTCGCCCCGCCCTGGAATCGGGTATTCCGCCGGCTCTTGCAGCAGTCCCAAAATCAATTCACGCAACAACCCCGACACTGAAATTGCGCGGCATTCAGCACCCAGTGCGAGAGAAATTTCTGCACTCACGTACAGCGTGCGCATCTCCAAATCGCTCATCATAAAAGAGTGATGCTCAACATTAGGCGGCACCCACAAGGCACGGTGCGAGGGAATAGTCCAAACACTGTTGGGCGTCACTATGCGCATCACACCTTCCACAGCATAGAGCAACTGCGCGCGCGGGTGGGTGTGCGGCGGGATTTCATCGCCCTTTGTATAATGCCCACCCCAGGCCACAATTGGCCGTGGTACATGCTGCAAGACTTCCGGGCTGCGCTGCTCGACGATCTTCATCCATCACTCCACAACTATTTCCACACTCAAGCTCCCAAGTGCTATCACCTAAAAAAGCGATCCTCCCGGAAGTTACGCCCCAAAATGGCACATCATGTCACTTATTCGACAGTTTATGTCATTTCTGCTTTTTACGGCACCTTATACTGCAAAGGCCCAGAACCCGCGGAGATAGCTACCGAAATGACCCAAATGGAACCCATTCCTGAACAAACCTTCAAACCCGCAGAATTTGATGCGACGCGCACCTTTGTACCCGTCATAGGCGCAGTGAGTTTTGTACACTTGCTGAACGACCTGATCCAGGCCATTTTGCCGTCCATTTACCCCATGCTGAAAACCAATTATGAATTGAGTTTCACCCAAATCGGCATGATCACCCTCGCCTTTCAAATGACGGCGTCGCTGTTCCAACCGGCCATAGGGCTGTATACCGACAAACACCCCAAACCCTATTTGCTGCCCATGGGCATGATGTTCACCCTCTTAGGTTTGGTGATGTTGGCACTGGCTACCAGTTTTACCTGGCTGTTAATTGCCTCGGCTATGATTGGCTTGGGGTCATCCACCTTTCACCCGGAAGCCTCACGGGTAGCACGTATGGCATCGGGCGGGCGCTTTGGTTTTGCCCAATCCTTTTTTCAGGTCGGCGGCAACGCGGGCTCGGCATTTGGCCCGCTGCTTGCGGCAGCAATTATTATTCCGCAAGGGCAAGGCGCCATTGGCTGGTTTACGCTGTTTGCTATTTTGGGCGTCGCCGTATTATTAGGTGTTAGCCGCTGGACCATTCGCTCCGGCGCCTCTATCAAAAGTGTTAAAAAGCACGCGCACTTTGCACACCTCACCCGCAACCAGGTGATTGGTGCACTCACCGTATTGGCGCTGCTAGTATTCTCCAAATACATTTACATGGCCGCGTTTACCAACTACTACACCTTTTATTTAATTGAAAAATTTTCTACCTCTGTCGCAGATGCACAATTATTTTTATTCCTGTTTTTAGCGGCGGTAGCACTGGGAACATTTGCTGGCGGGCCTATTGGCGACAAGGTCGGACGCAAAGCCGTGATTTGGATTTCCATCCTCGGTGCCGCGCCCTTTACGCTGTTGTTTCCCTACTGCAATTTATTCTGGACAGCGGTGTTATCCGTGGTGATTGGACTAGTGTTGTCATCCGCATTTTCAGCGATTGTTGTACTCGCACAGGAATTAGTACCCAACAAAATCGGTATGATTTCCGGTGTCTTTTTTGGCTTAATGTTCGGCATTAGCGGCATAGCCGCCGCCGGCTTAGGCGCGCTGGCTGATGCAACCTCAATTGAATACATGTTTGATCTCTGCGCATTTTTACCACTGCTGGGCATCATCACCCTCTTCCTGCCGCGAATGAATCGCGGGTAATTTTTTGCAGAAAACATAAATGCTCGGGCTGGTTTGATTGACCAGCCCGCCGCAGATTCATCACATTGCTTCTAATGGCAAATTAAAACCCTAACAAGACTCATTGATAAAAAATATATTGAATCGAAACTCAGCGGTTCTCGATAATATAATGCGACTACACAGCCCTCCATTCAGCGGGCAGAGCCTGATGCAAGTACTCGATAAACGCGCGCACTTTGGGCGTTAATTGGTGGCGATCTCGCACGCAAGCATAAATATCCAGCGGTTCAATTTCCGCATCAAACCCGGTGCATTCGTCGCAGGTAAATAATTCCACCAACTCGCCCCGACGCAAATAATCATTGGCCACAAACGCTGCCAAACGCGTCACGCCGCCGCCCGCTGCGGCTAAGCCCGCCAATACATCAATGTCGTCGCTGATCATGGTCGCACGCACCTCGGCTTCAAAACGCAGACCGTTTTCGATGAACCCCCAACGTAAAAAGCGACCATCAACAGGTAAACGAAACACCAAACAATCGTGCTCACGCAAATCAGCCGGCGTGGTTGGGCGGCCCGCGCGGGCGATATAAGCGGGCGATGCACAAAAGATGGATGGCACAGTCGCAATTTTACGGGCCACCATGCCCTCATCCAGCTGTTGTTTTATACGAATACTGACATCCACCGACTCCTGCACATGATCAACACGCCGATCGGTGGTGCTCAATTCCAACTCAAGACGCGGGTAGCGCTCTCTAAACGCCGGAATCAATGGCGCCAGCACATGGCGCCCAAAGGCCGCAGTGGAAGCAATGCACAACCGCCCCTGCAATTCCTGATGCACATCGGTGACCGCCGCACGCGCCAGCTCCAATTCGTGCACCAGCTGCGCCACCTTGTCGTAATAGACTCGCCCTGCATCGGTGAGCGCCATGCTGCGCGTGGTACGCGTCAACAATCGCACACCAAGATAAGTCTCCAACCGGGCAACATTCTGACTGGTCGCCGCGGCGCTAATCCCCAAGCGCCGCGCC
Organism: Cellvibrio sp. PSBB023; assembly: GCF_002007605.1. Classification (NCBI taxonomy): domain Bacteria; kingdom Pseudomonadati; phylum Pseudomonadota; class Gammaproteobacteria; order Cellvibrionales; family Cellvibrionaceae; genus Cellvibrio; species Cellvibrio sp. PSBB023. Next base: position 4,562,078 of record NZ_CP019799.1, on the reverse strand, counting down.
GCCGCCGCAATACTCCCCCCTTCAACAGCCTTCACAAAACACTCTATGCCACGCAGGGTATCCATAGTTATTGCTTCCGAATTAATAGGTCGATTACCAAGCTTTGCTTAATACATTAAATATCAACATTTATCCATAAATGGCAGATTTGACAGCACACAGAGCAACCACAGCACTTACCAGAGGACTAAGCATGAAATTGACTCACCCTTGCGCTCATGCCGGAAGCAGGCTCGCTTCAACACATCAGGGACTACTTAAATGAGTGACGAGTCTCAAACCAGCCAATAATCACAGTGCTAAAATACTCGCCGCTACTGAGCAAATAATGCCCAGCCAGTGTTCTCTGTATGGCAAATTGCCGCCCACCTGCAAAAATCAGCCAACATCAGGCTGGCCCGGAATAAGACTGAGAGTAAAGGAGCACCCGCTTTTGAAAGCAAGACGCATACTTATCCTGTCATCTTTTTTAATTTCACTTTTTTATGTTCACAAAGGAGTTGCTATGTCACTGTTTTTTGGTGGAGAGAAAAAAGAAGCAGTACTTTTTTCACCACTCGAGGGAAAAATTACATTTGAAGGTAAACCTGCTGCGGGAGCGAAAATCAATCTGTGGATCAAATGGAAGGACGCAAAAGGAGAAAACTTTGAATTTACCTCAGATAAAAATGGCTATTTTCAAATTCCACAACAAATAACAACCTATAAGGAAAATCCACTCGCTCAAATTGTCATTACTCAAGAAATCACAGTTGAGTATGAACGCGAGAGCTATTTAATTTGGACGCTCAGCAAAACCAACACTCACCTATATGGTGAGCTCGGAGGGAAAGCATCTAATTTATCCTGTGAGCTAAAAAATGACCTTACTACCATGAGAGCCGATGGGGTTTTGATGGGAACTACCTGTAACTGGGAATCTATAACCACACTATAAAGGAATTAACTTATGCAAGAAATTACCCCAAGGACTGCAGCCGAACTAGCTTCAGATGTTTATCTATTACAAACTGAAAACCAAATGGCTCTGTTCTTAGCGCACCCTGTATTTAAATCAAATAAACAAAACAAAATACCCGCAAAACACTTAAAGGCCGAAGTTGGCGGTCGAGTGGTGCTGAATCATAAAGATGGCTTTGGCGTTTGTGCCGAAGGCGGTGAAAATAATAAAGGCGAGATTTTCTTAATATTCCGTGGCACGACTATGGAAAACAAAAAGGCCGACGTACTTACCGATGCACGCATCGGCCTTTCGTTTTCAAGCACAAGTAGATGGCCGGTGCATTCCGGATTCCAGCACTGTTTTGAGTCTATGCTGCCAGCTATACGTAGCTTTTTTACATCATTTAAAGGCAGCGTCAAAACCGTTCACTGCATTGGGCACAGTCTTGGTGGCGCCGTGGCATCGCTGGCTGCAGACTGGGTTGCACAAACCTTGAAACTGCCAACCAAGCTATACACCTTTGGTGCCCCCAGAGTTGGCACTGAGTTGTTTGCCAGAAGTACTACGTCAGCTATAGGTGAAGGCAACATTCATCGTGTCTATCACCGCACAGATCCAGTACCTATGGTTCCACTCTATCCATTTGTTCATGCACCTTACGACAGACAAGGGCACTATCTTTATTCTGCTCATCCGCTAACCTCAGCCGCCGCGCATTTTATGGCGAATTACATAGCATCGGTAGATGGGAAATCCTGGCAACAAATGTGCGATGCCCCTGACCAGCCTTATACAATTGAAAGCGCAATTGAAGACTGGCTTAAATCCAAATCGCCAGTGGATACCTCATCCTCAACATTTTGGCGCTGGGTAGATTCAGCCATCATTTATGTCATTAAAAAAGTGGCGATGACGGCAATTCTGGGAATACAAGCCACATTTATCAGCACATTTACTGTTGCAGATAAAATCGCTTATATCCTGGCAAAAGGCATTGATCTGGCAGAAAACATAAGCATATGGGTTGAGCGATTGATGCGAAAACTAATGCAGGCAATCGGAATGACAGTAGCCAAAAACAAAAAGGAACTTACTCGCAGTTTAATCCGCCAGGTTTTAACACGCCTAAGTGAAAAAGCTAATCAACATGCACGTAATGCGCTGAGAAAACTGTAACGGATTTTTGTGTTATGCCTGCTCACCTAACTTGTGGCAGGCATAGCGATTCAAATCAATGCCGTTGAGTTTTTAATATTTCATTAACATCACAATAAATTTATTTGATATGTCTTTCATTTTAACCACGCTAAAAATACTCGCCTCTATCTTTCTGGTCGCCCTGTTCATCACCAGTGTTTTTAAAGCTCATCCGCGGACACACAATCCAAAAAATGGCCATTTCGCCGAATATACAACTGGTTTTATTCTGTTCACGGCATCAATAGCGGGGCTGTACTACCTTTGGAGCTAAGCACTACTGGGAATCCATAACCACACACGTCTCTCTCAAACAGGCCAGCTCTGCCAACAACCTCCGAAAAGCCAATCACAATCAAACATTCCGAAAAAACAATCCAATTGATAAGCTTTGCTTAGCAGAGCAATTAGCGCCACTCACCTACTGCCAAAATGCCGGAATACGTAGAGTACCTCCTGAAACGCCACTATTTCCCCAGCAGAAGGTACCAACCATGCAAAACTCCATAGCCACCAGCAGTAACCGTAAGCTCGCGCCGAAATACATGCCTATCGTCTTCGCGTTTTATATGTCTCTGATCATGGCTTTTTTGATGTCGTTGATTATCGTGGCAGCCAACAGCGGCATTGCCGATCACTACTTCCAGCAGGTACTGCATGCTTATCGCATCGCTATGCCATCGGCGTTTGTGTGCATTTTGATCGTGCGCCCACTAGTGATGCGTTTGGTGAAGATCACGGTAAATAATTAATGACTGCGCCTTTTTATGCGCTAGGCTCGCCCATACATTGCACCTACACCCAATGAACGCGCGGAGACACTATTCATGAAAACAGCAGTTATTACTGGCGCCAATCGAGGTATTGGCTTGGCCCTAACCCAACATTATCTCGCTCAGGGCTGGCAGGTGATTGGTATTTGCCGCACCACATCGCCCGAGTTGGATGCCTCGGGAGCGCAGGTTATTAGCGGTGTGGATGTGACCAATGCGGCGGCAATTGCGGCTCTGGCGCAACAACTCAAGGGTAAATCGATTGATTTGCTGATCAATAACGCCGGGATTTTCCAACATGAACAGTTGGGCAATATCGATTATGAATCGGTGCAGCAGCAATTTTTAGTCAACGCCGAAGCGCCGCTGCGAGTGACGGAAGCCCTGCTGGATAATTTAGCCTCCGGGGCAAAAATTGCATTTATTACCAGCCGTATGGGCTCCATCGCCGACAACAGCTCCGGTGGCTATTACGGTTACCGCATGTCCAAAGCGGCACTCAATGCGGCAGCTATGTCACTGACACGGGATTTAAAACCGCGTGGTATTGCTGTGGCTATTTTGCACCCGGGCTATGTGCAAACGGCGATGGTCAATTTTGGTGGCGATATTTCCGCCAATGAAGCGGCACAGCGCCTGAGCCAGCGCATCGCCGGGTTAACGCTGGAGAACTCCGGTGGTTTCTGGCATTCCAATGGCGATCCGCTGCCTTGGTAAAAACAATAACGCCCACCGAAGGGTGGGCGAAAGTAACTTGATACAAATCATACGAGCTAAAATTATATCTTGCCGCCCGCAACAAGAGCGTCAGGATTAGGCGATGGAGAAACTGTATTACCGCTGATTAAATCAAAACAGCCACTTTCAGCAGTACCAGGAAAGGAGTTGATCAATCGGAGACGCATATCTGCGTCATCGTTGAAGACGGTCATCCATACGCTGAAGAATCCAGATGCTTTTGCAAGTTTTACTACGGCATCGCGCAACATATTGTTCTCTGGCTGGCTTCGAATACTGGTTAGTGCGTCTTGGGCACACAACAAAGCCTCCATCCGCTGCCTCACTCGATCCAGAGCAACTTGCTTGCCATTTTCATCGGGGTTATTTAACGCTGCCTTATCCAACCCAGTAAGACTTAGCAAATTATTTGCAACTGTGCCATTACCAGAAGCTATCGCCTGAGCAGAAGCCGTGACCGTCCCGTTATCCTGATACTCAAAAGCGACAAACGTATTATCCCGATCAGGCAGCAGAACCTGCGAAAGAACAACATCTTTTTTATTCTTAGTTGAATTGCAGTTCACGCAAGCGAGCAGGAAATTATTCCAACGCCCTATCAAATGAGCATAGGCGGGCAACCCTTTTGGCTGCACATGCTCAACCGCAAGCTGAGTCATAACACGGCGCTCACAAAAACTGCAATAAGGCCCAAGTCGAGCTACCAAATCAGGCTTTGCGTCTGTGTAATCAGTAAAATCTGTAACTCTGGGCGAAGTATTACGCCGAATCGGTCGCATCGATCACTCTCCTAGTTGCGCAACTCGTTTCATTTCCAAAAAAGCTTGAAATGCAGGGTTATCAGCATATGGCTTTAAAGTCTCTGCCAACTCATTCTTAAACTCAGCCAATTGTTCAGAGGGAGCAGTGGCTGCGGACGCGACCGTATCCAAATAGTATTTAGCAACACCATACATCTCGGCGTAACGCAAACTGGTATGAGGGTTGTCGACATGCTGAATGCCCTGAGCAATCTCTTCAATGGACATATTTGCCAGATCGGCAGTTGGTTGCCCATCCAGCATAATCAACTCCTCGCCACTGCGGAGTGACTGGATGAGAAACGGCGAGTGGGTGGTGCAAATGAACTGTATTTTAGGAAAGGTAGACCGCAAATCTTCAACCACCTTTTGTTGCCAACGCGGATGCAAATGCAAGTCGAGCTCATCAACCAACACTACACCGGGGGTATCCTCCAACACCTTACCACCTAACTGAGGGTTTAACTTTGCCGCCTTTTGGGCAATATCACCCACCATTGCCAGCATGCAGCGCTGTCCATCACTGAGGTTGGAAAAAGGCCGGGGGCCCGAGCTGAATTCGACTACAACCTCACCTAAAGCGGCATCAAAATAGAGGTTTTGTGCGTCCTCCACACAATTGATAATGGCCTGCTTTACAACAGTAAACACCGGTGCTTCACGGTTTTGCTGCTGGTACGTGATCCAGGATTGCCGAGCAATCCAGCGTGTTAACTGACTGACTGACAACCGGGGATCAACACTATTCCAGTATCCACTTAATCGGGATTGCTCCTCCTTACTCGCCACCTTCATCGGATCAGAAACCTGGAATGCCTCACGCGGCTCCTGCCACAAACGCCCCGTACCGTAATAAGAAATGAGAGGCAACAAAATGTCTTGCCCCTTTCGAATTGCCGCATCAGCTTCTGTAGCTAGGCGTTTAATCTCTACTGCATCTCCATAGGTTGTACGACCACTCAGAGAGTTCAACGAACGCGTCCATCTGACATTGCGCCCCTGTACTTGCCCATGTGCCGCAACCTCACAAGGAAATACCTGCTCCCACTGAACACTGGTATGACGCCCGCCCACACTATCATCATACTCATGCGTAAAATCACTCAGCATAACCTCACTAGGGCGAATATGACGGGAGTCCGCACCTCGTACACCAAGAAACCAGCTGCCTACAGCAACCGCCAGAGCATCAAGCGCGGTAGTTTTGCCGGTGCCATTAGTGCCAACAATAAGATTGAACTCCGGATGGAAAGTAAACTCTCTCGAGGGAAATCCTTTGAAATTGTGAATATTCAGGCGGTCAATACGCATGACGGCTCCTCGGTTATTTGTCGCATTTTATTCAGACGATGGCACTCTAAATTGGTAAGCTGGTGAAATAAATCGCGAGTGTAGCAGCTAAGCACTGATTGTTTAACCAGCAAGGATGAGCATCCCGAGATTGCTATACTAGCACCACTTACTGCCCACAGAGGGACATCAACCTCGACCACTCCTTATCCAGAATAGAGATACGATTATGAAAAAAATTCGCTGGGGCATTCTCAGTACCGCCAAAATCGGCCGCACCAAAGTGATTCCCGCACTGCAAAGCTCCACACACAACGACGTAATTGCCATCTGCTCAAGAGATGCTCAAAGTGCGCGTAAAGCCGCCGATGAATTAGGTATTGCCCGCGCTTACGGCAGCTACGAAGAATTGCTTGCTGACCCGGATATCGATGCCATCTACAACCCGCTGCCCAATCATTTGCATGTGGATTGGTCAATTAAAGCCCTGCAAGCAGGCAAACATATACTGTGCGAAAAACCTTTGGGCTTAAATGCTGACGATGCCCAGCGTTTGCTCGATGCCGCCAAGGCACATCCGCACCTTAATGCCATGGAAGCCTTTATGTATCGCTTTCATCCGCGCTGGCAAGCCGCCAAGGCCTTGATCGACTCTGGCCGCATTGGCAAGTTACTCACCTTGCATTCGCATTTTTCTTACAACAATCGTGAATCAGCGAATATCCGCAACCACGCCGATATGGGCGGTGGTGCATTAATGGATATTGGCTGTTACTGCATTTCCCTGTCGCGCTGGTTATTCAATGCCGAGCCGACACAAGTGGTGGGACAAATTACGCCCTACGAAGATTATGAAGTGGATTGTTTTGTCTCAGGCATTTTGGAGTTTGATCAAGGCAGCGCCACGTTTACTGCCTCTACCAAAATTGAGCCTCATCAATACATGGAAGCTTACGGTGAAAAAGGCAGTATTTTGCTGCCCGTGCCGTTCAATCCAATCAGCGATAGCGCTACAGAAATTCACATCAAACACAACGGTGAAAACGAAATTATTGCGATTGATTCCAGCGATCACTATCGCGAAATGGTCGACGCTTTTGCGCGCAGCATCATCAATAAGGAGCCGGTGCCTACACCGCTGACAGATGCAATCAACAATATGCGCGTTATCGATTCCGTGTTTGCCAGCGCCGCCGAAGGCCGCTGGGTGGAGCTTTAATTGCTCAACGATTTTTTAACTTAATATGCAGGTACAAACATGCAGACACAAAAACCACGCATTGTTGTTGTCGGTGGTGGCGCAGGCGGACTTGAGCTAGCCACCAAACTGGGTAATAAACTCGGACGCAAAAACAAAGCGGAAATCACCCTGATCGATCGCAATACCACGCACTTGTGGAAGCCGTTGCTCCATGAAATTGCCGTGGGCACTATGGATGAAGATGTGGATGCCGTGAGCTATCGCGGTCATGCCAATGCGCACCACTTTTTCTTCCGCGTAGGCACCATGATTGATTTGGATCGTGAGCAGCGGGAAGTAGTATTAGCGCCCATGCGCGACGAAGAAGGCGTAGAGTTTTTACCCTCCACACGCATCCCTTACGATTATCTGATTATCGCACTCGGTTCCATCTCCAATGACTTCAACACTACCGGTGTAAAAGATCACTGTTTATTTTTGGATAGCCCAACCCAGGCACATAAATTTCACACCAAGCTGCTCAATAAATTTTTGCGCATCCAACGCATTGCCGGTGAAGACGATAACGTGCGCATTGCGATTGTGGGCGCAGGTGCAACTGGCGTAGAACTGTCCGCTGAATTGCATCACGCGGTGCATGAAATTCACAACTATGGTTTTAACGCGGTTTCCAACGAACACCTGCACGTCACCTTGATTGAAGCTGGCCCGCGCATTTTGCCCGCGCTGCCCGAACGTATTTCCGGTGCTGCGCACAGTGAATTGGTAAAAATAGGTGTGGATGTAAAACTCAACACCATGATTACTGCTGCATCAAATGAAGGTTTGCACACCAAAGATGGTCAATTAATTTCCGCCGATATTATGGTCTGGGCCGCAGGTATTAAAGTGCCAGACTTTATGGCCAACCTCGCCGGTTTGGAAACCAATCGTATCAATCAACTGCATGTGAATGAATTTTTGCAAACCACCCGCGACAGCACGATTTTTGCGATTGGCGACTGCGCACAATTTACCAATCCCGATGGCAGCCGTGTGCCGCCTCGCGCGCAATCGGCGCATCAAATGGCGAGCACCTGCTACAAAAACATTATCGCCCTGCTCAATAACAAACCCTTGCAGGCCTACAAGTACACCGACCACGGCTCACTCATTTCATTAGCAAGTTATTCCACCGTCGGCAACTTAATGGGCAACCTGAGCAAAGGCAGCATGTTCATTGAAGGCCGCTTGGCACGCATAGTGTATATCTCGCTATACCGCATGCACCAAATCGCCATTCACGGTTTGATTCGCACCGGCCTGATTATGCTCGGCGGAAGGTTGAATCGCTGGTTAAGACCGCGCTTAAAATTGCATTAATAACCCAAATCCCTCCCAACCTCCCTTTGCTAAAGGGAGGGGTTAGAACCGCACTTCGCTTTTAGCCCCCCTTTGAAAAAGGGGGCCAGGGGGATTCGCTGTTAACTGAGATAAAAAAACTTCACAACACCACCCGCATCACATTCACCTGACGCCCACCCAATTTCGTGCGGCGTACAATTTCCCAGCCGCGCTTTTGGTAGTAATCGGTGTAGTCTGTTGCTGAGAGCCAGAGTTCTTCCAGCCCCAAATCCAGTGCGTAATTTTTTGCAGCGTCGATCAAACTGTTGCCTATACCTTGCTGACGGAATTCGTCCTGCACAAACAAATTGCTTAACCACACCGGACTGGCGCTGGTGACTTTGGGCATGCGTTCGCTGCTGCGATAGGTGTAATCCACCAAACTGACGCAACCAGCCAGATGATCGTTTTGCAAGGCGATAAGGGTTTTGGGGATAGTGGTTTCGCGCACATGTAATACCAAGCGCTGTTGGCGCAAGGCAAGGGTGGACTTTAACCCTTGGCGCTCGCACTCCTGATGATGCCAACGCGCGACCTGGGCAAAGAATTCCGGTTTGGATTCCAGTGCACAAAGTCTGAGACCAAGGTCTTTTTTTACCGCAGATAATTTCACAATCGTCACTCGAAGCGCGAAAAAATAGCACCGCTGTATTTACAGCATAGCCATGTAGAAGTGGGACAACCGCCAGAGACAAAAAACTCCCGGCTAGCGGGAGTTTTTTACGCACCGGTGAAAATAGGATTTAGCTGGTCTTTGTTTCACCAAACCATTTCACATCTTCCCCGTGTGCCTGCTTGTCGGCGTGGTAAGACGAGCGCACCAAGGGGCCGCAGGCGGCGTGTTTAAAGCCCATCTCTTCCGCCAGTTGGGTGTACTCGGCGAATTCATCCGGGTGCACAAAACGCTCTACGGGCAAGTGGTCTTTGGAGGGCTGCAAATACTGGCCAATGGTGAGCATGTCGATGTCGTGCTCACGCATGTGTTTCATTACTTCGATGATTTCTTCTTTGGTTTCACCAAGCCCGACCATTAACCCGGATTTGGTTAATACATCGGGGCGGCGCGCTTTGTATTGTTTGAGCAACTCAAGCGACCATTCGTAATTCGCACCGGGGCGCGCCTGACGATACAAACGCGACACGGTTTCCATATTGTGGTTGAACACATCGGGCGCTTCTTTTTCGAGAATATCCAAAGCGATATCCATGCGCCCACGGAAATCCGGCACCAATACTTCCACTTGTAGTTTAGGGCTGAGCGCGCGGGCTTCGCGAATACAGTCGGCAAAATGCTGGGCGCCACCATCGCGCAGATCGTCGCGGTCAACCGAGGTGATCACCACATATTTCAAGCGCATTTCGGCAATCGCTTCCGCGAGTTTGCGCGGCTCCTGTTCATCGAGCGGATTGGGTTTGCCGTGGCCCACATCGCAGAAGGGGCAGCGACGGGTACAAATGTCGCCCATGATCATGAAGGTCGCCGTGCCGCCACTGAAGCATTCACCCAGATTGGGGCAGTTAGCCTCTTCGCACACGGAGGAAAGTTTGTTTTTACGCAGGATGGATTTGATGCGATCCACTTCCGGCGAGGCGGGAATACGCACACGAATCCAGTCAGGTTTGCGCTGGGTTTCGTCGCGGTCACTGGCGATTACTTTGACGGGAATACGCTCGACTTTGTCGGCATCACGCAGCTTTTCACCCTGTTTGTAGCGCTCGGTACGTTTGACCGGCTGCAGTTCGGGGACAAAAGTAGATACAGGTGGCAAATCAGACATAAGCGGCTCTTTGCATTTTTCCGACCCAGATTGAGGCACTGAGGGGGTCGGGTAAGGGATTGTGAGACTGTCGGAGACAGGGATGTCGACGACAAGCCCCCATGGATGGGTTTACGGCGTGTCTCACAAGCCCTTACCCGGCGCCCGATCAGTATTAATTGGCGCGCATTGTACAGGTTTCATAACCCAATTTCCGCGCAAATTCTGCGACAAGTTGGGTTTGAACATCCGCCAATGCGGGCGGATTGGGTAATAAATCGCTCATTTGGGTCATGGCCAAGCCCTGATAACCACAGGGGTTGATGCGCTGAAAGGGCGCTAAATCCATCGCTACATTGAGCGCCAAGCCGTGAAAACTGCAGCCGCGCCGCACTCGCAGCCCCAATGAGGCGATCTTATCGCCATTTACATACACACCAGGCGCATCCGCCTTGGCGGCAGATTCAATGCTGTAGTACGCGAGCGTAGCGATAATAGTTTGCTCGATACGTGTCACTAACTCACGCACCCCAATGTTGAGGCGGCGCAAATCCAGCAACGGGTAAGCCACCAACTGGCCGGGTCCGTGATAAGTCACCTGCCCGCCACGATCCGTTTGTACTACCGGAATCTCGCCGGGAAACAGCAGGTGTTCGGCTTTGCCGGCCTGCCCTTGGGTAAATACGGGCGGGTGTTCTACCAGCCACAGCTGATCGGGCGTTTCCGGCGTGCGCTGGTTGGTGAAATCGGTCATGGCTTGCCAACTGGCTTGATAATCCTGCTGGCCGAGGTTGATCACCTCCAAAGTCGCGGGAACAGCCAAGTTACATCACCATTTTAATGCTGCGATTAATCCGCAGGTCTTCGTGAATCGCCGTCAGTTGCTCAACGCCGGTAGCGGTAATCCACACAGTTAATGAGTTGTAGCGGCCTTTGCTGCTTTCTTTGATGGTGATGCGCGTCTGATCAAAACCGGGCGCGTGGCGCTCCATAATTTCTATCACATAGCTATGCAGATCCGGCCCTGCCTCACCCAGCACTTTGATGGGGTAGTTTTCGCAGGGGAATTCAATTTTGGGGGGCTGTTGTTCGGACATAAGCTCGATCCTGAGTATTCTCGGCTATCGACACATCACGCAAACGACAGCCTCGGTGAGTAGGGGTAAAAACTGACGCGAATTATAGCCTCTGTATGGGGGCAAAATCCCCATTCACAAGCTCTGAAAAGCAGTTTTGGCTATTCAGATATAGGCTTATCCGCTATGCTCGCGTCAGTCATTAGCGCTCAAAAAGAATAACTTTTGCGCCACTCCACACCGTCCTGTCGCCGCCACCGGTGCTATGCAGGCAGGATAAAGGATACGTAAAAAGGATCGCCAACCTTGGAATCATCGCCCTACCACGTTAGTTATACACCCGCTCACGTACTACTCGATACCCGCCACGCCATTGAAACCCCTGAAGGCGCGCTGCTGCCGCTTACGCCTGCTGGATTTATGGTGCGCTGCATGGCGCAATTGATCGATATCATTATTCGCGCTGTGATTACGCTGGCTGTTTTTATCCTGCTCTCCCTGCTCGGCAAAATGGGAACGGGCATAGCGCTGATTCTCGCGTTTTTACTGGAGTGGTTTTACCCGGTATTTTTTGAGGTGACACGCAATGGCCGCACACCCGGTAAAAAATGGCTGGGGATTCGGGTGGTGAACGACGATGGCACGCCCATTTCTTTTGGCCCCTCGCTATTGCGCAACCTGCTGCGTGTTGTTGATTTCCTGCCCATGCTTTACCTCACCGGCATTATTACCAGCCTGTGCAATCGCCAATTTAAACGCCTGGGCGATTTAGCCGCCGGCAGCATGGTGGTGTACGACGCGCCCGCCACCCAACACACCGACTTTGCAGTACGCGGCCAACGGCCAGTACCGGCAGACTTCTCCACCGATGAACAGCGCGTGCTGCTCGCTTTTGCCGAGCGCAGCAATTATTTATCCGCCGAACGCCAGGCCGAACTCGCCGCACTGCTTGTACCAGTGATCGGTGCGCAAGACCCGGTCACCCGTATTAAACAAATGGCCAACACTATGGTCGGAAAACACTAAGCCGCCATCTGTGCAATATGGTCAAGGAATAAATAGCCGATGAAACAAGGGCAATTTGAACAAACCTATCAACCGCTGTGGGAATTGCTGGAGCAGCACATTATTGCGCTGGAAAGCCCCCAACATTCATTGTCCGGCGACGAACTGGCCAGCTTTGCCAGTCGCTATCGTCGCCTCTGCCATTTGCATGCACTGGCAACAGATCGCCATTACTCCAGCCATTTGGTCGACAAACTGGGCGACTTGGTGGTGCGCGGTCATCAACAGCTTTATCGTCGCAAGCAGCCGTTTATGCAGCAACTGATCAGTTTTGTAGTCGCAGGTTTTCCGCGTTTGGTGCGCGCGCAACAATCCTATATTTGGTGGGCGAGCGCGCTCCTTTATGTGCCGGGCCTGATTATTTATATCGCGATTTTGTGGCAACCGGATTTGGTCTACACCATTACCCCGCCCGCACAGGTCAGCAGCTTTGAAGAAATGTACGATCCGCAAAACCGCACCTTGGGTAGCGCGCGCGAATCCGATACCAATGTACAAATGTTTGGCTTTTATATTCGCAATAATATCGGCGTGAGTTTTCGCACCTTTGCCTCCGGCATTTTATTTGGCGTCGGCTCGATTTTTTTCCTGGTCTACAACGGCTTATTAATGGGCGCAGTGGCAGGACATTTAACCAATGCGGAATTCACTCAAACTTTTTTCAGTTTTGTAGTGGGCCACGGCAGTTTTGAATTAACGGCGATTTGTATTTCCGGCGCCGCCGGTTTGAAGCTTGGTTATGCATTACTCGCGCCGGGCAACCTCACGCGCACCGAATCGCTAAAACGCGCCAGCAAAATTGCGATTCAATTAATTTACGGCGTGATCATCATGCTGGTGATCGCCGCGTTTATTGAAGCCTTCTGGTCATCCAACAATATGTTATTGCCCCGGCAAAAATATCTGGTGGGCGGATTTTTATGGGCACTGGTAATTGGCTATCTGGTATTTAGTGGCCGCCGGTTGGACACTCGCCTGCAAGGAAAGCCGCAATGAATCTGGATCAGGTTACGCTGGAAATTCGCCCACGCTCCGCGTGGGAAGCGGTGGATTTAGGTTTGCTCATGGCCAAACGCTGGTGGCTGCCTATGATGAAAGTCTGGCTACTCGCTAGCGCGCCATTTTTTGCCTTGGCTCTACTCATACCCGATCGCTATTTGTGGGTCGCATTTCTTGCGCTCTGGTGGTTTAAACCACTTTACGAACGCCCGCTATTGCATATTCTCAGCCGCGCCGTATTCAACGAATTGCCAACAACCCGCAATACCTTAACACTGTTTCCACGGCTCGCGCGGCAACAGCTATTTATGAGTATGACGATTCGCCGTTTCAGTCCCACACGCGCCATGGACTTGCCCGTGTTACAACTGGAGGGGCTGGCCGGTGCACAGCGTCAAACACGTTTGTCCGTTTTGCACCGGGAAGATTCCGCACCAGCGGGCTGGCTCAGTTTTATCGGGCTGATGCTGGAAATCTTTTTAGCCATCGGCATGATGAGCCTTATCTGGTCGATGATTCCGCGCGAGCTTGAAATTGAATGGGCCAATTTATTTTTTAACCAAGAAAATACGCAATTACCTTATTTACAACTGGCGCTGTGGTATTTGGCTCTGGGCTTAACGGCGCCCTTTTATGTCGCCTGTGGTTTTGCACTTTATCTCAATCGCCGCGTAAAACTCGAAGCCTGGGATATAGATATCGCCTTTCGCCGTATTGCCAACAAACGCAGCGCAACACCAGTCTCACTACTGGCCGCCATTACGCTGGGCCTATGTTTATTGGCTGATTTACCAAACCCGGCTTATGCCGATGATCCACTACCAACCATGGAGTCTACGCAAGAGCCATCTGACAGCCTCTCACCGGAATTACTCGACCAACCACTGGGTGACTATCAGGACATTAATCGCGAACAAGCGCACAAGGCGATTACCGGGGTAATGCAACAAGCGGAATTCAGTCGCAAAGAAACCAAACGCACGCTCACGTTTATAGAAAAAGAAGAAGAGAGTTGGCTCCTTGAATTTCTTGATAAACATTTTGGTGATTATTTTGACACGCTTAAGGATTTCAAAGGCTTTGGATTTTTCGCCAGTGGCTTGGAAATACTCTTATGGTGTGCCGTGCTATTGCTTATTGCGCTGGTAATTTACCGCTATCGCCATTGGCTCTCGGCGCAATTTGTCCGCGTTGCTCCTAACAAAGTACCACGCACAATGCCACAAACCCTGTTCGGTATGGAGGTAACAAAAGAATCCCTACCGGACGATGTCAGCACCTGTGCCCTTCAACTTTTACAACAAGGCAATAGCCGCGCAGCGCTCGCTCTGCTATACCGCGCCAGCTTGTTTCAATTAATTTATAAAGGCGCCGATATTCACGAAGGCCATACGGAAGGCGAATGTGTGCAGCTAATGCGCGAGCTGGTGAATCATATTCCTGCCGCACAACAGCAAACACTGCAACAACAAATTCTTTATTTTGCCGAGCTGACCCGTCATTGGCAGCAACTTGCCTATGGCCATCAATTACCGGAATTTGCGCTGGCGGAGCAGTTGTGTTTGCAGTGGAATAGTTGCTGGCTGTCACACACCACACCAGTATCATCAGCTACTGGCAAGGCAGGTGCACAATGAGTAAAAAAGCCTTGTCTTTGCGTCAAATTATTATTTTGCTGGCGTTTGCCGCCGTGGTGATTGCCGGGATCATTTATTGGGCCATCAGCAACTTTCGTTGGGAAGAAAAAGAGATCGATCATGGCTATTCCCGCGAAGCCCAACAAAATGATTTTCTCGCCGCCGAACTATTTTTGCGCAAACACGGCGTGCAAGCTACCAGCGTTAAAAACCTCAGCCTGCTTGATAACCACCACTGGCGTAATATTCCCTTGGGGCAGGACGATACCATCGTACTGATTAATGCCAATAAAACCCTCACCCAGGAACGCTATGACCGCCTATACGAGTGGATTGAAAACGGCGGAACCCTAATCACTTCCACACAGAATCCCTTTATCGGTTCCCACACCAATGAGGAGGATTTACTGCTACGCGATTTTGGTATCACCCCCGCCGCTGATCATGTGCCGGATTTAGCACAGTCATTGTTTGACGCTTTTGATAACAAGGATGACGAAGACGAGGAGCAAGAGGAATCAGAAGAAGACTCAACCGAAGCGACTGATAGCCAATATGCTGAGCCGTTATCCAAGCAAGAAGATAAAAAATCCACCGCTAAAAAAACCAAAAAAGAAGATAAGCCGGAAAATTATTATCGCTGTAACCTGATGGATGAACCGACCGAAATCGCATTTGCCGATGAGGAAAAACCACTGCGTTTTGACTTCAGCCGTTACGATCCCTTTTTTTATCAGGGCGAGGATAATTACGAAAGTGAATCAATAGTAGAAAATGAAATACCTACAGAGGATGCAGCAAACACAACGGAAGGCAGTACAGTAGAAGAAAGAACAGAAGATAACAACGAAAATACCGACAATACAGAAACATCACACATGCTGTATTTTGACGTTGGCGCTGGCGGTATCACGATTACCAGTGACAATACTATTTGGAGTAACCGCCGCATTGACTGCCATGATCATGCCTATGCACTCTGGAGCCTTGCCAATCACAATGGCCGCGTGTGGTTTTTAATCAATCAGGACGCGCCCTCACTCGTCGCCATCGTATGGCGCAATGCGCCCTATGGTGTACTGGCAGCCTTGCTTGCGCTATTGCTGTGGCTCTGGGCTAAAAGCCAACGCTTCGGCCCCGTATTCGCCAGTGAAACCCTTGCGCGCCGCAGTTTGGCTGAACACATTTTTGCCAGTGCAATGTTGCTTTGGCGCAACCAGCAACATCCACAATTACTCGCCCTACTGCGCCAGCACATTTCCACTCGTTTGCTACAACAGCATCCGCACTTGTTGCACGCCAGCCAACAAGAACGCAGTGTATTTTTACAGGAACTAACCGGTATCGAGCTCGCTGCAATTCAGCGCGCACTCTATGCCGAGGATGTGCATCAACCACAAGACTTTGCCAACGCCATCACCCATTTGCAAACCATCAGGAAGCAACTATGACCGAGTCAATCCACAGCAGTGAAAGCGTCGATATCAATTTACAAAATGCTGAACATACGCAAGATATCACCACCAATCCAGCAACAAGTGCCGATGAAAACCTGCAGCAGCGTTTGCAGCAAGCGAGCGCGCTGGCCAATAATTTATTAAACGAAATAAAACGCGTATTAATCGGTCAGGACGCCATTATCGAACAGGTATTAATTGCGCTTATCGCGCGCGGCCACGTATTAATTGAAGGCGTTCCCGGGCTGGGAAAAACTCTGCTGGTGCGCAGCCTGGCAAAATGTTTTGGCGGGCAATTTTCGCGCGTTCAGTTCACCCCGGACTTAATGCCCAGTGATGTCACGGGTCATGCCATGTTCAATATGGCCAAACAGGAATTTGAAATTCGCAAAGGCCCGGCCTTTACCAATTTATTACTCGCCGATGAAATTAACCGCGCCCCGGCCAAAACCCAGGCGGCACTGCTGGAAGTTATGCAGGAAGGACAAATTACCATTGAAGGGCAATCCTTTAAAACCGGCGAACCATTTATGGTATTAGCCACCCAAAACCCGGTTGAACAGGAAGGCACTTACCCGCTGCCCGAGGCAGAGCTGGATCGTTTTATGTTGAAGGTGATTATCGATTACCCGAGCGAAAACGATGAACAGTTAATGCTGCGCCAAGTCAGCTCGCAAGCGCAAGGCGGTTTTGGTCTGGAACATATTCGCACCCTGTTAAAACCGGCACATGTATTAAACCTGCAAAAAATCGCCGAGCAAATTACGGTGGACGAACAAATCTTGCAGTACGTAGTAAAACTGGTACGCGCCACCCGCAGTTGGTCCGGCATTGCTCGCGGCGCTGGCCCACGCGCCTGTATCGCGTTACTCGCCGCCGCGCGCGCCTACGCATTAATCAGCAACAACACCTTCGTCACACCCGACGACGTGAAAAAAATGTTTATTCCCGCCCTGCGCCACCGTATTTTGTTATCACCGGAATTGGCGATTGAAGGCATAGCCGCCGAGCGGATATTGCACAATATTTTATTGCAGGTTGATGCACCGCGAGATTGATTTATGCGCAGAAAATGGACTCCCAGCTCACGATTGATTACCGCGTTTGCACTATTGAGTGCAGCGGTTTTTATTAACGCCGTCAGCAAAAGTTATTTTAATACGGGGCTGGCTGATTATTTACCCGCTGTACTGTTTGGCGGGCTGATAACTATTGCGCTGCTGGATTTTATGTTGTCGCGTCGCTTGCCGCCGGTAGAAATAACACGCGAAGTCGCAGGCAACCTCGCCGTTGATAAGTGGGCACCGGTAAAGCTACGCATTAAGCACAATTTCGCCCAGCCGACGCAGATTAGTATTTTTGATGGAGTCCCCGGCAGTGCTGACTACGACAATCTGCCACTCACTATTGATTTGCAACCCAATCACCATAGCCGCAGCGAATACCAATTGCGCCCGCTGGTGCGCGGTGCCGAAAAAATTAACCAAACGCAGGTGGAGTTTTATAGCCCGCTCGGCTTCTGGGCGATTCGCTACTGGACGGGAGAAATAACTCCCATCAAGGTCTACCCGGATTTTGTCGCCATTGCGAATTACGCGATTCTCGCCACCGAAAATCACACCAGCCAAATGGGCATTAAAAAACGCCAGCGTCGCGGTGAAGGTATGGAGTTTCATCAACTGCGCGACTATCGCCAAGGCGACAGCTTGCGTCAATTGGATTGGAAAGCTACCGCGCGCCGCCAAAAATTAATGGCACGGGATTATCAAGACGAACGCGATCAACAAATAGTATTAATGATCGACAGCGGCCGCCGTATGCGTGCCAAAGACGACGAACTCAGCCATTTCGACCACGCACTCAATGCCATGCTACTCGTCAGCTATATTGCATTGCGTCAGGGCGATAATGTCAGCCTGCTCAGCTTTGGCAGTGAAGGCAATCAAAAACACCGCTGGATTCCACCACAAAAAGGTGTAGAGCGTGTAAAGACCTTGCTCAATGGTATTTACGATTTGCAAGCCACCCAAGCCACGGCAGATTACATCACCGCCGCCGAAAAACTCGCCATTCTGCAACCTAAACGCTCACTGGTAATTCTCGTCACCAACTCCCGCGACGAAGACAATAACGAATTATTACTCGCGGTAAACCTGCTGAAGAAACGCCACTTGGTCATGGTAGTGAACATCCGCGAACACATCCTAGACAAACTCGCCGACACCCCCGTCCGCGATTTTGATGACGCCCTGCACTACGCCGGCGTACAACAATTTTTACACGAGCGCAGCGAGAGCCACCAACAACTAACCTCCTCCGGCATCTACGCCATCGACTGCACCGCTAACGAATTAGCAGTGCGTGTGGCAAATGCTTATTGGGAAATTAAGGGGGCGGGGGTTTTGTAACGTTCACACAGACAAAACCGAACAACCATAAACCATAAACCATAAACCGATTATCTATAAAAAGGAAAGCCAAAATGTTGCCCAGGAATATTTTACTAGGTTTTTTAGTACTCATATGTGGATGCACTAAAGAACCAGAAAAAGACTACAGTGTTTGGCTAGACCGAAAAAATACCCTTCGTTTTGAAGGAAGAATATCGGCAGGGAGTTTTAATAAACTGAAATCCCTATATAACTCATCAAATATTAAACCGTCTATCATCAGGATAAAAAGCAGCGGCGGTGACGGAAAAGCAGGATTAGACATGGGGGAATGGATTCACAACACTGGGATAAGCGTTAGGGTTAAGGACTATTGTGCATCGGCATGTGCAAATTATGTATTTCTAAGCGCAGGTAGCAAATATCTTGATGAATCTGCAGTATTAATTTGGCATGGTGGTTTAAATCAAAAAAACCTAATGGAGAACGTTGAATCCGCCTTATCCGACACATACCAACGATCGTCACATGAGGCAAGTATAAATATAAACTCCAGCAAAGGTGATTCCAGTCAAGACACATGCCCATGGGATAATGCGCTAGTGGATGCAATGCAAGAAGAGGATAGAAAAACCTTTATAAGGACAGCAATGAAAAAATGTCTGGAACATCTTGGAAAAAGAGAGAAGGACTTTTTCGTTATGTTAGGAATAGACCCAAACCTTCCCTATTATGGTCAACAGGGAGATTACATCCCGCAATATCAAAGCAAAAAACACAAGGGGTTTGATTACAGCTTGGATGATTTGAAAGAAATGGGAGTCAAGAATATTGTCGTAAAAGGAAGCAACTGGAGCCCTGAAAAGAATAAAGCATATCGAGAAGGCAATATTTACAGGGTAAAATTGACTATCCCTATCACTAACAATAAGAGAGATTCTTACTGAAGAAATATCTGGCACACAAATCAGAGAAACATCGATCAAATCTCTATTTTTACATCCTTGACAAATTAAACTATCGAACCATATAAAAAAAGATTCATAACTCAATTAGCTATACTAACAAGGAGAATTTTCAGTGAGCACTTTCTTCAAACGCAACACACTATCAGGATTTTGTATTGTTGGCGCAATCTGCCTCGGATCAATAACGGCTTTCCCATCTGCCTTAGCAACTCAGCCAAATGCCTTATCAATCACACCTGACATGGTTGACTTGTCCGGTGAACATTTCTTGAGGGCGTTTGTCAGTCAGTCCCCAGATGATAGAAATACAGCAAGACTCTATCTACTTGGCGTACTAGATACTACCGAAGGGAACAGTTGGTGCAGCTACAATCAAATAAAAACAGTCAGTATTAATGAATTTGTCTTTGAGTATTTGAAAAAACAACCCATCGAAAAACAACAAGTCAGAGCAGCAACACTTATACAGGAAGCTCTATCGCATTATTTTCCATGCAAGGATGAGAAATGAAACCAATATATCAAGCTCTTAAAAAACATCATCACTCTTCAGAACCGAGCAATTCAAACTATCTCTCTGGAGCAGCTATTTATAAAGAGATTGGATACGACATTGACTCTCTTTTAAAACAAAATGCAGGTTATGCGAATACTTGTGCCACAAGAATGAGCCTTGCGCTCATTAAAGCAGGTGTTAACTTTCAAGGAAGACTGCGCATAAAATCAGGTGCCTACAAAGGCCGAACCATTGAAACAGGAGCAAAGTTATTAGCTGACCAACTTATGCAACCCGGAATCTTTGGTAAACCTGAAATTTTTACTGATACATCAACTGCGCCAAATAAAATTGGTACCAAAAAGGGCGTTATCTTTTTTTGGAAAATAACAGGCTATGATGGCGGACACATTGATTTAATAGAGAGCAATAACAAAGTTCAGATGTGCAACTCACACTGCTATTTTAACTGTAAAGAAATTTGGTTTTGGGAACTTTCATAACTCGCAAATAGTAATTACAACAAACTAAAAAACTTATTAAAACCCCGCTCGCCCTGACAGCAAGTGGGGTTTTGCTGGATGATTTGCGAAAAAATTTACCGCAAAAACCCACTAATCCCCCCATAACTATTCCCATATCTACCCCAGTTCAAGCCAAAGGCTTTGGCGATATCCAGATATAAGTTGGACATGCCGGTGTTCATGGCGTCGATGGCTTTGCCATTTTGGATGGCGCCGCCTGCGCCACCTGCGACGTAAATGCCGGGGTTTTCTTGTTGGTGGTTGCCGCCACCGACTTCTGACATCACCAGAATCAAGGTGTTATCCAGCAGCGTGCCGCCGTAGGCGACATCTGGACGGGCGGCGAGTTCGTCCATGAGGTAGGAGACCATCATATTGTACCAGCGGGTTTGTGAATCGAATAATGCGGATTCATTGTGTGAACTCACATGGCTGCGCACTTCGTTGTAATTTAATTTTTCACCCGAACCGTAGTCGCCCATGTAGGGGCGAATGCTGGGGAAATTTAATTTTAACGATTCATCCTGCGCGCCCATAAATTGAAAACTGGCGGTGCGGGTGATGTCTGCTTGAAATGCCATGGCGATATTGCGCATCTGTGCTTTGGCGATTAATTCTGCATCGGCATCCACACCGGTCATGCCGATGACGGGGCGACTGAATCCGCTGCCGGTGCCTATATCCAAAGTGCCGGTGAGTGTGCTCTGGTAATAGTTCAGTGCTTCTTCGTGGCTTAATAATTTGCCTTGTTGTTTTATATTGAGTGCGTTGGCTTGCAATAAATCCAGATTTTCATGCAGGCTTTCCAATACTTTTTTGCGTCGTTCCGCTTCCGGGTCTGGTGTGCCACTGCTGCTGCCGACTATGTCGGCGAGCAGGCTGTCGTAGACTTGTTGCGGGTTGTCGGACACTTGAATTTTATTGCCGTTTTTATCGGTAAAGGGCATGTATTCCGCTCCTTTTGCACGGCTTGACCACACCCCGACATGCATATTTTTGGTGAGGCGCCCGCCCAGTGCTTCACCTATGGCTACATCAAACGTGGTGGCGTATTCAACACCGCCGGAGAACACCGCGCGGCAGGCTTCCGGGTGACCGGAGCTGCCGCCGTGACCAACATAGCTGAGATTTTTAAAGGTCACGACGTTGGTGATGTGGCTATTTAAATGTTGCAGCGGGCTGGTATCAAAACTGCCGCTCCCCAAAGCGCCAACATTGTAGGAGTGCCATTTGTCGCGCACACAGCCATTGGGGTAATAGACCATCACAAAACGTTTGGCGCCGCCGCTTTGGGCAAACACATTGGCCGACAACATAAACTGGCTGGTGAACGCGGTGGTTAAACCGGCCTTCGCAAGAGTGCGGAGGAAATCGCGACGTTGCATTTTATTTTTTAAGATATTCATGCGGATGTCCTCTGCAATTATTTGCGCAAAATGTAGTTTTTGGTTTGGGTGAATTCCACCATCAAGTCCAACAGGTTAGCGTTGGCGGCGGTTTTGAATTCACGACCAAAGACTTGCAAGGTACAGCTGTCGCTCGCCTCTTCCAGTTGGCCACGGGTGTAGCGATACCACTGGCGCGCGTAACAGGCTTGGGCATTAGGGCTTTGTGCGAGCAAATCGGTTAGCTCATCCATGCCGTGATACAAGGTCACAGGTTCGGACTCGGATAAATAAGTCTCCGCCGAATTCAAGCTGCCAATTTCACCCAGTGAATTGATGGCTTTTACCAGACCGTTGTCCGTGGTTTCGGTGGTGACGTACAAGCCGAGGGCGTTATAGTTCTCCAAGCCAAAACCTATGCCGTCGATGTATTGATGGCAGGACTCGCAACCCTCTTTTAAATGCGCGGCTTCAAAACGTTCGCGCACAGTGAGGCTTGGATCTTCCTGCGGTTTTAACTCTGCACCCACCGGTGGTGGCGGGAAGTCCTGACACAGGAGGTTGCGACGCACAAACAAGCCGCGTTTCACCGGATGGGTTTTCTCCGAGGCGGATTGGATAGCCAGAATACCGGCATGACCCAATACCCCACGGCGCTCGGCATTGACGCCGGTGTAATCCACTCGCTGTACACCGCTGCCACCCGGCCAGGTCAGGCCGTAATGGCTGGCCATCTGCTGGGTCATGTAGCTGTAGTTGGCGGTAAGCAGGTCTTTATAGTTGCCGCCGCCAAATACGGTGCGTTTTACAAACTCAATGGTCTCGGCCTTCATGTCAGCTTTGAGGCTGGCGCTGATGGCGGTGGTTTTGATGTCTTTATCCAAATCCAACCAGCCAGTGATAAAACGTTCAAAGGCGATTTGGGCTTTGGGGTCTTGCAGCATGCTGCGCACCGTGGTGGCGATTTGCTCCGGCGTGCTCAACTGCCCGGCATCGGCAGCGGCCATAAGGGCGACATTAGGCGTGGTTGCCCAGTAGGTATAAGAGAGCATGGCGGCGACTTCATAGTCGGTCAGCTCGTAGTAGTTCCCTTTGGGCACCCCCACTTCCGAGCGATAGAGCATGGAGGGTGATGACAAAATCGCGGTAAGCAAAGCCAGATCGCCCTGCGCTGCGTGCAGTGTCACCAATTTGGTCACTTCAGCCGAACTCAGCGGGCGACGGAAAGCGCGCTTGCCAAAGTTCTGCACAAAACAGGTCACATTGTTGCAGCCGGGGGTGAGACTGTAGAGGTTAGTCACCATGCCCGCAGCGGTTTCAGCAGCCAGCACATAACCTTTGGCGTAGTCATTGGTAAACACGGTATTGGCGTTGGTTTTGAAACCGTTGACCGGCAGGTCGGCAGGAATGCGACCGGTGGTCACGTCGATATTCGTGGTCAGCCCTAATAAATCGCGCACCGAGTTGTTGTACTCCAGGGTCGATAACAAGCGGAAGCTGCGATCCTGCGGAATCAGGTCGTCCAGGCTGTCGGCATCGCACACGCCGGCGGGCGGCAACAGGGCATCAGCCAGAATCATGGAGGCGATACTGGTGGCACAACTGCCGGTACAGCTACCTGCACTGCCCTTGGGCATGTTGGTGGCGATGTAATCGGCCAGGCTTTGCAGGTTGTAGCGACCAGCCAGTGCCTGGTTGGTGAGTTTGTAATCCCCCGTCAACCCATCGCTGCCATGACAGCCCACACAACCCTGACTTTGGTAATGACCGCGCGCCGCCTGGTGCTGATCCGTCACCGCATCAAAGACTGCCAGCAGTGTCAGTGATAGTGCATTGCCCACCACCATTTGGGTGTTGGCGCTGTTGGCATCCAGCAGGTAAGCCGCGCCGGTGCCTTCCCAGTGCACGAACTGCATACCGGGGCCAGCCGGGTTGGCGTTGATATCCAGCAAGGTGCCGGGCACAAACAACTTTCCGCTAAGATTGCCGCTGGCGCCGATACTCGCGGTGCCGTTACCCACCTGAATTTGGGTGCCCGCTTCCACCGCTGCCGCTGCAGGCTCGGCAGCCAGCCAACCCATGTCATACCAGCGCGGCTGGGCTTGGGTCAGGGTGAGATTGGCGGTTTGATTGGCGCCGTTATTGCTGAAAATGATATTGGTGAAGCCGCTGCTATTCGCCCAACTGGCCGGAATCACCAAGCGCAGCCAGCCAGCCCCATAAGCCGTTGCCGGCTCGGTCAGTGCAGTGCCCGGCCATGGGCCAGTACGCGCGGTTTCCACACCGTTTTGGTTAGTCCAGGCATAGGCCGACACACTGCCCCAGGTCGCCGGTTTTTTCACATACACATACTGCCCCTGCCCCAAACCGGTCACTGTGTAGCTGGTACTCAGGTCACCATAGAGTGCGGCAATGGTGGTAGTACCTGCGGCGGTGCCTGCTGTCACTAAACCAGAGGCAGATACAGTCGCTACCTGCGGGTTACTGCTGGTCCAAATTACCCGCGAGGTCATGCCCTGCAGGCCATTGGCGGCCGTCGCCACCAACGCCAACTGGTGCTTTTCGCCAGCCAGCAAACGCACGTTGGCACGGCCAACAATGGTGAGCGCAGTAATCGGGTTGGAGGGAGGAACGACTTCCAGGGTGATACTGTTGCTATAGCCTCCATTGCTGGCGGTGATGGTGACAGTGCCGGTACTCAGGGCCGTCAGGTTGATGGCGGCGCCGGTTTTCCCACTGGTCGATATCACCGCCGGGTTGCTGGAGCTCCAGCTCACATCACCAACCGCAGGCAGTTGGGTGCTATTGCTGTAGAGCATGGCCACACTCAACCCAATCACCTCGTTAACCTCGGCACTGGCTTTGGTGGCGCTGAGCGTGATACCGGTTTGCACTACATCCACACCCAGCGCATTGATCCAGTTGCGGAACAGGGTTTCTGCCTGAGCATTGGTTTCCGTGGAGCCAAAGGGCATGCGCATACCGGAACCGGTCTGGTATTTGTAGAGGTTGCTGTTGGCCGGAATACCGGGGATAACGCGATTGCTCTGGTTAACCAGCTTCATGGCTTCCAGCGCCGTATCAAAACGCAAATCCATACCGCCCGAGGTGCCGGCATGGCAGTGGGCACAGTTGGTGTCCAAATAGGCTTTGGCGCGCTCGGTCAGGCTGGCACTACTGTCTGTTGGTGCGGCAAAGCGTTCATAGCTGCTGGCATTGCCAATCGCGCTACTGAACAGGCCAATACTGTTCAGCACCGTGAGCTGGTTAGCGATTACGCCTTGGTAGTTGAAGTTGCCATTAAGTTGGCGACTGTGCAGCGCCAGCGGTGTCAGTTGCCCTTCCGCCGTTTTATGACAGCCGCCACAGGTGCTGCCGGTTTCCACTTTACGGGTCACACTCGCCAGTCCGCCATCGGGCACCACTGAGGATTCAGTCACCAAATCGGCATCACTACCGGCGCTGTTCCACAGGTAGTTAGCGGCCTGCCAGCCGGTTTCCTGACGGAACAAGACCGAGGTAGTAAAGGGTTTATTGGCATTGCTGGCACTGGCTACGGCAAGGTGTTTTACCACCACCGCACCCACGGGCAAATCCCAGAGTGCGGTCGGGTCAAAACCTGCCTTACTGCTATTGGGCAGGGCGATAAAGTGGCGCATTTTGCCTCCATCAAACCAACCGCTGGTGTTGAGCGAATACTCAATCACACCGTGAGCCGGAATCAGGTTAGCCAAATCGGCAAACAGGCCGGTCGTGGAGAGTTTGGTCGGGATCTGCGCGGTGGCGACATCGTCATCCACCACTTTAAAAATGCTGGATGGCCCACCCAATTCGCGGCCGTGGCTGGAGATCAGCAGATTCTTCTGTAAATCCTTGCCTATCGACGAGATGTAGTAAGGGAATGCTTCGCTGATCAGTTTCTTCGCCTGCCCGTCATTACTGACTGACCAGAGGCGCTTGGTGACATAGTCGCCAAAAATAAAGCTACCGTTAAGCGCGGGCAATTGGGTGCCGCGATAGACAAAGCCACCAATAATCGACACACCGGAAGTGCGGCCATAGCCTTCGCGCGGCGGCACATAATCCGTCAGGCAATTTTTGCTGGCAGCACCACCCAAGGCACCCCGGTTGCGTGTGCCTTCACACACCGGCCAACCGTAGTTTTGGCCTTTGGTGATAATGTTTACTTCCTCATAGGCCAGATCGGTGTCCTGCCCGATTTCGGTTTCCCACAGGGTGTAGGGGGCATCGGTATCAAACGCCCAGCGCCAAGGGTTGCGATGGCCCATGGACCAGATCTCCGGCAAATAACCCGCCTGACCAACAAAGGGGTTATCCGCCGGCACGCTGTAATACTTGCCATTCACTGGCGTCGCGAGCGGCTGGATGCGGATAAATTTGCCGCGCAAGGTAGTCGGATCTTGCGCGCTGTTGTTGTGGCGGCGCTGATAGGCATCGCTCGGTTGCGGGTTGAGTGGGAAGGCGCTGTGACCGTAACCGCCCTCGCCTATGCCCACATAAAGGTAACCTTCGGTGGGATGGAATTGCATCATGCCGCCCTTGTGATCTTCACCCGGTTGCGGAATGCGCAGCAGTTCGACCTTGGAACCAGCAGAGGCTGGGTTGGCCGGGTTATCAACCGTCCAGCGCTCGATAATCGCATCGCCGGTTTTACCGCCCACTATGCCGTCGGTGCGGGGGTAGAAATTATCGCTCTCGCCAAAAATGTAATAGACATAGATAAAACCATTACTGGCGTAGTGCGGGTCAAAGGCCATGCTGAGCATGCCGCTCTCGTTGTTGTTGAGCACTGTGGCTTTGATATCCAACAACTTGCGCACTTCGACGGGCACGACTGATTCCTTGTTGGGGAATACATAAATCGCCCCTTCCTTATCCACTACATACACCAAATCATTCGCGCCGTCGTTAGTCACCATCACCGGTGAAAAGAAGTAGGATTCCAATGCAGGGAAGGCATTTACAAAGCGGTATTTACCGCTGCTCACCGTACCGGTAATCGGGAAACCCAGTGGCGCCGCTAATTGGGGACGCTCGGGCAAACCTTGAGTCGCGGCGACCACATTGATCACCAAAGTATCGGTCGCGGTTGAACCATCGGCTGCCGTTAATGTGAGCGTGACCGTGTGATTGCCCAGACTGGTCAATGGCGGTGTCACCACTTGTTTACCCACCAATGCCCCCGCCCAGGCGGTGCTGGTCCAACTGGCCGTCGTGTAATCACCAGTAGATGCCGCCGCCGACAATGCCTGCCGACTATTCACATTCGCTTTGCGATCCACCCCCGCATTAGCAACCAGCGCCGCAGGCACGCCACAGGCCGTGGGTGTTTTCCAGGAAGCCGTGCCAAAGTCATAACAAGTATTAGGGGCGACAACATTTAAATCGCCCGTTTTAGGGTTGCCGTTTGCGCTAAACACCATGCCCGCCGATGTGAGCGCGCCCGTGAATTGATAGCTGTAAATTGTCGGTGCATTCGCAAGGCGAACCATCGCAGGTCCCGGCCACACACTGCCAGTACGCGCAGGCACGGCATTGAAAAAATGCACATTCACACTGGCCCAGTTCGCCGTGTTTTTGAAATACACAGTAGTAGTGTTTGCCGCTGTACTGGATGGCGTACTCGACGCGACACTCGCCGAGCTGGAGACACTAGTGGATGATTGTGGCGCACTGCTGGATGAAGCTGGCGCAACACTGCTGGACGCAGGTGTCGAAGAAGATACAGCTACCGTTGTAAAACCACACTGCGCGAGTGTTTTCCACGCTGTATTTTCATAACAACCCGCACCGGTAAATTTCAAATTCGCACTTTGCGGTGCACCGGTATTATTAAAAATCACATCCAGCGATGTCGGCATAACACCGCTGGCCAACTCGGCACTGAAGTCGTAACAATAAAAAAGGCCACGCTTGGTCATACTCTTACCGGGCCAAGCGGGCAAAGCGGTAATGGCCCCTGCAGGAGCAGGGTTCCAAAAATAAATGGAAGGGTTTGCGTAATTAGCAGGATTATTAAAACAAATCGAATTGGCGCTAACACTTTGTGCTGCTACCGATGATGATGCAACACTGGATGGCACAACACTGGACACCGCCGCGCTGGATGCAACCGAACTGGAAGCCGCCGCACCAGACAAATAAAATCCGCACTGCGGCAAACTTTTCCACACCGCATTTTCATAGCAACCTGCACCAGTCCCTGCGCCATTGAATGTCAGGTTAGCAGTTTGATTCGCACCGTTATTACTGAAAATAATACTGAGCGTTGCAGGCAGTGCACCGTTCACCAAATGGATTGCCAAATCGTAACAATAATAATTGCCAACCTTGGTCATCGCCCGGCCCGGCCAGGCGGGTAAATTGGTCATGGTCGCCGCCGGTGTGGGCGCCCAAAAATAAATAGCGGGATTAGCAAAATTACCCGGGTTATTAAAACAAATACTGGTGCCCGAGACTGTCGCCGCTAATTTCACAGCGGAAATCGCTTTGCTCGTTTCGTTAAAGGCAATGTGATAATCGCCCGCCGATGCAATTAAAAAATCCTGCGCGGGATAAGCATCAGTCCAATTATCGGTATAGCGGGTAATTTTAAAACGCGGATTCGTCCCCGCAAAACTCTGGCGGGTTTCCCACAATCCCGTTGCGGTGTTTTTGGTCATGGCGCTGGCCACCCAATCATTGGGGGTCCCGCGAAAATACGCATTATTCCACTGCGCCAGACTGACATGCGAATAGCCCAGCAGTAACAGGCAAAGCATGCTGCTCCACAGGGTGGACCACCCTCCCCCGGCAAAACGAGTTGGTAATTTACGCATAGTATTTTCCTACAAGTAGCCAGACGACCAACATCAACACCGGCGGAGTCTGGAAATATTATTGTTATGTGAATTGATATTATTTAACGTGGTTTTAAATCCCTCCCGACCTCCCTTTTGAAAAGGGAGGAGCTGACTCCCCTCTTTAGCAAAGAGGGGCTGGGGGAGATTAAAAATATGCCGCTACCCAGCCACAGTAATTTCCGCAACTGTTGCGTACCGGATCCATAGTGTTGTGTAACCTAAGAGTATTTGTAAGGCGTTGAAACAACGCAGGGTGATACTTGCCCGAACTACTTTTTATTATTTACTTTGTCAGTGAGTGAGCGAGAGAGGATGATTGCGCTAACAAACAAGCAGCGAAACAAGCACTATCGCATCTGCAGAATAGTTTTGTTTCGCCGCTTCAAGCAAGATGAATACGTATGCAGGAAAACTTAATCGCCGCGCACATAGCGCTGGCCAAAACGGGTGAGCAGCGCCAACGCAATGCCCGCCACCAGCCATACCGGCGAGACAACTATTGCCAACAAAGCGCCATCAATAACCGCCATGCCCGCAATCATGCGCGGAATAACCGGCCCACGGTAAGGTTTGCCGCGAATATGTTCGTAGCGTGCAACAAAGGTTAACGACAAGGTGTACACAAACTGCAAAGCGGCTGCAATTAATACCCATTGCAACCATTGTGCGGACAAAGCCATAAGCACCACCACAAACACCAGCGCGCGCGCCAGGCCCATCACCAAAATACTGGCAGCAGTTTGTTTATGGAACACATCATAAATAACAATGGTGGCAAACAAGGCACTTGCGGCCAGCACGCCCATCAGCGCGAAAGGCGCGAGCGCCACAATCACAAAGCCCGTTAAAAATAATGCGCAGGCAATAAATACGGCAGTTTTTACACTGACGCTGCCAGTCACTAAAGGGCGATAGGGCTGGTGCTGTTTATCCCACGAATAATCGCACAAGTCATTCAATACCATGCCGCCGCAATAAAAAGCCGACAGCGCCAGTGCTAACAAGGGCAACCAACACCATTGCACACTATTGGGAATAGCCTGATCAATTAACACCATCGCCGTGAGTACATTCATCCACACCGTGGGCAAATTACTGATACGGCACAACGCAAGGAGCGGTTTTATTTTCATTGTGTATTCCAAGGTAAAAAATGCATTACTAAAAATTATTCATCGAACACATGGCGCAACAGTAAATCGCATACATCGGTGGCAGCTATGGGTTCACTAGGCACCAGGTGCGCTTCGGTGGACATAAAAATCGGCGTAGAGTCAGCACCGGGCAATGCCAAACCATGTGATCCTTTCACTTGTTCCGGCTGTATGGAAATCACATCCATTAAATAGCGGAAACCTAACTTTTTGCGCAACACCTTGCCTGCCATACGCAGCATGGGGAAACGCAGCGTGGGGTTAAAAAATAATTCGCAGGGGTCATAACCGGGCTTGCGATGGATTTCGACTGTGGGTGCAAAATCCGGCGCTTTGTTATCGTCCAACCAATAGTAATAGGTAAACCAGGCATTGGCCTCAGCTAACAAAACCAATTCGCCCGAGCGTTCATGGTCCAGCCCCAACTCACGTTTTCCTTCCGCATCCAATACCCGTGCAATACCCGGCTGTTGCTCGAACAATGCTTTTACGGTGGGAATTAATTCAGCGTCTTGAATATACACATGGGCAATTTGATGGTCGGCCACCGCAAAGGCTTTACTGGTTGCAGTTTCCAAATACTCGCGCCCCAAATCGGTTTTTACCGCGAGTAAATTCGCTTGGCGCAAAATGCGATTGGGGTGAACCGGTGTATCCACCGCACCAATACCGTATTCCGATAACACAATCACCCGGCAATTGCGCGCAGTAAAAAAGTCGAGCAGTTTACCCACCAACCCATCCACTTCTTGCAGGTCTTTGCTGATATCGCCTTGGGGGCCGACTTTTTGTAAGCAGTAATCCAAATGCGGCAAATACACCAATTGCAAACTGGGGGATTTTTTTAGCTCCACGCTTATCGCGGCGTCGGCAATCCAGGCGCTGGATTTAATGGAAGTCGCTGGCCCCCAAAATTGAAACAAGGGAAATGGCCCAAGTTCTTGCGATAATTCTTCGCGCCATTCCAGTGGATAGGTATAACAATCCGGCAGCTTACTGCCATCGGCGCAATAGAGCGGACGCGGCGTTAAGGTGTAGTCTGCACCGGTGGCCATGGCATACCACCAGAAGGTATTGGCGCAGGTGAACGATGAATCTTTTGCGCGTGCTATATCCCAAATTTTTGGTGCTTGAATTAAGCGGTTGCTCTGCCGCCACAACCAAACTTCATTAAGGTCACGAAAATACCAGCCGTTGGCAACTATGCCGTGCTCCGCCGGTGTTTTTCCGGTGAGGTAAGTGGCTTGCACCGCGCAGGTAACGGCGGGCACCATGGGTTTTATATCCACACTGTTGCCCAGCAATTTTTGTAAGTTGGGTGTGTGCTCGCCAATTAAATTGCGCGTTAGCCCCACCACATTAATCACCAGCGTTCGTTGCATAAAACTTACCTATTGTATTTTTTCGTCATACTCGCGAACGCGGGTATCCATAAAAATCTTAATTATTTTGGCCGAGCAGATTTTTCACCCACTGCAATTCGCGCGCAATGGATACATCCAGCGGGTAATCCCGTAAGTGGGCGGGCAGATTTTTAAAACTGTAGGTTTCCACTTCTAATGGAATAGACGCATCCAATTGCGGTAAAAAATCGGTCAGGAAAAATTGCGTGGTGGTACATGGCCCGAGGTTATCGATAAAAATCGGCACATGAAAATGCACACGGCATTCACTATAAACTTCGCCATTTTCAAGTGCAGCTTGCAGCTCCGGCAAATCGCTAAAACGATGCAAACCCTGCGCATGTTTGGCAACCGCCTGATGCAAATACACCGGCTCGTTAAATTGCATTAGCGTGGCAATTTGCTCGCCTTGCGCCCGCAGGGCACTGGAGACTTGTACTTTCGCAATAGTGATATTGGCAGCGCGCAGCCGCGCGAGCACATCGGCGGCATCTTCAAATTCCACTGCCTGGTGACAACAGTCAAAACAAATCCCAATGTAGGTTTTTAATTCCGCCGGAAAATCCATACGCGCAAAAAATGCGATGGTCTCTTCTGTGGTTTCCAATACACAGCAGGGTTCAGGCTCAAGCGCCAGCTGCACCAAAATACCGCTACGCTCATGCAGTGCGCGCAAATGCGCCAGCACATCGATTAAATGATCGCGAACTAGCGGCCAATCAGATTCCGCAAAACCTTGTTTATAAGCGATAGGGACAGTGGAAATAGATATTTGCGGCGCGCGTGTTGTTAAGGCAACAGCCAGATCGGCCAAGCGTTTGGTATACACCACACGTTCTTGTGTACGCCAATCAGGTTCATAGACCGCCGCTTTAACGGGCTGATCATGAAAAGTGCCGTAGGGAAAACCATTAATGGTGAGCAAGTAACAATCGTGTTTTTCGCACCAGGCGCGGAACTCGGCGATTTTTTTATCGTCCAGTTCAACGCTGGCCTGCTGGGCGATACGCAGCCCAAGCGGGAACGCCGCATTAGGTGAAACCTGTCGCTTTACACTCAAGCCGTGGGATTCAAGGTTATCCAGCACATGCCGCCAGGATTCGCCGGGATGAATATTGCTGCAGTAGGTTAATTGGCGCATCAGTGGTGAGCCACCAAATGATTAACGCTACGCTGCATCACATCCACATCGATATGATTAAATTGCGCCGCCTGCCCTTCGCCCGTCAACAAGGTGATGCACAGCTCGCCACCCAAATGCTCGCGAAAATCTTGCAGGGCTTTGTGAATATCCAGTTGTGTTAATGCGCTGTGACTCAGGCTAAAACCCAAATCACGTAAAGTAGCCACGATTTTTTCCAACAGCGCTGGCGTAATCAAACCCATGTTGGTCGAATAGAGCGAATCCAACGCAATGCCAATGGCCACGGCTTCGCCGTGACGTAAATCGTGGCCGGATAATTCTTCCAGGCGATGTGCCGACCAGTGGCCAAAATCGAGTGGTCGCGCGCTGCCGTATTCAAAAGGATCGCCGCTGGTGGCGATATGATGCAAATGCAATTCGGCGCAGCGGCGAATCATATAGGCTACCGCTTGCTCATCAAATGCAGCAAGCGAGTGGCGATTCTCGTACAGCCAATTAAAAAATTCTGCATCTTTAATCAGCGACACCTTTACTGCTTCGGCAATACCGGCGCGCTGGTCGCGTTTGGGCAGGGTTTGCAAAAAAGCAAAATCATTGATCACGGCAAACGGCGGCACAAAAGTGCCTAAATAATTTTTGCGGCCTAAAAAATTCACCGCATTTTTTACCCCGATACCCGCATCGTTTTGCCCCAGTACCGTCGTGGGCATACGGATCAAACGAATACCGCGATGGGCCGTAGCCGCCGCATATCCCATGGCATCAATCACCGAACCGCCGCCAATTACCAACACAAAACTGTGGCGATCGATTTTGTAATCCTGTGTCAGGCGATAAAAGGTTTCCACTTCTTGCGGATCACTTTTACAAATTTCACCGCTGCGCACCACCAGCGGCGGCAGGATTAAATTAATCCTGTCACTGTGGCAGCGCGCGTATTCCGTCAGGTCGTCAATGAGTTGCGGGTGGTTTTTCAGTACATCCGCATCCACTACCGGAAACACCTTGTGCTCGCGATCACCGGCGCGCGCCAGCACCTCGCACAACACCGGGTTTTCTACCGCAAAGGTGTGATGGGTAAAACTCACTGGGAATTCATAGCTGACGCTAAAGCGTTGGATAATCTGCGACATCATTTCTACTGCATCTATTTAATTAGGCACTGGCTCATCAACACGCGGTTTTTGCCCGCGCAATACCGAGTTGTCACTGTAGGACTGGCGCTGATCAATCACCGGCGTTTGCATTAACGCATCCACATCAATTTGACCCGATTGGGCGTAGGCGGCAATAGCGTTGCTCCAGGTGGTCAGCTCGACAGCGGCGGGATCAATACCGCGCTCTAACATCAATTGTGCAGTTTTGGGCACCGACAAGGGATCGCTTACACCCCAGTCCGCAGAACTGTCCACAATGATGCGCTCGGGGCCGTACTCGCGCACAATTTCTACCATGCGCGCCGAACCCATTTTGGTGTTGGGGTAAATGGTAAACGCAGCCCAGGCGCCGTAGTCCAATACATCGCGCACGGTTTCTTCGTTGTTGTGGTCGATAATTAATTTGTGCATGGGCACACCCATTTCACGCGCGACATCCATCGAGCGCAATACGCCGCGTTTTTTATCGCGATGTGGCGAATGCACCATCACTAGCATGTCGTAATCTACCGCCATTTTTAATTGCGCCTGATAGGCAAATTCTTCAGCGGGTGTCATTTCGTCGTAGCCAATTTCGCCAATGGCCACTACGCCTTCTTTTAAAATAAATTGCGGCAAAATTTCCAACACTTCCCGCGCGAGGCCTTCGTTATTGGCCTCTTTGGAGTTCAGCCCCATGGCACAGTAATGGGCGATACCAAATTGCGAAGCGCGAAAGCGCTCCCAGCCAATTAAACTCGCGTAGTAATCGATAAACGAACCGATATTGGTACGCGGTTGGCCAAACCAGAACGCCGGTTCAATGACGGCGCGAATCCCCGCGGCAGCCATAGCTTGATAGTCATCCGTTGTGCGGCTGGACATATGAATGTGCGGATCAAAAAATTTCATAACTAAAATTCCCGGTGATTGTCTGTCGCGCCGACAGAGGCATTGTTGTGGGGATCACGCCAATAACAGTTGGGCGTCTACTGGAATATCACGCCCGGCACTGCGACGCTCATCAATATAGTCATTTACCATCGCGATTAATTCCGGCGTAGTGCGCTTATTGAAGCCATAAATGCCTGTCAGTGGCTCGCCGATAAATAAGGCCTTGAGCAGCATTTGGTTCCAGACGAGAGAATCAAAATGCAAAAACGCGTAGGGTGAACCACAGGCAACCGCTGCAAAAACCGAACGCATATTGGTACGGCAGCCCTCAGCCGCGCGCCACAGATGCTGTTCCGGCTGCGGCAATAGGCAGAGCGAGCGATAGTAAGCGCAGGCCTCGCCTTCATCGGCAAAGCGAAACCATTGGTTAAATTTGGGGGGGAAATCCGCATCAGCCAAATCATGACGCGACAAGACAAAACTGACACGCACCAGATCCAGCAGGCTCCAGGCCGCCAGGCTCCATCCGGGAATTAATGCAGCGGCGAGTTGATCTTCCTCGCGCGAGGGAGCCAGCATCTGGCGCGGCACATGCCTGCTCGCCAGGGAGACCAACTGGGTAAAACGATCATCCGTAACGCCAGTGG
This sequence comes from Cellvibrio sp. PSBB023, assembly GCF_002007605.1. NCBI lineage: Bacteria > Pseudomonadati > Pseudomonadota > Gammaproteobacteria > Cellvibrionales > Cellvibrionaceae > Cellvibrio > Cellvibrio sp. PSBB023. Next base: position 4,526,758 of record NZ_CP019799.1, on the reverse strand, counting down.
AAATTAGATCCTGAGTGCGCAGTACAAATTCATTGACCGCCGAATTCACACGCACTGCCAACACACTATTCAATAGCGCCAGACAGGGATTGCTCATGTTTTTACAGCTTTTAGGAGAAGGTTATTGTTTTTATCTTGCTTCAACCTCAGGGTAATTTTAGGCAGGAGAGCGGAGCAAGATGAATACGTATGCAAGCCATGCTTGCTCACCCTATCCCTGATGAAAAAGCCAATCAATATAAATATGACTTTATTAGACCATTACCCTGCGGGCGGGAAAAGCGAAGAAACGCTAAGAAAAGAAAAGAGGGAGACCAAGCGGGCAGTAACACGATTAAACCGTCAGAAAACCATCGCAACACCTGCCCTATTTACGGGTAAGGCAGGTGTGCGACAACAATAAGGACTTAACTGAACAAATTGCGGAAGAACAATTTCAAATTATCGAGCAAGCGAGCAAAGAAACCCGCCTCTTCTATCGCTTGCACAGCCACAATCGGGGTATTGACCAGAAGTTGACCATCCAATTCCACAGTGAGGTTACCCAGCTCCTGGCCAACAGCAATCGGCGCTTTGATGACTTCATTGATGTGCATTTTGGCTTGCAGCGATTGCTCGCGGCCTTTTGGCAAAGTGAGCACTATATCTTTGGGAATGGCGAGACTGACTTCATCGGCCTGACCTGCCCACACGCGGGATGTGCCCACTTGCTGGCCCGCTTGATACAACGGCGTGGTTTGGAAGTAACGGAAACCATAGGCCAGCAGTTTTTCTGTTTCAGCGGCACGTGCACGCTCATTGGCGGTACCCATGACCACAGCGATAAAGCGCGTATTGTCACGTTTGGCAGAGGCGACCAAACAATAACCGGCTTCGTCTGTGTGACCGGTTTTCAAACCATCAACCGCGTCATCGCGGAATAACAGGGTATTGCGGTTGGGCTGGCGAATATTGTTGTAGGTAAAGTGTTTTTCCGCATACAGCGGATAGTGTGTCGGGTGATCATTGATAATGGCGCGCGCCAGTACAGCCAGGTCTTTGGCCGTAGTCAAATGCCCTTCTGCAGGCCAGCCCGATGAGTTTTCAAAATGGGTGTTGGTCATGCCCATACGGGCAGCGGTTTGGTTCATCAAATCCACAAATGCATCTTCATTGCCGGAAACATATTCGGCCAAGGCAACGGTTGCATCATTGCCGGATTGGATAATGACGCCGCGCAGCAAATCAATAACCGGCACTTGGGTGCCCTCTTTGACGTACATGCGCGAACCGCCCATTTTCCAGGCTTTAACGCTGATATTGACCAGTGAATCTTCGCTGATACGGCCTTTTTCGATTTCATCGACCACCAGATAGCTGGACATCATTTTGGTCAGGCTCGCCGGTGGCAGGCGCTCGGAAGAATTGAATTCAGCAACAATGGCACCGGTGGTGGCATCTACCAGAATATAACCGGTTGCCGCCAATTGCGGCGCGGCGGGAATGGCCTGTGGCTGCTGTTGCACTACTTGTCCGGGCGTGGGTGTAGGCAAGGTTGCGGAGGGAACAGGAGCGGTGGGCTGCTGTGCAAATGACAGGCTCGAACTGGCGAGCAATATACTGGCAACAAGTTGTTTAATCATGATGGGCAACACTCTGTAAAACGAAAAATAAAATGAATCCGCGAATTGTAACAGTGATAAGCGCTGAGTTTATTGATAAACCACATGCGCTTCGTAAATTTTAATGCGCGCTAATTGATCGCGCGCATCCTGCAGGGATTTCGCATTGGTAAATGGCCCAATACGCACGCGATGAATTTCTTTGGGTGACTGCGCAGAATTAATAGTGAGCGGATAAGTAATTTTGGTGCCTATGCTCGCGGCAAATTGTTGTGCGGATTTTTTTTGCGAAAACGCACCAATTTGTAAATAAGTGCCGGGCGGCAAGGCAGATTCAATGTGTGCGGCTTTTGTATTGTTAGCGCGCATGGGAATAGGTGCGGCGTCGTGCGGCAAGGCGATTTCCACTTCAACGCGGCCAGTGCCGGTTTTGTGAATACCAATACGCTGTGCGGCGGCATAGCTCAAATCGATAATTCGCCCTTGGTGAAACGGGCCGCGATCATTAATACGCACCACAACACTCTTGCCATTATCCAGATTTTTCACACGCACATAGGAGGGAATGGGCAAGGTTTTGTGCGCGCCAGTCATGGCGTACATGTCATACACCTCACCATTTGAGGTGTGATAGCCATTAAATTTTTTGCCATACCAGGAGGCATAACCGCGCTCTTTGTAAGAGGTTTCATCCTCAATCAAGTGATAGGTTTTGCCCAGTACGGTATAGGGGTTTTTATTACCGGCGCGAGTGCGCACTTCATAACGTGGCACTGCATCCGGCACATGGGAGAGATCCACATCGGCATCGGGACCAAAATCCTTATCGTGGGCATAGCGCCCATCATTCGGGTTATGGGGCGCCTTGCCTTTACCCGTCGGTGATTTTTGTGGCGCAGAACAAGCGGCAAGCAGCACACATAAGCCAAGAATCCAGAGCGATTGCAATTGATACTTCCCCATCTGCTGCCTTGTCTGCGCCACCAATCCCATTAGTTCACTCCCGCTGCCGAGTTGTTGGATTTGTTCATCGCGTTTTTAATTTCCACACTCAAGTCATACACGGCCATGGCGTACATCGGACTGCGGTTGTAGCGGGTAATGGTGTAAAAATTTTGCAGGCCGAACCAATACTCCAACCCCTTTGCGCCATCAAATTCAATGGCGATTGCCGGGATTTTGCCATCCACTTTCGTGACCGGCACAACACCGGATTTTTTCCAGTCATTGATCGTCACGCCAGGTTGCAGCACCTGATTAAATGCTTCATTAGCCAGTACCTGGTTGCGCGCCTGGGATAATTTGGCAGGCACTACGACTGCTTTACCCGTTTGCCAGCCATGCTTTTTGAAATAATTGGCCACACTGCCAATAGCATCGGTGGGATTGTTCCAGATATCGGTAAAACCATCGCCACTGAAATCCACAGCGTAATTACGGTAGCTGGATGGCATGAACTGCCCATAACCCATCGCACCGGCATAGGAGCCTTTGAACTCCAAGGGATCATGTTTTTGCTCGCGTGTCAGGATTAAATAATTCACCAATTCCGAACGGAAAAACGGTGCGCGCGGCGGATAGTCAAACGCCAGTGTGCTCAGCGCATCCATCACATACCAACTGCCCATGTTGCGGCCGTAATTGGTTTCCACGCCGATAATCGACACAATAATTTCGGCGGGCACACCGTATTCTTTTTCGGCCAGCGCCAGCGCCGCACGGTGCTCATGCCAGAAGGCGACGCCGTTGGTCACACGCATGGGCACAATGAAAATCGGGCGGTACTCTTTCCAGGTTTTGGATTTTTCGGCGGGGCGCGCAATGGCATCAAGGATAGGCTGACGCTTCTGCGCTTTGCTCAGCAGTTGTTTCACTTCTGCCGCAGTAAAACCGTGCTGCTGCACCATTTCATCGATAAAGGCCGGCGCCAGAGGGTGGGTGCTGTAGTCGGCCCAAGAGGGAATCGCCATTCCCAACCCCAGCAACAGCGGCAGTGATTTTGTGGATACCAAACGCATAAAAGACAACATAAAACCTCGTTTCCTGGTTTGCTCCGCACCCGGGTAATCAGGCTTGCGGAGTCATGACTCGTTTTTTCTCTGTGGATATCGCCATCAGGATGCCAAAGCCGGCAAAGAGCGCGACAATCGCAGTACCGCCCTGACTGATTAACGGCAAGGGCACTCCCACGACCGGCAACATGCCCGATACCATGCCCATGTTGACGAATACATAGACAAAAAATGTGGAGCTGATACTCGCCGCCAACAGGCGACCAAAAGTGTTTTGCGAGTTGACCGCGATCCTCAATCCGCGAACGATCACCATGGCGTAGATCACCAACAACAGGATGACGCCAAGCAGGCCAAATTCTTCCGACATCACCGCAATAATAAAATCCGTATGCCCTTCTGGCAGGAAATCCAGGCGCGACTGGGTGCCTTCCATCCACCCCTTACCAGAGAGACCACCGGAGCCGATTGCTGTTTTGGACTGGATAATGTTCCACCCGGTTCCCAACGGGTCCTGGGTTGGGTCAAGCATGGTCAGCACACGCTGGCGCTGGTAGTCATGCAGCATAAAATGCCAAATGGGCCACAGGCTGGCGAGAAACACCGCTACCGCCGCAACGATGTAACGCCACAAAAGGCCACTGAAAAACAGCACCATGATGCCCGAGGTCGCCACCAGGATAGAGGTACCCAGATCCGGTTGCTCAATGATCAGGGCTGTTGGCACACCAATCAACCCCAATACTGCCATCACATGCTTGAAACGCGGCGGCAAAAAACGCCCGCTCAGGTAGGCAGCAATAGCAATGGGCAGGGCAAGCTTCATAATTTCCGAGGGTTGGAAGCGGAAGCCGCCAATTTGTAGCCAGCGCTGCGCCCCCATGGCGACATTGCCAAAGACGGTCACCGCCAGCAGCAGAATTACCCCGCCCACATAGGCAAAAGGGGCCATACGCCGCATAAAATCCACGGGTATCTGCGCCACCACAAACATAGTGACGTAGGCAATGCCAAAAAAGGTTGCCTGCTTTTCAACACTGGGCAGGTGATGGCCGCTGGCACTGTAGAGCACGGTCAAACCGACCAGGGTCAGAATCATCAGCAGTGCCAGCAAAAAGAAGTCGATATGCAAACGCTCGGCAAGGCGCGCCCGGCGACTGAACGCGCTGGCAGCTTCGGGCATACGACGCAAAAAATCTTGTCTACTCATCGATCAATTCCCCGGCGCAACGGCAGCAGAGGATGCGCTGCTACTCGCCCGCGCCTCCTGTGCGGCTTTGCGCTCAGCGATGTAGTTATTGGCGCGCTTGACGATCGCGGCATGGTGGAACCCCAGCGGCGGTACAAATTCATCCGGCTTCAGGTAGTAGCCGAGCAGGTGAGCATCCATCATGGCGCGCGCCACAGGGGCGGCTTGGCTGGAACCACCCTCGGCGTTTTCCAGCATCACCGCGACCGCAATTTGCGGGTTTTCCACCGGGGCAAATGCCACAAACAAGGCGTGATCGCGGTGGCGCTCTTTGAGCAGGCCAGAATTGTATTTGGCATTTTGGGCAATCCCCACCGCTTGCGCGGTTCCTGACTTGCCCGCCATACGATATTCCGAGCGCTCTGCGGCGCGGCGAGCGGTACCACGGGCACCGTGCATCACTTCGGACATGCCCTCAAAAATCGCATTCCAATATTCCGGTTTGGTTTCCAATTGGCTTTCAATCACCGGCGGTAAGGGTTGATCGCCAATTTGCTTCACAAATTGCGGGCGGTAGCGCGTACCGCGATTGGCAATCGTGGCGGTCATTACTGCCAGTTGCATGGGCGTCACCAATACGAACCCCTGACCCACTGACATATTGACGGTATCACCCGGATACCAGGCCTGCCCTTTGGCAGCGCGCTTCCACTCGCGCGATGGCCATACACCTTTGCGCTCGCTGGGAATATCGATACCGGTCAGCATCCCCAAGCCAAAGTGGGCGCCAAATTCGCTGATGTGGTCAATCCCCATGCGCACCCCCAAATCCCAGAAATAGGTATTACAGGATTCAGCCAGCGCGGTCTTGAGGTTAACCATGCCATGTCCGCCACCGGTTTTTGCCAGAATCCAGTCGCGGTAGATGCGCGAACTGCCGGGCAAGGTATAAAAACCACGGTCGGCAATAGCGCGATTCACATCGGTATAACCGTTATACAACCCCGCCATCCCTACTACAGGTTTGACGGTAGAGCCCGGTGGATACTGGGCTTGCAGGAAGCGGTTAAACAAAGGAGTGTCTATATCTTCATTGAGTGCGCGATAGTTAGGCACACTAATCCCGGTCACAAACAGGTTGGGATCAAAACCGGGGTAGCTGACGGCAGCCAATACACCGCCCGTTTTCACATCAATCGCCACCACCGCACCACGGCGCCCGCGCATCACCGCAGTGGCGGTCTCCTGCAAGCGGGCATCCAGATACAGGTGCAAATCACTGCCCTGTTTCGGGTCGATACGATCCAACACGCGCATAACGCGACCACGTGCATTGGTCTCCACGTTCTGGCTGCCAACCTGCCCTAACAAGACTTCTTCGTAGCTGCGCTCTATGCCGTTTTTACCAATAGAGTGAGTACCGGAATAACGCTGTACCTGTTCAGGGCTAAATGATGTGACTTCCCGCTCACTGATGCGGCCGGTATAGCCAATCACGTGGGCAAACAGGTCCGAATAGGGGTAGTTGCGTACCAATTCCGCGTTAACCTCAACGCCATCCAACAAATGCTGGTTGACCGCCAGACGGGCGATCTCGTCTTCCGTCAGCCGGTAACGCAAAGGCACCGGATCCAGCGAGTGACGACGCTGCTTTTTGGCTTTGTAGAATTTTTCCAGGTCTGAGGGCGTGATCTCGATGATGGATTTGAGCAGATCCAGGGTGGCATCCAACTCGATCTGGCTGGAACTGATCACATAAAGGGTAAAGCTGGGCTTGTTGTCAGCGAGCAATAAGCCGTTGCTATCAAAAATCAGCCCGCGCGTAGGCGCAACCGGCTGTACATGCACGCGGTTACGCTCGGACTGGGTCGCGTATTCTTCGTAGTTAACGATCTGCAAATCGTAGTAGCGATAGACTACTGTAGAAGCCAAAAGCAGCATAAAGCCGGCCATCACCAGAATGCGATTGCGAAATAATCGTGCCTCGCGCAGGTGATCTTTAAACTGTTGGTCTTCTTGCATTCTTGGGCCAGAGAGTAATCAAAATCGTGTTGGAATAATGGATATTGCAGCCAGTCAGGGTGCAAACACCCCGTGTTATTTGTGATACGGGTGGTTTTGCAAAATACTACAGGCGCGATACAGCTGTTCAATCACCAGAATGCGCACCAGCGGGTGCGGCAGCGTGAGCGGTGACAGCGACCATTTGATCGATGCCAGCGACAAACACTCTGGCGCCAAACCGTCGGGGCCACCAATCAACAAGCAGTAATTAAACCCGCTCATCTTCCAGCCAGCGAGGTTCTCTGCCAGTTGCTCTGTACTCCAGGGCTTGCCCTTTACCTCCAGAGCAATCACCTGCTCGCCTTTGCCGCCTTTTTCAATCGCAGCAACTATGGCCTCGCCTTCTTTTGCCATGGCCGTAGCGATGTCCGTATTTTTGCCGCGCTGGGCGAGCGGCAGCTCTACCATTTCCACAGTCACATCGCGCGGCATGCGCTTGGCATATTCGGCGTAACCCTGCTCAACCCAGTCGGGCATTTTGGTGCCCACGGCAATAATACGAATGCGCATCAGCGATTCACCCGCTGTGGCTTAAATACGGTTAGCGGGTTTCATCGACCAGAGTTTTTCCAACTCGTAATAGTCGCGGGTTTCCTGTTGCATCACGTGTACAACGGTATCGCCGTAGTCCACCAACACCCAATCGCCGGCATCCAGCCCCTCTATTCCCAACGCGCGAAAGCCGGACTTCTTGGTTTCTTCCACCAGATTTTCCGCCAGTGAGCGGGTGTGACGGCTGGAGGTACCACTGGCAATAATCAGGGTGTCCATTACGTCGGTGAGTTCATGCACATCGAGCGTCACTATGTCTTTGCCTTTGAGGTTTTCAAGGGCGTTAATGATCGCTTGGTTTAAATCAGACATTCAATTACCTATAAGTTTTAAAAAAATCAGACTGTTTTCAACAATGAGAAACACAACAACTTTATTCACAATAAAGCTGCTGCGCATGGATGTAATTCAAGACCGCATCCGGCAATAAAAATTGCGGTGACTGTCCACTCTTGATCTGGGCGCGAATCTCCGTTGCCGATATCGGCAACAGCCGCGGCGCAGCGATAATCACGGCACCAGCCGCTGCTGCCTGAATAGCATCTGCACCTGCGCGATGACGCCTTAGTAAGTCAGCAACCGGCCCCACCACTGGCAACTCATAACCGGGGCGCTCCACGACCACAATATGCGCCAACCGAATCAGCTGCGACCATTCGTGCCAGCTATCCAGCGTGCAAAAACTATCCATCCCCATACACAAACTCAGGCTGACTTGTTCTCCCAGTTGGGCACGCAGTTCGGTGAGAGTGTCTACAGTGTAGGACGGCCGATCACGCTGCAGCTCGCGTGTATCAAGTTGCAACTGCGGGCAGTCCTGCAAGGCCAGACGCAGCATTGCCACTCGCTGGTTTGCAGTGGCACCCGGCGCAGCGCGATGCGGAGGCAGGTAACAGGGCAAGAGATGCATCTCATCCAGTGAGAATTGTTGCTTTAATTCCAACGCCAACCGCAAATGCCCGAGATGAATCGGGTCAAAAGTGCCACCAAAAATACCGAGACATTTGCGCATGTTTTACTGGCGAATATGCCCATCGCCAAACACTATCCACTTTTGCGAGGTCAGACCTTCAAGACCAACCGGGCCGCGCGCGTGGATCTTATCGGTCGAGATACCAATCTCTGCGCCCAGACCATACTCAAAACCATCGGCAAAGCGAGTGGAGGCATTGACCATTACCGATGCAGAGTCAACTTCGGTGATAAAGCGACGCGCACGGGTATAGTCTTCGGTAACTATGGCATCGGTATGCTGTGAACTGTATTGGTTAATGTGCGCAATAGCCTCATCCAGACCTGCCACGACCTTGATCGATAAAACCGGCGCCAGGTATTCAGTGGCCCAATCCTCTTCCGTCGCCACATTAGCCTTGATCAGTGCGCGGGTTTGCTCATCGCCGCGCAGCTCAACGCCTTTTTCACCATAAGCAGTGGCAAGGCGCGGCAAAATAGCGGCCGCAACAGCCTGGTGAACGAGCAGGGTTTCCATGGCGTTACACACACCATAGCGATGGGTTTTGGCATTCATGGCAATGGTGAAGGCTTTATCAAGGTCAGCCTTATCATCGATATACACATGACAAATACCGTCCAGGTGTTTGATGACCGGTACCTTGGCATCGTTGCTGATACGCTCAATCAAACTCTTGCCGCCGCGAGGCACAATCACATCCACAAATTGCGGCATGGCAATTAATTCACCCACAGCAGCGCGATCGGTTGTTTCAACCACTTGCACCACATCGGCTGGTAAACCGGCAGTTTTCAGGCCCGTCTGCAAACAGTTGGCGATGGCGCGATTGGAATGAATCGCCTCACTGCCGCCGCGCAAAATAGCCGCATTGCCTGACTTCAAACACAAGCTCGCCGCATCAATGGTAACGTTCGGGCGCGACTCATAAATAATGCCCACTACGCCCAGAGGCACGCGCATCTTGCCTACCTGAATACCGGTGGGGCGATAGCTCATGCCTGTGATTTCACCACAGGGATCAGCCAGTGCAGCAACCTGACGCAGACCTTCGATCATGCCGTCGATGGTCGCCGGTTTCACCGCCAGACGATCCAACATGGCCGCATCCAAACCATTGGCCTTACCGGCGGCAAGATCTTTCTGGTTTTCAGCCACCAGCGTAATGCGGGATTTATCCAACTCAGCAGCAATCGCCAGCAGCGCAGCATTTTTTACCGCCGTAGGCGCCGCGGCAATCACACGGGAGGCGGCACGCGCTTTGCGGCCTACTTCAGCCATATATTCTTTGACGTTCAATTCAGACATGAAACAACCTGTTGCGGGTAATCTGGAAAAAATGGCCGCGATTATAACCTGAGTACCAACCAAAGTTGGCGCTGCATGCGCCTTTATTTCAGCTTTTTCGCGAATGTCGACAAATGTGTGGCAGCGCGCAAGAAACCAGATCACTACCGAAAAATGCGCGCAACCTTCAGTTTTGATTCAGTTTATGGGGACTAGTCTGAAACTGTGCAATCGCCAACCAACACCTTCGGCAGTGCACACAATCAATGGCACCTTTTCACAGGAATCGACACCATGAAAAAATTGTTAGCATTCAGCGCACTGGCCAGCATCAGCTTGTTGCTGGCTAACAATGCCCTTGCCGATGGAAAACACTACAAGCATTCACACCCGCACAAACATGAACGCAGCTATCGCGTAGAACACCGCGAGCGCGTTGTGTACCGCGACGACTATGCCCGTGTTGTGCGCAGCACGCCTATTTACCGCGATGTTGCTATCCGCGTACCCGTTGATTCCTGCCACGTAGAAACCGTGGCCTACAATGAGCGTCGCGGTGGCGACTCGTTCCAGGGCACAGTGGTCGGTGGGCTGATTGGCGCAGCTATCGGCCATGAAGTCGGTCGCAATGGTCACGCGACAGCGGCCGGTGGCTTGATTGGAGCGGCAATAGGCAATAATGTGGCCGGCGGCAGCCGCAGCGTGACCCGCTATGAAGATCGCGAAGTCTGCTCTACCCGCTACCGCACAGAATACCAGCGCGAGCTGGTAGGCTATGATGTCACCTACCGTTACGATGGTCGCGTCTATACTACAGAGACGCGCCACCACCCCGGTGACCGTATTGTGCACGTTAGAGATCGCTACTAGTTACCTCACCATACAGCCTCACACGGGGTAAGGGTCAAATTGACCTTTGCCCAAACAGCGGCGATAGTGATGCAGTGCTATCTCCCAGTTGGAATTTGTTATGTTGCAGTCAAAGACCTCCCGCACCACATCACTTGTCGCCTGTCGCCAAGTGGGTATCGCTATTCGTCATGCACTCTCCGCCGCGCTAAGCCTGACCTTATTGGCCAGTCTGGTAGCGTTCGCCGACCCCTCGCTGCTGGACGGCGATATGGGCATGCCGTCCAGCGCGCCGGACAATTCATTGATCGACAGCAAGAGCATCAGCGCCGATCCTGTGCAGCCCAAACTCTCCCCGGCGCAAGCCGCCGCATTGGTGCGCGCCAAAGTGGGCGGACAAGTGATGAGCGTTAACAGCCAACGCAGTGAGTCCGGCGTCATTTATGGTGTTAAAGTGCTTAATGATGGCCGTATGCGTGTCATCAATGTCGATGGCCAAACCGGCCAGTTGCTCAACCAGTAATCCATCCAGCCTTTACAGAATAACGTCAGGATCACCCTATGCGCATTTTGATTGTGGAAGATGAAAAACCCCTGCGCGAGCAAATTCTCGCCCTGATGGCCGACGAAAAATACGCGTGTGACAGCGCCGCCGACGGTCGCGAAGGGTTATTTCTGGGCAGTGAATACGATTATGATCTGGCCATTATCGACCTGGGCCTGCCACTGCTGGATGGCACCCAACTGATCCGCGAACTGCGCAGCAAATCGCGCAACTTTCCCATTTTGATTTTGACTGCACGCGGCAACTGGCAGGACAAGGTACAAGGCCTGGAAGCCGGTGCCGATGACTACCTGACCAAACCCTTCCACCCCGAAGAGCTGCGCGCCCGCATTCACGCCCTGCTGCGCCGCGCCAGTGGTCACGCCTCCTCAGTGCTGCGCTACGGCCCTATCACCATTGATACCAGTGCCAAGCGTGTGCACCGCGATGAGACCGAAGTGGAACTGACCAGCTTTGAGTACAACACCCTCACTTATCTGGCGCTACATGCCGGTAAAAACATCTCCAAAAGCGAGCTGACCGAACACCTTTATGCCCAGGACTACGACCGCGACAGCAATGTGATTGAAGTGTTTGTCGGGCGCCTGCGCAAGAAACTCGACCCCGATGGCAGCCTCAACCTGATCAGTACCCAGCGCGGCCTGGGCTACCGGTTCAATCTGGATGTTCAATAAGCCTTGTCCAAGCTCAAGGCACGCTTCTCTTCTATCGCGGCCAGGCTGTTGCTGGCCTCGGCAGTATTGCTGCCGCTATTCCTGGGGCTGACCGGTTTTTTTCTGGATCGCGCCTTTGAAAACAGCCTGAACGTTGCCGAAACGTCGCGCTTGCGCGGGCACATCAACCTGTTGTTCAGCGTTGCCGAGCCGGAAGTGCGCAACAATCGCTTCGACAGCCTGCGCATGCCAGTCACCCTGAGTGAAGCCGATTTTGAGCACCCCAACTCGGGCTTGTACGGCTACATTTTCAACGGCCAGGAAAAACTGGTCTGGCACTCCAACTCTGCCGCCCTGCGCGATCCGCCGCCCTACAACAGCGTGGTCACCAAAGACTCCCCCGGGCAACTGGTTTTCAGTGAACAACGACTGGATAAAAACCTGCATTTTGTCGCGAGCTACGCGGTCAATTGGGAGGACGCCAGCGGCAAACCAACACCGTTTTATTTTGTGGTGATCCACGGGGCGACCGAATTCAAAGCGGAGCTCAAAGCCTATCGCAACGAACTCTGGCGCTGGCTGGGCGCCGCCGGGATTTTCCTGCTCATCGCACAGACCATGATTCTGCGCTGGGGCCTACGCCCACTGGGCAAGCTCGCCGTGGCGCTGAAAAAAATGCAGAGCGGCGATACCAGTAACATCGCCGGAGAACACCCCAGGGAACTGCAAAAAATCGTCGACAACCTCAATCAGGTATTGGAGCGCGAACAGGCCTTGCGCCAGCGCTATCGCAATAGTCTGGCCGACCTCGCGCACAGCTTGAAAACGCCTCTTGCAGTACTGCAGAGCCGGCTTGGACAGGGTGCAGAATCCGACGGCGAATTGCAGCAAATCGCCAGCGAGCAAGTCGCTCGCATGAATCAGGTGGTGACCTACCAATTGCAGCGCGCCGTCTCCAGCCAACAGCACGGCAGCTTCCGTCGCACCCGTATCGAGCCTATTGCCCAGCGCTTATTTGCCGCCTTGCAAAAGGTATATGCCCATAAAAAAATGAAACAATCGCTAGCCTTGGCCCCCAACTCCATAGTCGCGGGCGATGAACAGGATGTGATGGAATTGCTCGGCAACCTGCTGGAGAACGCCTTCAAATACGGCCATCAGGAAGTGCGGATGAGCTCATCCCTGACTGACAACCAACTGTGCATCGAGATAGAAGATGACGGCCCCGGCGTGCCTGAGGACCAGACTGAACGTATTCTGGAACGCGGCCAGCGGCTGGACACCAACCAACCCGGACAAGGCATTGGCCTGGCAGTCGCTGCTGAAATTATTCGCAGCTACGATGGCGATATCCGCATCAGTCGCTCCGGGCTGGGCGGCGCACGCTTTAGTATTTTCCTCCCCATCCCTGCCTCGCCCGACTAACCGGCTGTAAGCCAAAGCGCACAACCGACTCATCCAAACCTTACAACACGCGCGGCTTTTCGCGACTGTTGCCCAACACTATTGTCGCCGATACTGGCACCATCAACCCTGTGTACACATGACGTGCACACCACTCACTCCGCAAAGGAAGGCATAAGATTGACCCAAGACAATGACTTCGAGGAGAGAAGTACCATGACCGCCAGGACTTGCATCGCTGTTGACTCAACCTGCGATTTACCCGCCAAATTTATCCAGCAACACAATATTGAAGTGCTGCCGATTTACATCAACCACGCCAAAGGGCAAGAGCTGGATTATCGCGACCCGCAAACCATGCTCAACTTTTACAAAAATCACAGCCGCGATGTTTACGGTCTGGCGCAATCTGATCCACTCTCCGTCAATGACATGACCGACATACTCAAAAAGCGCCTGCTGCCCAAATACGATTTGGTACAAGTAGTTACCATCAATAGCAAAAAAAGTGATGTATTCAAACGCGTATCCGAAGCGGCACTGGTCAATGAACCCAGGTTCCGCGAATTGGAGCGCGACGAAGGCCGTGCACCTTTTCGTATTCGCCTCTACGATTCCATGTCCATGTTTACCGGCCACGCACTGCTGGTTTACGAATTGGTGAAGCGCATCCAGGTAGATAAGTTACCGCTCAATAAATCCATCCGCGAAATCGACAATATGCGCGATCAGGTCTATGGGTATTTGATCCCCAATGACTTGTCCTACATGCGCGAACGCCGTCACCTGCGCAAAGGCGATAACAATATTTCATGGATCAATTTCAAACTGGCCAGCGCCCTGAATCTGCGCCCCATAGTGCAATTGCATCGCGGCAATACCGACAAAATTGATACCGGCAAAGGGTTTCTCGGCGCACTGGAAAAACTGCTGGAGCATGTGAAAAAACAAATTCAGCAAGGCCTGACCAGCGATGTAATTACCATGAGCTACGGCGGTTTACTGGAGGAGATTAAAGACGAACCGGTACTGGTCGCTTTCCGCGAATTTTGCAAACAGCACAATCTCAAAACCATGCTCTCGATGATGAGCATGACCGGTGCAGTGAATGTAGGTCCTAAATCGTTTGCGCTGTCATTCGCAACCGACAAGGATTTGGTGTAATCCCAAAAACACAAACCCCGGCACTGGCCAGGGTTTGTGTTTTTGTGCTGTCATCACGCTTAATGGATTAACTTTGCAAACCAAACATAGCCGCAATGTAAGCCACATAGCCTGCCAGCAATAACGCACCTTTGAGGCGCGACAAGCGCAAGCCAAAAAACAAGAACAACAGCAGCACAACAGTCACTGCCAACATCACAAACTGGTCGATCTCCAACAGGCGCCCTTCCAATGGAAGCGGTGTAATAGTGGATGAAATACCCAGAATGCACAGAATATTAAAAATACAGCTGCCGATAATATTGCCCACCGCCACATCCGCATGTTTACGAATAGCCGCAACAATCGACACCGCCAATTCCGGTAAGGACGTCCCCACCGCCACGACGGTCAAGCCAATAATGGCCTCTGGCACCCCTAGCTCCTGTCCCAGCCCCACGGCACCCAACAAAAAGCGATTGGCGCCCACAATCAACATCGCCAAGCCACCAATGGTAGCCAGCAGAGTCATGGGGATGGACATGGGCAGCATCTCAATTTCGTCTGCCTCTGCTTTATGCAACTGCGCTTCCGGACTGGACGTATCCTCACGCTCGGTACGATAGGCCCAGACCAAATAAGCAGCAAGAAGCCCAAGCATCAAAATACCTTCCAGCCGCCCGAGCCCCCCAAAACTTGCCAGCCCCATGAACAGGAGTGTTGCAAACAGCATGGTAAGGCCGTCGCGGCGCAGCGACTTGATATGGGTCACTAACGGCATAATCACCGCACTTACCCCCAAGATCAGCAGAATATTGGCGATATTACTGCCAATTACATTGCCCACCGCAATCGCAGGCGAACCACTAAGCGCTGCTTGCAACGACACCACCAATTCAGGTGCAGAGGTACCAAAACCAACAATCACCAACCCCGCCAACAAGGGCGACACGCTCATTCGACGCGCTGCTGCCAAGGCACCACGCACCAAAGCCTCGCCACCAACAGTCAACAGCACCAAACCGACAAGTAACCACAACAAATGAATCATTAACCAAGCCCCCTCTGTTTTTAATGTGGCGGAACTATACCTGCAAATATCATCGCTCGTAAATTTAGCGTAAATACAAATAGCACTCGCCCACAAAAAAGCCCGCATAACGCGGGCTTGGTATTGGGTCGAGTATTAGTTGTCGTAACCGTTCGGGTTTTGTGACTGCCAGCGCCAGGCATCCTGCATCATGCGCTCCAACCCGAATTCGGCAGTCCAGCCCAATTCCGTTTTGGCCTTGACCGGATCGGCGTAACAACTGGCAATATCCCCCGGGCGGCGCGGCACTATTTTGTAAGGCACAGGGCGACCGCTGGCCACTTCAAATGCCTTAACCATTTCCAGTACGGAATAACCGCGCCCTGTTCCCAGGTTGTAGGCACGACAACCGGCGCCTGACTTTTCCAGCCCCTGCAACGCCGCCACATGCCCTTTGGCCAAGTCCACCACATGGATGTAATCGCGCACGCCGGTACCATCCACTGTGTTGTAATCATCGCCAAACACGCTCAATTCCTTGAGTTTGCCAATTGCCACTTGCGCCACAAATGGCAACAAATTATTGGGGATTCCGGCGGGATCTTCGCCAATCAGACCACTTTCATGGGCACCGACCGGGTTGAAGTAGCGCAGCAATGAGAAGTTCCACTGGCTATTTGGCGCCTTGGCAATATCGCGCAGAATCTCTTCCACAATCAATTTACTGCGGCCATAAGGGTTGGTGGCCGAGGTCGCAAAGGACTCATCAATAGGCACCGACACAGGGTCGCCATACACAGTGGCGGAAGAGCTGAAAATCAATTTCCACACAGCAAACTCTTCCATCACTTCCGTGAGCGACAAGCTGCCGGCCACATTGTAGCGATAGTATTTCATGGGAATCTGGTTGGACTCCCCCACCGCCTTCAAACCCGCAAAATGCATAACAGCGCCAAAGTTGTGCGCCGCAAACACCTTACGCATAGATTCTTTGTCATTGATATCGACTTCATAAAACACCGGTTCAACACCGGTGATTTTTGCTACGCGCTTCAAGGCTTCAGGTTTGCTGTTGCAGAGGTTATCCACCACCACCGGCGAATAACCATTATTGATAAGCTCCACACATACGTGGCTGCCAATAAAACCGGCTCCACCGGTCACAAGAATAGGAGTGCGAGACATGAAAGATTCCTTATAAATAAAAAGCCGCAAGCGTGCATTGAATCAGACTTACCTGTGCAGCATAAGGGCTATCGAAGAATCTTTTATTAAATCATATAATTAATACTTAAGCAAAAAACCAATAAAAAAGGCAAGCCGGTGTGCTTGCCTTTTTTGAGCAGTTTCAGCGAGTTAAAACTTATTCGATTGGCAGAGTAAAGCCAACAACAAATTTAGCTTCGTCGTTTACAGTTTCATCTTTGTCATCGATTACTTTACCTAAGGTGAAGCTGAGTTTGTCATTGTAGGCATAAGTTAAATCAACGTGAGCAACACCATCAACTGAATCGGTATCGTCCATATGAACACCATACTTCAGTGTAAATTTGTCTAATACTACCGCCAAAGTTGCATAAGAATAACTGTTATCACCATAGTCTTTAGCGGCAATGTTTTTGAAATAAGTAGCGGTTACTGGACCATAACCAAGAGAAACTACCGCTTCGGTGAAGTCTGCAGGAGACACATCCACCTGAGGATAAACGTATGACCACAGGCTTACATCATATCTAAAATCACCAAGTGAACCGCCATATCCAGCATACAAGTCGTATTCTTGTCCATCATCGAAGTCACCAGAGCTTGCCCACACACCGGTATAAAAACCGCTTACGCTGTATTTCAAATCACCCCATACTTGTGCATCACCTTCACCCAAATCCAGACCACGCCAGTAGTACATGTTAGCGGCACCAATAGCTGCTGAGACTTCAGCATGGGCAGCTGGCACAGAAAAACCTGCCATTGCAGAAAGAGCGATTGCACCAGCAACTAACTTTTGTTTCATTTTCATGAGTTCTTCCTCTAATTAATGGTCTTTTCACTTGTGTTTTAATACAGCTATTGATAATTCACACTAGCCTGATCCGGATATTGCAGATACCAAGCCAATTTTATTTTTTCTATATATATCAAAAACTTAATAATGGAATACAAGATTGAATACCAAAAACCAAACAACCCACAGCACCAACATGGTGCGCAAAATGCGAACAGCTTCGCAAGTTGCGCACCAATAACACTCATTTATAACGATCCACTTCTTCTTGCGCCTGTTTCAACAAAATTTGCACCTCGGATTGCTCGATAATCGCAGGCTCACGCAAGGCGCGCAGCAGCTTTGTCGTCAGTGCACCATGCCATTCGCGCAGCGACCAGGGCGAGTACAATAAGAGCGCAGCCAGCACAATGCTCACGCCAATCAATGTCTGCACCGGCAAGACTTCATCTGCCAGGTGTTTACCAATAACAATCGCGAGCACGGGTGTCATCAATGTAACAAGCGACACCGCACTGGCAGACAGCCGCTGCAAAATGAAGAAAAACATCACCGCTCCCAACAGTGATCCGACGATCGCCAAATACACCACTGCACCGGCCGATTTTAATGAGACCTGCGCCGGGATACTGCCATCCATCCACCACCAGCTAAGCAGCAGTCCGGGCAGTGCAAATAACAATGCCCCTGTTGCCTGTTGAAACGGTGCGGTTTGTTGCCGACTCTGTTCGCTTATTTTTTTTACCCACACACTACTAAAACTAAATAGCGCACAAGACAACAAAATACCCACCACACCGTAGATCGAATCGGAATCAAAACGCATTTGATGATAAAAAATTACCACTAATCCGCTAATCGCCAGCAATAGCGCCAATACGCGCTTAATACCAAATGGATTCTGCTTCAACAGGAGCAGTGTCATCACGCCGGTAGCAAAAGGCGATAAGGCAAAAATAATCGCCACCAAACCAGAGGGAATAAATTGTGCAGCCCAATACACCAACGGCATATTGGGAAATATACCCAGTGACGCCGCAAAATAAATTTTGCGCTGATACCAATAATCCAGCAGTGATTGGCGCAGCAGCGCGTGAACCGCTAATGCCAGCGCCAGGGCGAGCAACATACGTGAGGCAGCAGCAGCGATAAAACTCAGGCTATCGCTACTCCATTGAATGGCAAGGGGAGTGGTTGCCCATATGAGCACCACTGAAATATAAGCAAAGAAAACGGCCACGGCATAACTCCTTATTGCCCCATGAGCAACTCATCAGTAAATCGCCGCAGCACAAGATCAGCACAGGAGCTGATTTAAAAAACTGAAACCAAAAAAACAAAAAGGCCGCAGTTTTTATGCTGCGGCCTTTGTTTATAACGATTATTCAACTAATCAACAAAATCCGCCTCGCAATAGATGACGCCCGCAAACCAAATAGTTGGTCGCAGCCCACAGCTATGCTTGATGGAGTTCATCTGGTACATAATTAATTGATCTAAGGTTATAAGGTTTTTTGTAACTGGATCGAGAGTAATTTAATTCTTATCCAGCGACAAGTCATTTTTGCTGTTTTTTTTATCGCGATGGATCGCCTATACTCAGCGGCATTATTTTTTGCGACAACAACAATGAAAACATATCTGGTTGGCGGCGCTGTCCGCGATAAATTATTACATCGCCCGGTCACTGAACATGACTGGGTTGTGGTAGGCAGCAGCCCTGAACAAATGGAGCAACTCGGCTTTACTGCGGTTGGCAAGGATTTTCCAGTATTCCTGCACCCCGACACCAAAGAAGAATATGCCCTCGCCCGCACTGAGCGCAAAACCGGCCACGGTTATGGCGGTTTTAGTTTTTATTGCGGGCAGGAAGTGACTCTTGAAGATGACCTGATCCGTCGCGACCTTACCGTCAATGCCATGGCACAAGATGAGCACGGCCAGATTATCGACCCCTACAATGGCCAGCAGGATCTTGCCGATAAATTATTGCGTCATGTCTCACCTGCATTTGCCGAAGACCCAGTGCGCATTCTGCGCATTGCCCGTTTCGCAGCGCGCTATCACCATTTGGGCTTTCGTGTTGCCGATGAAACCATCGCGCTCATGCGCGCCATGGTGACTAATGGCGAGGTAGATCATTTAGTTGCCGAACGCGTGTGGAAAGAAACCGAGCGGGCATTGGGTGAACCCAATCCGGAAATTTTTATTGAAGTGCTACGCGCCTGTGATGCATTGGCTCGCTTGTTTCCGGAAATTGATGCACTCTTTGGTGTGCCGCAAACAGCGGTACACCACCCGGAAATAGATACCGGCATTCACACACTGATGAGCTTGCAACAGGCGGTTAAGTTAGGCGCAAATAGCTGCATTCGTTTTGCAACGCTGTTGCACGATCTGGGAAAGGCGACAACGCCGCACGAAGAGTGGCCGCGGCACATTGCCCACGAAGCGCGCAGCTTACCGCTCATAAAACAACTGTGCGCGCGCATTGCCGCGCCCAAAGACTATAAGGAATTGGCACTGCTCACGGCGCAATGGCACACCCACTGTCATCGCGCCCTGGAATTAAAACCGACGACACTGTTAAAAGTATTGCAGGCCACCGATGCATTTCGCAGGCCCGAACGTTTTGAGCAATTCCTGGTGTGTTGCGAGGCCGATGCACGTGGTCGTACGGGTTTTGAATCACGCGACTACCCACAAGCGGATTTTTTCCGCCAGTGCTTACTGGCAGCCAAACAGATTGATATCGCCGCCGTTCAAACATTGGGGCTGACAGGCCAAGCATTTGGTGAGGCGCTTGATCGGCAGCGCGTGCAACAAATCACTGCATTAAAAAACGCAAGGGATAATGCACCAGGCTCATCACATTAACTCACCCATTTTTTGTAACGGGAATCGCCTTATGCCTAATAACACCAAGGTCGCACTGGTTACCGGCGCAGCAAAACGTATCGGCGCCGAAGTTGCGCGCCACTTGCATGCGGCCAATTTCAATCTGGTTATTCACTACCATCATTCTGAAACCGATGCGCGCTCACTGGCCAGCGAATTAAATGCTGTACGCGCGAATTCCGCCATTGCGATTGGAGCCGATCTGAATAATCACGCGCAACTCCAAGCGCTGGCACAAGAGGCTAGCGCGCAATGGGATTGCCTCACCCTGCTGGTCAATAATGCTTCCAGCTTTTATCCAACACCTTTTGATAAGGCAAGTCTGGAGGATTGGGATAATTTAATCGGTTCCAATTTAAAAGCACCCTACTTTTTAGCTCAGGCACTCGCCCCACAACTCACCGCCGCTGCGGGCTGTATTATCAATATTGCCGACATCTATGCAGAAAAACCGCTACGCAACCACACAATTTACTCTATCGCCAAAGCGGGCAACCTGATGCTGACCAAAAGCCTCGCGCAAGAATTGGCGCCGCGCGTGCGCGTTAATGGGATAGCCCCCGGCGCTATTCTCTGGCCGGATGACAGCCATAAAAAACCGGAAGATAAACTATCCGATGAAGACAAAGAAAAAATGCTGTGTAAAATCCCACTGCAACAACGCGGTCAAGCACAGGATATCGCCAAGGCAATTTTGTTTTTGGTCAATGATGCGCCCTATGTGACCGGCCAAATACTCGCCGTTGATGGCGGCCGCTCACTGACTATTTAATTCGGAATGCGCAGGAATCTTCATGATTAGAGCACAGCTATTAACAGCGGCAGGCGAATGGTTGAGCGGTGGCGATGAGCTGGTACAACGCTGGCGCACTGATAACAGTGGGTTTATCTGGATAGACCTGCTGGGCGAAGAAGCCCAGAGTGAAAAAGCATTTTTATTGTCGATGGATTGCCACCCCTTGGCAATTGAAGATGTACAGCGTTTTCGCCATCCACCCAAGACAGAAACCTTTGATAACTACACGCTGATTTTATATCGCGGCATCACCGAATTTAATAAAGACCTGACCATCCAACAAATGAACATTGCGCTCTTTGCCGGTGAGCGCTGCCTGATCAGCTGCCACCCGCGCCACTCCATGGGCGTGAATTATTACTGGGAAAATGCGCAGGCCGAAAATTTATTAATCAGCCCAGGCCTGCTGGCATCGCGCATTATGCGTTTCTCAGTCGGACGCTACCTGGAAGCAATTCTTGCTTTTGAGCCCTCGCTCACCGAGCTTGAAGATTCCATGCAGGAAAAACCCAATGACGAGGTTATGCGTGAACTGATCGCCTACCAAGCACGTTTGCGCAAACTAAAACGCATTTTCAGCTACCACGAAAAACTGGTCACCAATTTGTTGAAGGATGTTCCTCAACAGCTCATTGAGGAAGATGGTGATATAGAACATGCCCTGCAGGATTTATTTGAGCGCTGCGAGCGCCTCCACGGCTTGTGCACCATGTACTACGATATTTGCGGCGATTTGATTAATGGTTACCTGTCGATAAGCTCGCACCAATTGAACAACACTATGCGCGTGCTCACAGTTATCACGGCTATTTTTGTTCCACTGACATTTATTGCCGGTATTTACGGAATGAACTTTGAAAACATGCCCGAACTGCGCGCCCCGCACGGTTATTTTTATACGCTGGGAGCGATGCTGGTAATTGCGGCGGGCTTTGGCGTGTTCGCCTACAAAAAATGGCTATAGCCACTAGCGGCGGGCGGAAATTTTTTTACCCCGCCACTCAAAGTCAATCGCCCATAAGGATTGGGATGTCTGATCATATTCCTGCCACAGTTCGCCATAGGTTTTCTGTAGCTGCGGGTGGCACACCTGCGGCGCAATTTCTGCCAAGGGCAAGAGCACAAAGGCATTTTTGGTGATTTCTGCACGCGGCAACTCAATGCCGCCCTCCAAGCCGACAAAATCGCCGTAGGTCAAAATATCAATGTCCAAGGTACGCGGACTGAATTTCGGGCCACTGCGTTTGCGACCGTTCTCATCTTCAATGCGTTTCAATACCTCGGACAGCTCGACAATCGCCAGATGAGTCTGTGCACCTACGACAAGGTTGAAAAAGTTGCTGCCATCAAAACCAATGGATTTACTTTCATAGACCGATGAAATCGTTAAATCACCCAACAAATGTTCCAGCGCATCCAATGCCGCCGTAATGTGTTTGTAGCGCTCAACATTACTGCCCAAGCTTAAATAAATGGCCGTCATTGCGGGCGCGCTCCCGGCTTTTCACCGCGCTCAATAATCAGCCCAACATCGCGCGCGCCACGCACTGCACCGGGCTTGCTCAACCGCAAGCGCAACCAGGGTACATCAAACTCGCTGCGAATCATCTGCGCGATTTCTTCTGCAAGCGTTTCCACCAACAGTGCATTACGGTTTTCCACGTAGGCGATTAATCGCTTGGAAACCGCTTTGTAATTGAGCGCAAATTGAATGTCATCGGTAGCGGCAGCCTTGCGAATATCGCTCGCCATTTCCAAATCGATACTCACGGTCTGGCGCACTTCGCGCTCCCAATCGTAAATCCCGATAATGGTGTCGATACGTAAATCGCGAATGTAGACAATATCCATAAATAATTCTTTTAAAGAGGAGAGAGAGTATTAAGCGGCCAGCGCGCTTTTACATTAATTGCCAAACCTTCGTGCTGCCCGGCGAGCAAGCGTTGGCAGCCTGCATAGGCGATCATGGCACCGTTATCGGTACAGAATTCATGACGCGCATAAAATACTTTTGCGCCAATGCGCGCGAGCTGAGTTTCCAAATCGGCGCGCAGCTTTTTATTGGCAGACACGCCACCGGCAATCACCAATGTTTTCATGCCGGTTTGCTCCAGCGCGCGCTTGCACTTAATCACCAGCGTATCCACCACTGCCGCCTGAAAGGCATTGGCAATATCGGCACAGGTTTGATCATCCGGCAAGCCATTTTCCTGGGCATGGGCATTTACCGTCGTGAGTGTGGCGGTTTTCAAGCCGCTAAAGCTGAAATCCAAACCGGGACGGTCAACCATCGGGCGAGGAAATTTGAAGCGACCTTCACTCCCCTGCTCCGCCAACGCTGCCACTTGCGGGCCGCCGGGATAATCCAGATCCAGCATTTTGGCCGCCTTATCAAAGGCCTCACCAGCGGCATCGTCGATGGACTCCCCCAACAATTCATACTCACCCAAGGCATCCACTTTGACCAACTGGGTATGCCCTCCGGAGACCAGCAAGGCCACAAAAGGATAGGCGGGCGGATTAGCTTCCAACATGGGCGCTAATAAATGCCCTTCCATATGATGCACGCCAATTGCCGGGACGTTCCAGGCATAGGCCAGTGCTCGCCCCATAGAGGCTCCTACCATCAAGGCGCCGACCAGACCGGGGCCAGAGGTGTAAGCAATGCCGCCGATATCAGCAGGCGAGGAGCCACTGGCGCTCAAGACTTCATTAATCAGAGGCAATAATTTGCGCACATGGTCGCGCGATGCCAGTTCGGGCACCACACCGCCATATTCCGCATGGAGCGCAATCTGGCTGTAAAGCCGGTGCGCCAGCAGGCCGCGCTCACTGTCGTAAACAGCCACGCCCGTTTCGTCACAAGACGTCTCCAACCCCAATACACGCATATAAAAAAACCTCACCCGACCACAATGCCGGATAGCAACCCTAAAAACAGGGCGCCATGATAAAGGTTGGCCTCACGAAAACCCAGCACCAGTGAACCGCCCAAGGTTGCGACAGCCATAATAAGTGTATAGAATCCGCACCCCTCGGATACTTCGCGGTGCTTACGTGCCTGTAGCTATCCTCAAGACATCATTTTTAAGCACTCTTTTAAAGGTAACAGCATGCCTTCAGTAAAAATTAAAGAAAACGAACCCTTTGATGTAGCTCTGCGTCGCTTCAAGCGCGCGTGTGAAAAAGCAGGTATTTTGGCTGATGTTCGCGCTCGCGAATGCTACGAGAAGCCAACCACTATTCGTAAACGTGATGCTGCTGCCGCTGTTAAGCGTCACGCTAAAAAGGTTCAACGCGAATCTAAAAAGTTTACCCGTCTGTACTAAGTTATTAGCTGCCGCTTACATTCGGCAGCCATAGCCTTAGTTTGACCGGTTGCGCTCGTTAGCCTTGTTTGCATCTGTCATCTAACGAGTTGTGCGTTCCACTCCTGTATTACTGACCAAACGGTGAGTCATGAGTCAACCAACGCTAAAAGACCGCATAAATGATGCCTTGAAAACCGCGATGCGCGCTAAAGAAAAAGAGCGCGTCGCGGTTTTGCGTCTTGTGATGTCTGAATTCAAACGCATTGAGGTCGATGAACGTATCGATGTTGATGACGCTCGCGCCCTCGTCCTGCTCGATAAAATGGTCAAGCAGCGCCGCGATTCTGAACAGCAGTACCTTGCCGCTGGCCGCAGCGAACTGGCCACCCAGGAAGCTTACGAAATCAGCGAGATCCAAGCCTGGCTCCCCGCCGCACTGAGTGCAACCGAGCTGGAGACTATTGTCACCCAAGCGATTGCTGATGCGGGCGTTACCGAGATGCGCGACATGGGCAAAGCCATGGCGTTGATCAAGCCCCAGGTACAAGGCCGCGCCGATATGGGCGAGGTGAGCAAACTGCTCAAAGCCAAGCTGAGCAGCTGATCGCCACCAGTCAATCTGGCTGCAACAACAGCACAGGCGCCATTTCATAAGCTCATAAGCGACGCACCTCATGGCCGGTTTAATCCCCCAGAGCTTTATCGATGACATGCTCGACCGCCTCGATATAGTCGATGTGGTCGATAGTCGCGTCAAACTCCGCAAAACCGGCAAAAACTACAGCGCCTGCTGCCCGTTCCATGACGAAAAGACCCCCTCTTTTACCGTAAGCCCGGAAAAACAGTTCTATTATTGCTTTGGCTGTGGCGCAAGCGGCAATGCGCTGGGGTTTGTGATGGATTACGAGCGACTCAGCTTCCCCGAAGCGGTTGAGTCACTTGCTCGCCTGACCGGACTTGAAGTGCCGCGCGAAGTCCAGACCGAAGCGCAAGCCAAACGCGAACAGGAAAAACGCAGCATTTATACCCTGCTGGAAAAGGCAGACGAATTCTACCAGCAGCAGCTGCGCCATCACCCCAGCAAACTTCAGGCGGTTAACTACCTCAAAAATCGCGGACTGGATGGCAAAACTGCCAAAGCCTATGGCGTGGGGTTCGCTCCTCCAGGCTGGGACAACCTGCTCAAGGCCCTTGGTCAAAACGACGAAGACAAACACCTGCTGATTGAAGGTGGCATGCTGATTCATCAGGAACAGGAAAAGAAACTCTACGACCGTTTTCGCCACCGCATTATGTTCCCCATCCGCGATACCCGTGGGCGGGTGATCGGTTTTGGCGGACGGGTACTGGGCGATGACAAACCCAAGTACCTGAACTCGCCGGAAACACCGGTATTCCATAAAGGGCAGGAACTGTACGGCCTGTACGAAGCGCGCCTCGCCTACCGCGAACTGCCGCGCCTGTTAGTGGTTGAGGGCTATATGGATGTGGTCAGTCTCGCCCAGTTTGGCATAGGTTACGGTGTTGCCACCCTCGGCACCGCCTGCGGACCGGATCATCTCGATCGCGCGTTTAAATACACCAACGAAGTCGTATTTTGCTTTGATGGCGACAAGGCAGGCCGCAGCGCCGCCCATCGCGCCCTGGAAGCCTCCATCGATACCATGACGGACGGGCGCACAGTGAAATTCCTGTTTTTGCCAGAAGGCGAGGACCCGGACACACTGGTGCGCCAAATTGGCCCGGATAAATTCGAGCGCATGATCGAACTGGCCGTACCCTTTGAGGACTATTTATTCGACGCGGTTGCGGAAGGCATCAATATCCGCACTATGGAAGGCCGCGCCACCTTCAGCAAACGCGCGGCGCCGCTATTGGATCGCCTCCCCAAAGGCGTTTTCCGCGAACTGATGTTTGAAAGCCTCGCCACCCGTACGGGGCTTAATCGCAACATCCTGCAAGAGTTGATTCAGGAGCAGCAACAAAAAGGCGAGATGCAACCGCTATTTACGGCGCCGCCTGCACCACAGAAACAGGAAGAAAGTATACCAACCCTGGCAATGCCTAAAAAGATGGAGCAGGAATGGGATCATTTGCCTCCAGCACCGCCCGAATACCTGGACGCCGAGTACGGCGATTTTCCGCAAGAGCTGCCGCCTGCGGATTATCACGAATTTTATGAAGAGCCGCGCCTGCGACGCGAGCCGGGCAACAAACCGCACCAGCCCGACCTGCACAGCCGCGCAAGCAGCAAGTACCTCATGCCGCCAGTCCGCAAAGCCTTGGCGCTACTGCTTACCCATCCAACCCTCGCCAGCCTTGAGCCCAATCACGATGAATGGATGGCGCAGGATAATGATCTGGATTGCCAAATGCTCGGGCGGCTCTTGAAAGTGCTTCATGAGCGCCCACATTACAACCTGTCGCACCTGATTGGTTATTGGCGCGGCATCTATGGCGCCGAAAACACAGAGCGCCTGGCTGCCGTTGCCGGGCATGACTTGTTGCAAGCAGCCAATGCCATATCGCAAACACGGCAGGACAAGCCAGCCAAAGCCGATTACGACACCGAAGCGGCATTTACCCATGCGATGCAGAAATTGCGGCTACAACAAACCCAAAAAAAAGCCGAAGAATCCTTGGCCAAGTTGAAAAACACCAACTTTAATCAACTCAGCAAAGAGGAAAGAGAGGCGCTTGTGCGCGCCGCTCTGGATAAAAAGTTGCAACACTGAGCACAAAAGCCGGTCAAAGGCCGGCAAATTGACCCAAAACAGTCCGAAGAACAGGGCGCCAACCATATGTCGCCTAGAATCCACACACGCAAGTGGAGTATAATTTTGGGCTTTGCATTTCACTCATCAGGTTTTAAATAGGGTTTCGAATGTCTGAAGACGTCCAACAGCAACAGTCCCGTATTAAAGAACTGATCGCCCGCGGTAAAGAGCAGGGTTATTTGACCTATGCCGAGGTAAACGATCACCTGCCGGAGGACATCTCTGATCCGGATCAGGTCGAAGACATCATTCAGATGATCAACGACATGGGTATCCGTGTGTACGAAACTGCACCCGACGCCGATACCCTGTTAATGACCGATGGTGACTCCGCCGCCGACGAGATAGCCGCCGCCGAAGCTGCTGCCGCACTGGTTGCCGTGGAGACCGAAACCGGTCGCACCACCGACCCGGTGCGTATGTACATGCGCGAAATGGGCACCGTAGAGCTGCTCACCCGCGAAGGCGAAATTGTTATCGCCAAGCGTATTGAAGAAGGCGTGCGTGAGTTAATGCACGCCATCGCTTACTGGCCCGGCGCCGTACAACAAGTGTTGGACGAATACGCATTGGTTGCCAAAGAAGAGCGCCGCCTGGCCGACGTAATCATCGGCTGGCTGGACCCGGTGGAAGATATTCCCGCCGCACTGGCTGAAGTGGAAGAAATCCCCGTTGCTGCAGCAGGCGCCAAACCTGCCGCTGCTGACGACGAAGAGGAAGAAGCCGCAACAGAAGATGAAGAAGAAGCCGTTTCCGGGGTAGATCCGGAAGAAGCGCGTGCACGTTTTGAAGAGCTGCAAAAACAGCACGACAAAACTACCAAAGCACTCGCCAAGTATGGCTATGGCAGCAAACAAGCCGAGAAAGAGCTATCGGTATTGGGCGATTTGTTTAAATTCTTCAAATTGCCTGCACGCCAGTTCGAGCCCATCTACACCAAAGCGCGCGAAGCACTGGACAGCGTACGTAAACACGAGCGCCACATCATGGATCTGTGCACCCGCAGAGCCCAGATGCAACGCAAGACCTTTATCAAAGAATTCCCTGGCAACGAAACCAACGAAGCATGGCTGCCTGAAGTGCTCAAAGGCAAAGTGGAAGCGCCCGAAAAACTGGAGCGTGTACTGCCCGATGTTCAAAATGCCCAACAACAACTGGCACACATTGAAGCAGAAAGTGGCTTGAGCCTCGCCAGCATCAAAGATATCAACCGTCGCATGTCGATTGGTGAAGCACGTGCACGTCGCGCCAAAAAGGAAATGGTAGAAGCCAACCTGCGCCTGGTTATTTCTATCGCCAAGAAATACACCAACCGTGGCCTGCAATTCCTCGACCTGATTCAGGAAGGTAACATCGGCTTGATGAAAGCGGTGGATAAATTTGAATACCGTCGCGGTTACAAATTCTCCACCTACGCCACCTGGTGGATTCGCCAAGCGATTACCCGCTCTATTGCGGATCAGGCGCGCACCATCCGTATTCCGGTGCACATGATTGAGACCATCAACAAACTCAACCGTGTATCGCGTCAAATGCTGCAGGAAATGGGTCGCGAACCCACTCCTGAAGAATTGGGCGAGCGCATGGAAATGCCAGAAGACAAAGTGCGTAAAGTGCTGAAGATTGCCAAAGAACCTATCTCCATGGAAACACCCATCGGCGATGACGAAGATTCACATCTGGGCGATTTTATCGAAGACACCACCATTATTTCCCCGGTGGAGTCAGCGACAATGGAAGGCCTGATGGAAGCTACACGCGAAGTTCTGGCTGGCCTTACTGCACGCGAAGCCAAAGTACTGCGTATGCGCTTTGGTATCGACATGCACACCGACCACACCTTGGAAGAAGTGGGCAAACAATTTGATGTAACGCGTGAGCGTATCCGTCAAATCGAAGCTAAAGCCTTGCGCAAACTGCGCCACCCATCGCGCTCTGATCACCTGCGCAGCTTCCTCGACGATTAATTGTCTCAAGACCGCACAAAATAAAACCCGCTCAGGCGGGTTTTATTTTGTGCGCAACTTATCCAAACGCCGGGCAAGATCCCCTCGCAACTTAGCTGGTATAAAAATCCAGGCTCACAAGGCTACCATCTATTTTTTACAGCAAAACTTCAACTTTCTACAGTCATCAAGCTTTCCTGCATTTTAATCAAGCCATTCCGTGTTTTTCCCGCCAATATCCGCGAGCACCTTGAAGTTAAAGGTTCAAAAAATAATGCTTCCGTCACCACCTTTAAGCGCATAAGGAGTACTCCATGCTCAATAAAAATAATTTGCTGGGAAAATGGCTTTTTTCTATTTTGTTTTTTATTGCGACAAACCAGGCCTCTGCAGCACCTGATCCAAATTTTCATATTTACTTGATGTTTGGCCAATCCAACATGGAAGGTGCAGCACCAATCGAAAACCAGGATCGCATTACCAATCCACGGGTAAAAGTAATGGCTGATTTAAATTGCAGCAATTTAGGTCGCACCTATGGCAATTGGTATGTCGCGTCACCGCCACTTAACCGATGCTACAGCGGCCTGGGCCCTGGCGATTACTTTGGTAAAACCATGGCAGACGGGATGCCAAGCTCCGTGACTATAGGATTGGTTCCGGCAGCAGTATCTGGAACCCCCATCGAGCTTTATCAGAAATCGGCGCCAATAGGCCGAAATAATCAAAACATCCCAACACAATTTAATGGCGGCTATGCATGGCTGCTCGATATGGCAAGAAAAGCCCAACAAGCTGGCGTCATTAAGGGCATTATCTTTCATCAAGGCGAAAGCGATACCAGTGACCCGAATTGGAAAAACCAGGTCAAAGAAATCGTTACAGATTTGCGCAGAGATCTTGGTATTGGCGATGTGCCTTTTCTCGCTGGCGAATTGCTCTATGCGGATTATGGATCCTGCTGTCACTGGCACAATACCGAGGTCAGAAAATTGCCCGGATTAATCAACAATGCCCACATAGTTTCGGCAATGGGGCTGCCAGGAATGGATGTGTATCATTTCACCTCAGCATCCTATCGCGAGCTTGGCAGACGCTACGCACAAATTATGCTTGATAAAATAGATAGGAACAGCACAGTAAGCTCGCTCTCATCCAGCAGCGCCCGGAGTTCCTCTTCCGCAACAAGTTTAAGCTCGTCCTCAAGCAGCCTGATTTCATCAAGAAGCGCCTCAAGCTCATCCAAAGCCGCCAGCAGCGGGAAATGCGCTTACTCCATCACAAATGATTGGGGCAATGGATTCACCGCGTCTATAAAAATCACCAACACCAGCTCAACGGCAATTAATGCGTGGAGCGTCAGTTGGAGCTACACCAATGCCACTCGAGTAACCAACCTGTGGAATGGTGCTCTGAGCGGAAGCAACCCCTACACGGTCACAAATCTGGATTGGAATAAAACCATCCAGCCGGGCCAGTCGGTTGAATTCGGCTTCCAAGGCACAAAGCCAAACGGAGCCGCAGCTATACCCACAGTAACGGGTAATGTGTGCAACTAAAGGGACACAATCAGCAATATAGAAGTCAAAAAACCGCCAACTGGCGGTTTTTTTATGGACGCTAATGGATAAAAATCCCACACAATTAACCCTAGCCACATCCGTTATATCTCACTATAATGCGCAACTCCAAAATCAAAGTGCGTATTGCATTTTGCTTCTCAAGGGCCTATAGCTCAGTTGGTTAGAGCATCCGACTCATAATCGGCAGGTCGCTGGTTCAAGTCCAGCTGGGCCCACCATTTTAAGATCCCTCCTGAAACTTTTGTTCTTGCTAGAATAATTTGGCAGTTCCTGTCACTTAACAACTACTAAATAAATTGTGCGCTTCGCTTCCAGCACGGACAATTCGTATCGCAATTATTCAGCGCTATAACAAACACATTCAATTTTTTCTTATAGCCTGCTGTTTTGTGATGGTGATGACCTTATTTTATTCAAAGGCGCAGCCAATTAAGGCTGCGCCTTTCTTGTAAAATCCATTACCAGTTATGGGTAAAGCTTAGCTTCAACACCGTTCCACTTGCAGGCAAATGACTGGTATTGCTATCGCTACGCAAAAGCTGGCTGTAGAGAGGATAGTAATAGTGGTTAAGAAGGTTTTCCACACCCATCGCAACACTGCTTTCGCCATCGATTTTCCAGCGGGAAATTAAATCGACTGTGGCATAGCCATTCGTATCCCTGCGGCTGAAACTTGCAACGCCGTTAAGTCGGTAATCTTTTCCTTGAAATGCGGTTGTTTGGAGTTTATGGCTCCAATTTTCTGAAGGCCGATACTCGACATAAGCAGTAAACTTTAACGGCGGAATACGATTGCCTGGCATGTCCTGATACTGACTGGAATTTTGTGGCAACTCCTCGCCTTTCATCCAGGTAATAGTTGAACCAATACTCCAGCGCTCGTCATCGGTAAAATAATCAATGCCGCCTTCAACACCAAAAATTCGCTCTTTGGTGCGGATCAGCCGAAGACCATTATTAAAACTTTGCACGCCGCCTAAATCTGATCGGGACTCAAACACACTAAATGTTGCCAGTGAATTATCCCAGCGCCCCCGCCAACCCAATTCGGCAGTATCCGTTTTTACCGCCTGCAAATTTGAGCTATTAATATTAAAGGCAGGTGTTGCATTGCGGACCTGCAAACCAATATCCGGCAATTGAAAACCCTGGCTAAACGACGCATAAATTTCATGCGCCTTGGTCAAAGAAAACACCGTTCCGGCATTATATGTCCAAGCATCGTAATCAACTGAGCCGCCAGTAACTGTTCCGGGATTAGCTAATTTCGATTGTGATAATGGGATGAAGTCATCGAAGCTTGCCTTGGCACGGTCGTATCGTGTGCCCGCCTCAATTGACCAGCGTTTATTAACGCGATGCTCCAACTGTGCAAACGCACCTGACGCATTGGTTGTCACTTCAGGCATATAAATGAGTTTGCCTGTTTTTTTGAAAGCCAAGCCGCCACTTGCGTCGTAAATCACTGGGTCAAAAATATCCAACGGCATATCAGTGACTTCATTGTGAAAATCGCCACCCCACACCAGTTGGGTAGTTTTGCTCTCACCAACCGGTGATTTGATCGTCAAACGCCCGCCATAGACTTCAGAGTTTTGCATTGACTGATCAACATTCCCGCCACGCACAGCAACTCTGCGCGCATCAAATGGCGCAAAGCGGGTGAAAAAATCCCGATAATAAAGTTGTGCCGCAAGTGTATTGCCCGCGATGTTGCGGTGTTCGTAATCAACACCCAAAAGTGTATTCTGGACACGATTTTGCTCTTCCAGATCAAGCCCTTTTATCGAGCGTGCCGGAACACTGTTCGGAGGAAGCGCTGCCACGCTAGGATCAGTGGCATAGTCAGTATCTTGTTGCAGATCGTAATAACTGGCCGATAATTGCAAACGCTGATCTGCATTTATTTTAAAACCGAGTTTTGTCGCAGCGCTGTAGACATTTGAATCAAACATATCGCCCTGGCTTGGCTCGGGTGCAATGCGATTTCCTTTTGCATCAAATGATCCACCTACATGACGGGCACCAAGGCTCAGTGTGTAATCCACCGCTTCACTTGCTGCTGAAATGTAATGCTGGACTTCACCACCCAATCCGGAAGTGCCAATTTTTGATAAAGGTACAACACCGGTAATTGTTGTTCGCGCCTGGGTTTCGCCTTCGGGTCTACGCGTGCGAATTGAAATAATCCCACCCGCCGCGCCACTGCCATAAATGGCGCTACTACCACGCAACACTTCTATTTGCTCCACATCGGCAAGGTTGATGTTGGCCAGGTTGCGTGAAGAACCGCGGTTAGTATTCAGCGGCACGCCATCCACTAACACCAATGTCTCCCTGCCTCGCAATGTCTGCCCATACTCGGTGATGGTGTGGGTCGAATCGCCCATTCCTGCGATTGCTTTTCCAAGCAAGGTGGCAAGGCTGTCCGAACCTTGACGTAAAGTGTCCAGCTCTTCCTTTTCAATAAGCGTCACTGAGCGGGATGGTTCCACAACATTACTGTCGGTACGCGCGGTAACTATTACCGGAGGCAGCGCTTTCACTGCTGTCGGCGCGGGTTTAGTTTCAATGGTGTAATTGCCTTCCTCCAGTTTAACAACGCGCAAATTGGTCTCACTCAATAAGTGCGAGAACCCCTCCTCTACTGAAAATGCGCCCACCAACCCAGCACTGTTCAAACCCTGCAAATGATCGCTATTGAGACTCAAATTAACGCCAGACTGACCAGCAAATGCCAACAAAGCGGATTCCAATGACCCCGCGTCAATGCGATAGGTTTTTACTTCCTGAGCAGGAATATTTTCTTGTGCCCATGCACTGGGAACCATGGTGGCATTGGCGATAGCCAAGCCAGTGCAAATAACCAGGGCGGTATGGATCGCTGTATTGCGTGGAGTTAATCGGCGAGCGGGAAAAAGGGTACGGTATTCAAACATCGGTTATATCCAAGTCAAAAGTCAGTGAACGAAGTTTTCACAAGACATGACAGGCGAAACGTAAAAACCGGACACCCCAAATGGGATTTTTTTAAAATTTATTGGCGAGGGTTGATTGTCACCCAGTAACGGGTGCGCGCATCAATGGTTACAGGCAAGGTATCGGCGAGCAAGCGGAGAACAGTGTCGGTATCCGTGAGCCGGAAAACACCTGTTACGCGTAAGTCACCAACAGCGGGATTGCAATGCAGCAAGCCGGGTCGGTATCTGGCCAGCTCTTTAGTGAATTCCGCAAGGCGCATACCCTGAGCAAAGATAACGCCATTTCGCCAAGCACCCGCACCTGATTGAATGGATGTTATTGCATCGATAGATCGGGCTGTGAAGTTCACTTCTTGTCCTGACCCAACAATTATTCTGGATTGACTATGGCGGGTTGTGATCTCGACCGCCCCTTCAAAGACGGACAAGCGCGTGCCTGTGTCGCTGTGCCTGACCACAAACTCCGTACCCAGAGCGCGCATTCGACCATTATCGGTTTCAACCAGAAATGGTCGGCTTGATGCGTGAGTATCAGGTGCTGTTCGCACAAAAATTTCGCCGGTTTTATGCTCCAGCAGGCGCTGCAAATTATCAAAATTTACATTCAACGCCGTGGCGGTATTCAATACAACAACACTGCGATCCGCCAAGATAACTTCGCGGCGCTCACCGGTAGCCGTGCGATAAAAATTCGTTTGATTAGCCTGGTAATACTGGACACCAAACCAAGTAGCGGCAGGAATAAACAACAATGTGGCAACTGCGCGAAGGAACCTGCGACGGGATGCCAGCTCACGCGGTCGATCAAGCACAGACATCCCTAATTTAGGCTCAAGGCGATTAAATTGGTCGGCAAGCAACTCAGCGTTTTTCCACACGCGCTGATGCTCGGCACTCTGTATCAACCATTGCTCCCATGCATTTTTCTCAGCATCCGACAGGTTTTTGCTGTGCATGCGCGCCAACCAATCGGCGGCCTCATCAATCACCCGGGAGGTAAGCTGTTCGTCAGCACGATTATCCATATTCGCGGATCAGTCACTGGTTAACATTAAGCGCAAACATTGGCGGAACCCCTGCGCCATGTAACGTGTAACGGTACGCACGCTTACTTGCAGGCGAACGGCAATCTCCTCATAAGTTACGCCCTCCAATTGAGACATCAAAAAAGCAGAGCGAATATTAGGCGGAAGCTCGGATAGCAACACATCCAATTCATGCAAGGTTTCCAAAACAATCGCCTGCTCTTCAATAGAGGGAACCAAGGGTTCTGGCAATTGCTCAAGCGTCGCCATAAACGCGCGCTCCAGCGACTGGCGCTCGCAATAGTTGATCATTAACCGCTTGGCGATGGTGGTGAGATAAGCTCTTGGCTCATTGACCTCAGGAGGTGTGTCGGATTGGGATTTAACCCATATCCGTAGAAAGGTGTCCTGTGCCAAATCAGCGGCCACAGAATGATCGCCCAATCGGCGCCGAAGCCACCCTTGTAGCCAGTCATGATGATTTGAATACCAGACATCAAATTGCTGGTCGGATACAGCTTCAGGCGGCACTAGGGGTCTCCCATACGAACCAGCAATTAAGGACAGCCAATACTGATAATGATTATCACTTTCCATCTTAATTAATTATCGGCCCCGCAACAACCGCCTGTGGACACTGATTCCTTACTTCGCTAAAACCTCACCCTATACTCCTGGTCGCCCTCGCCTCACTAATAATTACCACCTCATCCCCCTCCAATTGCCAGTAAAAACAATTGGGACGCCCGGTGTGGCATGCGGGGCCGGTTTGTTCGACGAGGCATAAAAGGCAGTCACCATCGCAATCCACACGCAAAGTGCACAGCCGCTGTTGGTGGCCGGAGGTTTCGCCCTTACGCCAGAGTTGATTGCGGCTGCGCGACCAGTAGCAAACGCGCTTTTCGCGCAGGGTAATCTGCAGCGCCTCGGCGTTCATCCAGGCCATCATTAATACGCTATTGGTGTGCACATCTTGCGTGATGACAGGAATAAGACCCTGCTCATTCCAGTGCAACTGCGCCAGCAAGTCGGCACAGGCTATTCGCGTTCCTTTGGGCATGGTTTCCATCGCCAAAAACAAGCCGGGCGCGCTCACTGTTTGGCTCTCAACAATAAACGCGGTTCGCTCGCACTGAGTCGGGCAATACCTGCGCTCGCCTCATTAATCCAATCCACATTGACTTGCTGCACCCGTGGAAACGGCGCAAACAACCTTAAGGTTATGCTATTCACCCGATTGGCATTGGCGCATTGCCAGCTCGCTTCCAGCACAAAATCAGCGTGTATTGTGTGATTGTCATGATCTTTGCGGGTGTGATCCTCAACCTCAAAAGGACTTTCCAAATGATGACCTTGCAGTGTGCAGCGCGCGTCGGCATCCACATCAAGCCAGGATTCGGGGCGCGCAAGAAATTCGTGGGCAGACTGGAGCCGCACTTTCTCAGCAGCGGTATGCGGTGCCTGCTCATAGCCGAGCAAGTCCATGGCTGGCACAGTCAAACGAATGTCCAGGATTGCGCCCTGCAAGCTGACTTGCAGACTTGCCTCGCCGTGCACGTGAGCCGCCAGTGTTGCGGACTTGTGATTGTGCTCAAACCCCGATTCACTCCATGCAAACGGCGCAAGTAGCACCAAGGAACAACTGACAAAACGGGTGACCAACCACTGGCCACCACCTGAAATACACATACCCCCTCCCAATCTGATCACACAACACCCTATAATGTTATGTTATAACATAAAAGAATATTTTGCTCACCTTGACCATATCAGGAAACCATCCACCCATGAACGCCCCAACCGCCTTGCCCGATGTCGCCCTGCAACAGCTTTCACCCGTTAATCATGCCATCGATTGGGTCGGCATGAGCGGCATCGCACTGCCCAGTCTGTGTAGAGGAACGCCGGTGCAATTGCATCTGGATATCAGTGTCAATCTGTCCAACCGAACCGCCAAAGGCATACACATGTCGCGCCTGTACCAGTTGGCGCAAACACACTTGGCAAATATGGAATTAACACAGGGGGGCATTGCGAAGCTGCTGCGCGCGGTGATCGAAAGCCACCGCGGCCTTGGCTCTACCGCCGCACAATTAACGCTGCGCACACAGTTGCTATTGAAACGCCCGGCGCTGATTAGCGATTTGGAGGGCTGGAAATATTATCCGCTCAGGCTTAATGCCCAGTGGGATAGCAACCGCAATCAAGCAGAGCTGCGCCTGCAAGTGGGTGTCGATTACTCCTCCACCTGCCCCTGCTCTGCCGCACTTTCCCGGCAATTATTGCAAGACGCATTTCTGGCCCATTGGAAAAATGAGTGGCGCTATGAGCCTCCATGTGCAAATGCGATTGGTGAATGGCTTGCCCAACACGGCAGTGTCGCGACGCCGCACAGTCAACGCAGTCAGGCGCTTGTTAGCGTATCGCTCAGTGAATCAGTCAACACATCGAGCGATGACAACCAGCTACCCATCATCGAATTAATTGATGCCATCGAAGCCGCATTGGGCACAGCCGTGCAAACCGCGGTGAAGCGCGTGGATGAACAAGCCTTCGCAAAACTCAATGGCGAAAACCTCATGTATGTGGAAGACGCCGTGCGCCGCTTGCAAGCGGCACTACATGCGCAATTTTCGGCGGTGAATATTCAAGTGATTCACCGCGAGAGCCTGCATCAGCACGATGCAGTCGCCAGCATTCATAACGTACCCGCCGTGCCTTTTTAATTTTTACGAAACCATTTTTTTGCGAAACCAATTTTTTTCAAAAAAACCTAAGAAGAAAACTATGACCAAGAATGAACCTACTATTGCCATTAGCCTGCAAGATGGCAGTGTGCGCTACTACCCTGCGCCTATTTCTGCACTTGCGGTTGCACAGTCCATTGGTGCTGGCCTTGCCAAAGCCACAGTCGCCGCACGCGTCAATAACACACTAGTGGATGCCAGCGATAAGATTCACAGCGATGCACAATTGCAGCTAATTACCGCGAAAGACGCCGACGCCCTGCCGATTATTCGCCATTCCTGCGCACATCTACTGGGGCATGCAGTGAAGCAATTATTCCCCAGCGCCAAGATGGTGATTGGCCCGGTGATTGATGATGGTTTTTACTACGACATCGCCTATGAACGCCCATTTACCACAACCGATCTCGAAGCGATTGAAGCGCGCATGCAGCAATTAATTGCGCAAGATTACGACGTGCGAAAAGTGATGACGCCGCGCGCGCAAGTACAAGACATATTTTCCGCGCGCGGCGAAGAGTACAAATTAAAACTGATCGAGGATATGCCCGAAGTAAACGCCATGGGGCTTTACTACCATCAGGAATACATCGATATGTGTCGCGGCCCCCATGTGCCCAACACGCGCTTTCTCAACCATTTCAAGCTCACTAAAATTTCTGGCGCCTATTGGCGTGGCGATGCCAACAACGAACAATTACAACGCATTTACGGCACAGCCTGGGCCGATAAAAAACAATTGCAGGAACACCTGACGTGCTTACAAGAAGCGGAAAAACGCGATCACCGCAAACTCTGCAAAGAATTGGATTTACTGCACTTTCAAGAAGAGGCACCCGGCTCAATTTTTTGGCATGCACGGGGGTGGACGTTGTTTCAACAACTCATCAATTACATGCGCAAACGCCAGCAAGCGGCAGGCTATATTGAAGTGAATACGCCGGATGTGATGGATCGCAGCCTGTGGGAAATTTCTGGCCACTGGCAAAACTATCGCCAGAACATGTTCACCACCACTACCGAAGATGAACGCGTCTTTGCACTCAAACCCATGAATTGCCCCGGTGGGGTTTCGCTGTTTAAACACGGATTAAAAAGCTACCGCGATTTACCCATTCGCATGGCGGAATTCGGCAAGGTGCATCGCTACGAGCCTTCAGGCTCGCTGCACGGCTTAATGCGTGTACGCCATTTCACCCAAGACGATGCCCATATTTTTTGCACGCCGGAACAGATGAATCAGGAATGCAAAACCATTGTTGAACTGGTGTTGGATATCTACAAGGATTTTGGTTTCACCGATATCGCTATCAAATTATCCACGCGCCCCGCCAATCGTATGGGCAGCGATGCGGTGTGGGATTTGCTCGAAGGTGCCTTGATTACATCGCTCGATTCGATGAACCTGCCCTATGAATTGAATCCAGGCGAAGGCGCATTTTATGGCCCCAAATTGGAATTTGTATTGCGCGATGCCATTCGTCGCGATTGGCAATGCGGCACACTGCAAGTGGATATGAATTTACCCGAGCGGTTTGACCTCACCTACGTCGCCGAAGACGGCTC
Organism: Cellvibrio sp. PSBB023; assembly: GCF_002007605.1. Taxonomy (NCBI): domain Bacteria; kingdom Pseudomonadati; phylum Pseudomonadota; class Gammaproteobacteria; order Cellvibrionales; family Cellvibrionaceae; genus Cellvibrio; species Cellvibrio sp. PSBB023. Next base: position 4,487,807 of record NZ_CP019799.1, on the reverse strand, counting down.
GCGTCAGCGTCCGGTCATGCTGCACCGTGCGCTCTTTGGTTCGCTTGAACGTTTTACCGGGATTTTATTGGAACACTACACCGGCAAATTACCCGCGTGGCTCGCGCCCGTGCAAGCCGTGGTGTTGTCCATCACCGAACAACACGCCGGTTACGCGCACAAAATCCAACTCTATTTAACACAGCAAGACATTCGCACCGGGTTGGATAGCCGCAATGAAAAAATTGGTTACAAAATTCGTGAGCATTCGCTGCAGCGCATTCCCTATTTAATTGTGGTGGGCGGCGATGAAATGGCCAATGGCACAGCCGCACTGCGCACCCAAAGCGGTGAGGATTTAGGCAAATTTCCCGTCGAACAACTCGCCGGTTATTTAAAAAATGCCACGCGCATGCCTATCGCCGAACCCATCACACAATGGTGTGACGCGCAGGAAAATTGCGTATGAGTTCGCCGAACAGCATTGTGCGCTTCCGCCGTTTGCGCCGCACCCCAACTCTGCGGCAACTCATGCGTGAACATGCGTTTTCGCTGGATGATTTAATCATGCCGGTCTTTGTGGAAGAAAATATATCCGAGCGCGTGGCGATTGAATCCATGCCGGGAATCTATCGCTACCCGGAAACGCAACTGGCGGATTATGTGCGCAGCCTGTGGCAAAAAGGGATCAAAGCGATTTTGTTGTTTGGTATTTCCCACCACAAAGACAAAAAGGGTTCAGACACCTGGAACCCGCAAGGTTTAATGGCGCGCATGATTCGCATTGCAAAAGCCGCAGCACCGCAGATGCTGGTGATTAGCGACAATTGTTTTTGCGAATACACACTCAACAGTCACTGCGGCACCACCGGCAACCGCGAAGTGGATAACGATAAAACCCTCGCGAATTTACAAAAACAAGTGGTAGTGGCCGTGCAGGCCGGTGTGGATATGATCGCGCCCAGCGGCATGGTGGATGGTATGGTCGCAGCCATTCGCACCGCACTGGATGCCGAAGGCTTTACGCAAATTCCCATCATGTCCTACTCATCCAAATTTTCATCGAGCTTTTACGGGCCATTTAGAGACGCCGTGGATAGCGGCTTTAAAGGCACGCGCGATGCTTACCAAATGGATTGCGCCAATGCGCGCGAAGCCATTGCGGAATCCCTGCAAGATGAAGCCGAAGGCGCGGATATTTTGATGGTAAAACCGGGCATGGCCTATTTGGATATTCTATACCGTATTCGCGAGGCATCCCTAAAACCCTTGGCGGTTTATCAGGTGAGCGGTGAATACAGCATGATCAAACTCGCAGCTGCCGCCGGGGTATTGGATGAGCGCGCCGTGGTTAACGAAACCCTGCTCGCGTTTAAACGCGCGGGGGCAGATTTAATTATTAGCTACTTTGCCGAAGCCATTGCCGATTGGAGAAGATCATGAATATGAAAGAACGCATCCCGGTGTATTTGTTAACCGGATTTTTAGGCAGCGGCAAAACCACGCTATTAAATTCACTGGTTAAACAACCGGGCATGGAGCGCACATTAATTTTAATTAATGAATTCGGTGAGGTCGGCCTTGATCATTTATTAGTGAGCCACTCCACGGAAGATATAGTGGTGGAACTGGACAGCGGCTGCCTGTGCTGCACCACGCGCGGCGATTTTGCCAAAACCCTGCGTGATATTCCCTGGCGTTATTCGCGCGAGGGAGAGCGCTCGTTTGATCGCGTGATTATCGAAACCACTGGCCTCGCCGACCCGACGTCGGTCATTCACACCTTAATGACGGATCATTCCATTTATCTGCAATTTCGTTTGCAGGGTGTAGTGACAACAGTAGATGCAGTGAATGGCGAAGCAACCCTCGAACGCCACATTGAATCGAGCAAACAAGTGGGCGTTGCCGATTTACTGTTAGTGACTAAAACCGATTTAATCGATGATGAAAAAATAGTTGCTGAGTTTTTGCAACAACTCGCCGAACTCAATCCAACTGCGGATGTTCGAGTGGCCGAGGGTGGGACAATAGGAGCCGATATCATTTTGCAGTTAGACCATATCGAACCCATGGACTCCGCAACACCGCTCAACCAATGGCTCAACATCACCTCCTTTTCTATTCAACCCACCACCAAAACCCGTTTGGCATTTCGCGAATTAACACCAGCGAGCACAACACAAAACGACATCAACCGCCACAACGACCATATTCAAGCCCAGTGCTTTGTATTTGACACGCCCTTTACCGAAGCAAGTTTGGATATGTGGCTGGAAATAATCACCAAATTAATGGGGCCAAATTTACTGCGTTTAAAAGGCATTATTAACGTACAAGGCTTCACTGGCCCCGTCGTAATCCACGGCGTACAACACATCTTCCACCCCGCCGCACTCTTACCAGAATGGCCAGACGAAGATCACCGCACAAAATTGGTATTTATTACCTACGACACACCGCGTGAATTTATCGAACGGAGTTTTGATTTGTTTGCCAGCGAGGAAGAGAAAAAACTGAATGCAGCTCCGCAACCCGAAAATGCGTGAGGCGTAGCCTGTATGGAGCCTGGCGGAATACGGGACGAATTTATTAAAAATCCCGCATGCCGTTATGCATGCGGCCATGTATCAGCAGGTGATGCAATTTTTTTGGGTCCATCCGGTAAATGTTCAACTAATCCTTGTGGGTAGTGCTCATTCATTTCACTGCGTGTATGCACAAACTCCAGGTTAGGGCCGAAAAAGCAGGTGTTCGGTAAACCCAAGAGTTCATAAATAATCTCGGGAAACCTTGGGTTACTCATGGGCCGATCAAAAGTAATTCCAGTGATGCCTGTGTCTGCATTTCCCGTCAATGACACGCTATCCGCAATATCATCAACCTGTGAAATAAACTCCAAACCAAAACCGCGCTCTACAACCTCTCCGTATTTTTGCAATATCCTCAGGAGTTCGTCATAGGGAATACTTGCAGAATCACCATTTTCAAATTTGTGTAAATAAACCTTATACCCCATACAATTCACGCTCTGGTCTTTAAGCTATTTGATGTCTTTCCATCACTTTACTTCGGGAACCGCCAATTTGGGGAAGTTTGCACCTACTGTAGGTTGAGCCGCAATGCCCAACATGTTGGTTATTGAATAGATTTGTTGGGCATGGCCCCAACCTACGTGCTGTATAGAGCCTAGCGGAATACGGGAGATGAATTTATTAAATAACCCCACATTTCGTTAGACTTCATACGGGGCTACTGGCTTGCTAAAATGCTTCACACGAGATATTCAACACTCGTGCCATTGCTTATAGAAATTACTTTAGCATTTAACAAATAATTAACCTGATTTTGAATAGCAATTTCATTACCTTTCAAACCAAGATGGGACGCAATATGATTCTTCAGGCTAACCACTTTTTGAGGTCTTTTTTCTTTAGGTTTTGAAGTTAGACTTGAAACCAACTTATTTCCATATTGAGATTGCGATTCAACTTTTATTTGTTTACACGCTCGCCCGTTTGCTTTGACGTGGGAAATTAAAGGTGAATAACCATTGTCATTGCTTATAACCTCGAAGGCGATTTGCTTTTCCGCAATAGAGTCGTACTTACCCAAGTAATAGGACAAATGGAAATCGAGGTTGTTGGCCTGCACAGCCTTCATTTGTATGATGACCAAATTTAGCAGTTTGTCATATTTCTTTTCACCAAAGTCTAACTTTGGTTGCTTAGCACCGAGAAATATGATGATTTTTTCATATGCAGCCAAATCTATCTTATCCAGATTACTTACGTTCTCGTAGTCGATAAATGCCCACTTCATGTAGTGACTCCTTTTTTAACACCGCGACAAGCTACAAGCCTGTGCTCTCACAACCTCACCCCTTCTTACGCCCCATAAAAAACCACATAACTGCACCAAAAAACAGGCCGCCTATTGCGTTAATTCCCGCAAGGAAAATAAATTTATCCAGCGTTATTCCATCACGGAAATATTCCGTGGCGACAAAAAACGCGAGCATCAATAAACCAAATGATGCACCCATTTTTATCCAGGTAAATTTATTAATGGGCTTATCGATATTGGCTGCTGCTTTTTTATAACGCGAGAGTTCGTAGGCGATGTATTTTTGCTCGTAGATTTTTTTAAGGGGGAACCAAATAGGAGAAAGTACAGCGAGCAACAGCAGGCTAAAAATATTCCACAAGCAGGGAATTTTTTGTTCGCAATTGGGGCAGATGTAACCAAGCCAATGACCAAAGGCATTACCTTTACCCCACAACATGCCATGGTGAATTGCACCGCATGATGGACAAGGGACGTAGGTGCGCTCCACTAGAGGAGCTTTGCTGGTTTTGTCGATCAGTGTGACTTTGGGGATGCGCTGGCCGAGAATGACTTCATTAATTGCCAAGCCGGGATTCAAGATCCAATGTAATAGCAAAGGGTTGGGAAGTTTTTGAACGCTATATTTATTTTCATCGTACGCCATGGGTGTGCTCCTTGTGTTCTGGCATTTCACTTGATGCTACGCCCCTTTGCCAATCCGCCTATTTACATAGCAAGCGGTCAAATTTTCAACGGTTACATAGCGCGCCAAGGATGGCTCAGTTCAATGGCTGATTCAACTCAACCAAGCCAATAGGTGTGCTTATCCCCAGTGTAAACCCACCCTTTTCAAGGCCAAATTCCACACTACTCCACCTCAACATGAATAATATTCATATTTTCATGAATTTATATCGTTTTTATTCACTTTGGTATTTCAGTATAAAGACAACCTGTACTTAACCAGAGCCGACATTACCCTTGCCTCTTCATCAGGTTGCGACATCACCATGAACAACGATTTTACTTTTAGCATTAAAAGCATTGGTTTCGATGAGAACTATCATCCGGCGGACAATACCCGCGCCACTACCAACTTTGCCAATTTGGCGAGGGGAAGTAGCCGACAAGAAAACTTACGTAATGCGCTGACGATGATTGACAATCGTTTCAATGCCCTGGCGCATTGGGATAACCCCAAGGGTGATCGTTATTCGCTGGAGCTTGAGATCATTTCTGTGGAAATGGATCTTGCTCGTGAGGGTAATGGTGACCCCTTCCCTGCGATTGAAATCTTGAAAACCACTATTCTGGATCACTACAACAACCGGCGTATTGAAGGCATTGTGGGGAATAACTTTTCCTCTTATGTGCGCGATTATGACTTTAGTGTGCTGCTGTTAGAGCACAACAAAAACCAATCCTCATTCAGTATTCCCGATAATTTTGGCGATTTGCACGGCAAGCTATTTCAGTGCTTTGTGAACTCGGCCACATACAAAACGCATTTTAATAAACCACCGGTGATATGCCTGAGTGTTTCCGATAACAAAACCTATCGGCGCACTGAAAACCAGCATCCGGTGCTGGGCGTTGAATACCAGCCCAATGAATCCTCATTGACTGAACAGTATTTCAAGAAGATGGGCTTGGCGGTTCGCTATTTTATGCCGCCCAATAGCGTTGCGCCCTTTGCCTTTTATTTCTTTGGGGATCTGCTGGTGGATTACACCAACCTTGAATTGATCAGCACTATTAGCACTATGGAAACCTTCCAGAAGATTTATCGCCCTGAAATTTATAACGCAAATGCAGTTGCGGGAGCTTTTTACAAACCCAATTTAAAAAATCAGGATTATTCATTAACTAAAGTGGTTTATGACCGAGATGAACGCAGCAGGTTAGCAATTGAACAGGGGAAATTTGCTGAAAAACAATTTATCAAACCCTACCAGAGCATTCTTGAGCAATGGTCTGCTAACTACGCGTTTTAATTCGCGCTTTATCCGTATCTTTTATTTATATCGTTTAAACAGACAAGATTATTCACTATGAAAACATTATTACCCACATCAACCGCTGGTAGCTTACCCAAGCCTTCGTGGCTTGCTCAACCTGAGACACTTTGGTCGCCCTGGAAATTGCAAGGTGATGACTTATTGGAAGGCAAACAGGATGCGTTGCGTTTGTCATTGCAGGAACAACAACAGGCAGGCATTGATATTGTTGGTGATGGCGAGCAATCGCGCCAACACTTTGTAACGACGTTTATTGAGCACCTGAGCGGCGTTGATTTTACGCAGCGCGAAACCGTTAGAATTCGGGATCGCTATGACGCGAGCGTGCCATCGGTGGTGGGCGATGTGTCGCGCCAGAAGCCGGTGTTTGTTGAAGACGCCAAGTTTCTGCGCAAGCAAACCACACAACCCATTAAATGGGCCCTACCCGGCCCCATGACGATGATTGATACGCTTTACGATGGCCACTACAAAAGCCGCGAAAAACTGGCTTGGGAATTTGCCAAAATTCTCAACCAGGAAGCGAAAGAATTAGAGGCGGCGGGCGTTGATATTATTCAATTTGATGAACCTGCCTTTAATGTGTTTTTTGATGAAGTGAATGACTGGGGCATTGCTACCTTGGAGCGAGCACTTGAAGGGCTTAAGTGCGAAACTGCAGTGCATATTTGTTATGGCTACGGCATAAAAGCCAATACTGAATGGAAAAAAACGCTGGGGTCTGAGTGGCGACAATACGAAGAGATTTTTCCCAAATTGCAAAAATCCAACATCGATATTATCTCGCTGGAATGCCACAACTCGCGCGTACCAATGGAGCTACTTGAACTGATTCGCGGAAAAAAAGTGATGGTCGGTGCGATTGACGTAGCAACCAATACCATCGAAACACCGGAGGAAGTCGCTAATACACTGCGCAAAGCCCTGCAATTTGTAGACGCCGACAAACTCTGCCCCTGCACCAACTGTGGCATGGCGCCCTTATCACGCCAAGTCGCGCTCGGCAAACTGAAAGCCTTAAGCGCAGGAGCAGACATTGTGCGCAAGGAACTCGCGCGCTGAGAAGAAGAGAGATAAATAATGGGCAGGTTGGGCAGCAATGCCCAACCTGCTGGAACTCAGCTATATTGTTGGACATACCCGCCCAACCTGCATGCTACGCACGATTAATCAGCCCAGTCGGAAAATTATTGAGCTGTACTTTTTACCTGCGCTCAATCAAATCGCAAGTCATCACAAGTCGCTTAGGTTGTTGAATGGTCGGCGCTGGTGAGCGGTGAATAATGCCTCGTCCCTCATTCCCTTCCCAAAGCTCGCCTTTGAATAAAGCTACATCGCCCGCCGCCATACGTTGAACATGGTTTTCATTCGCAGTGATGGCTCCGGGCGTATTGATTTGACTGGCAAATGCAGTGCCCAGCGCCGCGCGATTGGATAATTGATCGGGCAGCCATTCAGTGGCCAAACCGTAATAGGTAGAGATTAAGCGAATGGCGACATTATCGGTATGGAAGCGTGGGCACATAGCATGTTCAAGCGTGTTGATACGCAGGCCGAGAATTTTTGCATCGAACAAACAGGCAAACATATCCAACACCTGATGGATATCCGCATAAAACGCCGCCGCACTCACACAAGAATCTTGCATACTGATTAATGCAGGCGGAAATACACGCTGAATTTCTTCCATCAGTTGTTCAGATGAACCCGATAATTTCAGCGCGATGGTTTTGGATTTACACAGCAACTCATCCACATAACACTCAACCTCTTGCGACAATTGTCGCTGCCAAATCGCGATGCTAATGGCGTCTTCATAGATGCGTGCAAGTACAGCGGGATCTTGATCCATTGCCCAATCGGTCGTGCTCATGGTGGTATTTACTAATGCTGTCATCGCCAACTCCTGTGTTTATTCAGGCTATAAATATTTTATCCAGCGATAGGTTGAACGGCATTTGTATTCCGCAAACATCGCTGTTGGCCAATACAGCAGCAGTGCTAACAGCAAGCTAATTAACCAAATGCTATAAATGGAATCCACACCAAAATAAATGCCTTTGTTTGCGCCATAAAACGCAAAAAATACAGTGTAAATAAACAGCAGCGCATACAAATGCAGCAGGTAAAAAAACAAGGGCGCTGCGCCAAATTGTGATAGCACACTGACAAAGCGAGCTGCGTTAAATCGCTCTAGCCACACCAAGACTAATGCCATAACACCCAGGGTCAGCAATAGAAAATCTAACGAGGGTGGGTATTTGGTGAAATTAAAAAATGACATGAGCGTTTGCACAGGTGATGCAAATGTTTGCCATGGCAGCGTTTCACCGTAGAGATTGAAACCGCGCAACAGCAGGAGTAATAACAAACTGCCAATACCGGCGCCGACCAGCCAGGTTGTGCGCCGCACGGCAGGCATCTGCTTGGCGAAGAGTGGCCCCGCGCAATAACCCAACAGAATCACACCAATCCAGGGCAATAGCGGGTAACTGACTTTTATCGCCAGCGAATCGGTTTTTATCCAATAGCTGCGGTCATGCAAAATGGTCCAGAGTGAATAGCCCCATTCATCCACTGAAAATTGAATAGGCGTGAGCAGATTGTGTAGCGCGATAATGCCAACAGCGAGAAGCCACTGGGCGATGCGCGGCATTTTTACCAGAAGCGCCAAGGCCAACATACTTAAACCAATTGCCCAGATCACTTGCAAATAAATCGTGTTGAAATTTCCCATCCAGGAAAAGGTGACTAGCGTGAATTCCAGCACGATCAATAACAGCCCGCGCTTAAGCAAAAAAATGCTAACGCTTTCTGCACGCGCCGATTGTTGATACAACCAGGCCGATAAGCCGGTAAGAAAAATAAATACAGGTGCACAAAAATGCGCGGCTAATCGGCTAGCAAAGAGCGCAGGTTCGGTGGTTTCCACATCCATGGGGTCACTCACCTGACGATGCAAAAAAAATCGCTCGCGCACATGGTCAAGCAACATGATCAACATCACCAGACCGCGCAGCGCATCAATGCTTTTAATGCGCTGCGAATCAGCGGTTTTTAATTCAATAACCGGCGTTGTCATCGCGATTAAAACTCAAATTTGACACTTGCACGCACCGCGCGCGGCTCACCCGGTAAGGTCCATAGCGGTGAGTAGGAGTTATACACGTAGACTTCATCGAACAGGTTATCTACCACCAGCTCAGCACTCACACCGCGTGTGATGCCCATATCGCCGAAAAGCGACACCAGCGTGTAAGACGGCAGGCGGTAATCCGGATTCACCGTATCGCCCAAACGTGAGCTGATATAACGAGTGCGGACACCCACGGATGTATTGCGCTGCGCAATTGAAAAAGATTGTTTGAGCGATAACATCAGACTGTGATCAGGCACGTTCACCAATGGGCTACCCTCTGGCACCAATACACCCCAATCGATATTCACACTGTCGGTCAGCGAGCGAGTATCCAAATAAGCATAGGAAATAATTATGCTCAGGCCATCGGTAATATTGCCGCTTGCATCCAATTCAAAACCGGTTGAACCCGCTTTGCCAAGTGCAGCAGAAAATCCGGCATTTACCGGATCGGTTGTTAGCATGTTGGTTTTTTCTGCATCAAATATAGCGGCCGTGACTTGCCAGTCAGAGACAAATATCTTTGCTCCTAATTCTATAGATTTACTCTCTTCGGGCGCGAAAGCACGACCATAGGCATCCGTACCACTCTGCGGCACAAAACCTTCCGAATAGCTGGTGTAAATGTTCAACCAAGGTGCCGCTAAAAATACCAAACCTGCGCGCGGTGATACACGCGAATCCTTTGCGGCATTAAATTGATTGGTAACCTGCTCATGAATTTTTTGTTCGTAATCATCCAGGCGAGCACCAAGCAGTGCGCGCCAACGGCTTGATAACACCACTTGATCTTGTAGATAAATACCAACCGCTTTTTGTGTTTCCTGATTAGCATAAAGCGGGTTCACAACACCCGGCTGTGCAACACCATATTCCGGGTGATAGATATCTAACGCGTAGCTGCCTTTGGCGCCACGATAGCGCCCGAGCAGCGTAAACAAGTCGTAATCATAAGCATCAATGCCCAACATCAGATTGTGCGTAAATGAGCCAGTTGTGAGGCTGCCGCTCACTTCAGCGCGCACACTGACATCTTCCGATTCATAATCGCGATAACGGCGTTGGCGAGTAAGCAAGCCAGCGCCGTCATACAAGGATTGGCGTCCGCGCGCTAATTCCGCATCGGATGAAAAACCATTTAATTCTGATTCGCGGTAGCCAATACCAGAGGTAAATGTCCAATCATTCGCAAAGGTTTGTTGATAAGTAAGCTGATGACCGGTAGCGGAAATGCGTGTAAGCCCATCCCCCGGCTCACCCAGATAGCGGCTGCGCGGTACAGTTTCAAAATCATTATTCAATACAACATAACCGCGATCAAACAGCTGATCTTGTTTGAGATATTCTGCTTCGTATAACAGCGATGCATTGTTATCTAATAGATATTTTATGGATGGCGTGAATACTTGTTTATCACTTTCCACATAATCGCGGTAACTTTTAAAATCTTGCACAGCGCCATTGATACGCAGCGCGAGTTTGTCGGTCACACCAGTGGTGTAATCGCCCTCCAAACGGTATTGATCAAAACTACCGCCAGTCACTTTTACATAACCCTCCTGAGCAAACTCTGGCTTGCGCGTAATAATATTAATGGTTCCGCCAGGTTCACTGCGACCATAGAGCGCTGATCCTGGGCCTTTTAATATTTCCACTTGTTCAATATTGGAGGTGTCGCGATGACCACTGAAACCGCGCCCCGCATTAAAACCATTGATTAAGTAATTTGAGGGCATGTTTTCATTGCCGGGAAAACCGCGCAATGAAAAACTGTCCCACAATCCGCCGCCGTCATTTTGGCGTGAGATACTGGCGGAATAATCAAGCACATCTTGAAAGCGGTTAATCGCTCTATCGCTAAACACCGATTGATCAATCACCTGAATGGCTTGCGGCAATTCGGCGGAGGGCGCATTACCGCGATAGGCTTGATGGCTGGTTACCAACACCTCTTCAATTTGTCCCGGCACGGCGGCAAGTGACACTGGCGATATAACAAATAGTGGCGCAGAGATGACGCAGGCGCGCGCAATAAATGAGCGCTTAACAAATACTGGACGAGCAGTTAACAACATTAATGGGATTCCACAACAATAAAAATTAGCGAGAGCGACTAGTCAGTAGATTCAATGTTTTTTAAGCACACAACTCAGTGCGCATGCCCCTGCGTCCAGGTTGGAAATGGATCGGGCAATGTTTTCCAGTAATCCTGGCCTTTTAAGACCTCTTCTTCTGTGAGCAAACACTTATCCAGCTGCGCAACCACAAAATCTTTATCAATATTCTGGCCAATAAAGACCAACTCCTGACGCATATCGCCAAAAGGTTCTACCCATTTTTCCATGATGTAATTTACCTGCTCTTTGTCTTCAGGCCATTGTTCTTTAGGAATAGCTTTCCAGAACATACCTGCGGCACCGTGTTGCGCAATACCGCCCGCCTGGCTCCACTGGCCAGCCCATTGCGGGCGTGATGCCAACCAGAAAAACCCTTTTGAACGCAATAGCTTTCCTTTCACCGCTGGGCTTGAGAAAAATTCATAAATTTTTTCGGGGTGAAAGGGGCGGCGTGCATGATAGGAAAAACTGCTGATGCCATATTCTTCGGTTTCCGGTGTGTGCTGACCGCGCATTTCTTTTAGCCAGCCCGGTGCTTGCTGCGCTTTTTCAAAATTAAATTTACCGGTATTAAGCACTTTATCCAGCGATACATTGCCGCGCGCTACGGGAATAATCTCAGCATCAGGGTTCAGCTTGGTTAAAATCGCATTGAGCTCGGCGAGCTGTTCTGCAGAAATCAAATCGGTTTTACTGATTAATAACACATCGCAAAATTCAATTTGATCGACGAGCAAATCCGCCACGTTGCGCTCGTCTTCTTCTCCGAGGCTTTCGCCGGTTTCTTGCAGTGAGAGCGCATCGTAATAATCATTTAGAAAATTCACTGCATCAACAACCGTAACCATGGTGTCCAGGCGCGCAACTTGCGAGAGGCTCTGGCCGTCTTCATCCTCAAAGGTAAAAGTCTCTGCAATGGGCAGGGGTTCGGAAATGCCGGTGGATTCAATTACCAGATAATCAAAGCGCCCTTCCTTGGCCATGCGGTTGACTTCCACCAGCAAATCCTCACGCAGTGTGCAGCAGATACAGCCGTTGCTCATCTCCACCAGTTTTTCTTCGGCGCGGTTTAATTCAACCTGATTTTGGATCAACGATGAATCAATATTGACTTCGCTCATGTCGTTCACAATTACGGCGACACGGCGGTTTTCACGATTGTTCAGAATATGGTTGAGCAGTGTGGTTTTACCGGCACCTAAAAAGCCGGACAAGACAGTAACGGGCAGGAGGTTAGAGGAAAGTGGGTTCATGATCGATTGCCTGTATTTGTATAACAGCAGCTCTGCCGCAGCCATGGAGATTCGAGACACGAAAAGTCCGCCCCGAAAAGATACGTTATAATATAACACATCCATCAAAAAGGACAATTCCTTAATCGGACACATCTTGCGGGAGACCTATATGTACAGATGCAGGAAATGCAAAAAAGCAGCGATACCCGCTATGGGCCGCTGCTTTTTATGCGATAGACATGGATGCAATCAAGCTGACTGGCCGTCGACAAGTCGCTTTAATTTGAGAGGATTATCTTCACGCAATTCCGGCGGCAATAATTCATCCGGTAAATCCTGATAGCAAACCGGCCGCAAAAAACGCTCCAGCGCGGCCGTGCCTACAGAGGTGGCGCGCACATCTGTTGTTGCGGGCCAGGGGCCGCCATGAACCATTGCATGACACACTTCAACGCCAGTAGGCCAACCATTGGCAAGAATACGCCCCGCTTTGCTCTCCAGGACGGGTAAGAGTTTTCTCGCAAGGGGTAAATCTGCATCCGTAAAATGCAGGGTTGCAGTTAATTGCCCCTCTAAATGATGCAGCACACGCAGCAACTCTTGCTCATCGCGACAACGAACCAGAAGCGATGCAGCACCAAACATTTCCTCATGCAGGTTCGGATCTGCCAGAAAAGCCGTGGCGCTTGTGGCATAGAGTACGGCACGGCAAGTGTTGGGGTCATCCGAGCCGATGCCCTGAGCCAGGGTTTCAACATGTTTATTGTGGGCGATGCAAACAGTGCTGTGTTGATAAGCATTGTGAATTGCCGGGCTCAACATAGTTTGCGCACTTGATTCACGCAAAGCAGTCACAGCAGATGTTACAAAATTCTCCAGGGAGGGCTGATCCAATGCCAACAATAAACCGGGGTTAGTGCAAAATTGCCCGGCTCCCAGCGTTAATGACGCGATAAATTGTCGCCCCAGGTCATCGCCTTTTTCGCTTAATACACCGGGCAATAACACCACAGGATTCAACGCGCTGAGTTCGCCGTAAAATGGAATGGGTTGCGGCCTTGCCTGTGCAATCCGCAGCAGCGCAATTCCGCCAGCCCGTGAGCCGGTAAAGCCAACCGCTTGAATCACCGGATGGGATACCAGTGCGGCACCTACCTCTGTGCCTGCGCCAAACACCAGCGAAAAAACGCCTTCCGGCAACTGGCATTCTGCAACAGCCGACTGGATGGCACGCCCTACTAATTCTGATGTTCCCGGATGCGCTGAATGCCCTTTGACAATCACCGGGCAACCCGCAGCCAGTGCAGCGGCGGTATCGCCACCGGCAACGGAAAAGGCCAATGGAAAATTACTTGCCCCAAACACAGCAACCGGCCCAAGTGCGATGCGGCGTTGGCGGATATCCGCCCGCGGTAGCGGTTTACGCTCAGCAAGGCGGGGATCAATGCGCGGGCGATTCTGTTCACCCGCTTGAATCGTGGCCGCAAACAAACGCAATTGATGGCAGGTGCGTGCGCGCTCACCTTCCAACCTCGCTTTGGGCAACCCGGTTTCAGCCATTGCACGCACAATCAATTCGTCGCCAAGAGATTCAATATTGTGTGCAATTTTTTCCAGAAATTGCGCGCGTATAGCGGGCACAGTTTGGCGATAAGTATCAAACGCCTGCTCTGCCAATTCACAGGCGCGCTCAACATGGGCTGCGCCACCGAGTGAATAGGCAGGCTCAAGTGGTTGTCCAGTCGCAGGATTAATGGCAAATAAAGATCCTTTATCGCCCGCCACCTGTTGTGCGCCAATCAGTAATTTTCCGGTTAATGTCATTGGGGTACCTTTATTGAATACGTGCAACCAACGCGGCCAATTCTGCAACTTCAGCTTCCGTTAAATCTGTTAATGGTGTGCGCACTGGCCCCGCATCGCGCCCGACTACTTTCATACCGGCTTTGACAATAGAAACGGCATAACCCTGTTTGCGATTGCGAATTGCAATGTAAGGCAACACAAACTCATTCAATGCGGCGTACACTTTAGTGTAATCGCGCGCGCGAACGGCTTTATAAAAGTCCAATGCAAATTCAGGGACAAAGTTGAAAATTGCCGATGAGTAAGTTGTCACACCCATTTCAAGATAGGGCAACGCAAACGTTTCTGCCGTTGGCAAACCACCAATATAAGTCAGGCGATCACCAAGCCGTGCATAAATACGTGTCATCAATTCAATATCGCCGATACCATCTTTGTAGCCGACCAGATTAGGGCAGCGATCTGCCAGGCGAGCCAATTCAACATCATCAAGGCGCTGGTTTGCACGGTTATAAACAATTACGCCCAGTTTTGTCGATTTACAAATAGCCTCGACATGGGCAGCAACACCGTCTTTAGCGGCTTCGGTTAAATAAGGTGGCAACAGTAAAATACCATCTGCACCGGCAGCTTCTGCGGCGTGGCAATACTCAATCGATACGGCTGTACCGCCACCGGCAGGCGCAATCACCGGAATGTGTTTCGTCTCTTCCACAGCGGCCCGCACTACACGATCCACTTCTGCCTGGGTCAGCGAAAAAAATTCTCCCGTACCACCCGCGGCAAACATCGCCGCCGCATCATGACTGAATAGCCAATTCAAATTAGCGCGATAGGCATCCTCATCAAAAGATAAATCACTGGATTTAAAATGAGTGACGGGGAAAGAAAGTAAGCCGCTGCCCACTACCTGGGCAAATTCTTTGGGAGAATAACGAGTCACGAAATGACGCTCCTGTGTTGGATAATAAGAGCAAATTTTTGCATCGTGACTCTGTCTGGTAAAGCTTAATTGCTGACTGGGTTAATACTGTTTTTGTATCAATAAATAGATCAAAAACATAATGCAATTCAGCTGTGGAAATCACTGGAAAAACATGATTTCCACCACACTGAATCAGGTGATAGGTGCCGGATTAAATAACACCAGGGCATTGTGTAATTTCCATTTTTCGGCCCAGGTTTTACGTCCACTGGCCACATCGAGCATTAAGTGAAAAATTTCCCAACCTAATTCTTCAATGGTGATTTCACCTTCGGCAATACGTCCCGCATTTACATCCATCAAGTCATGCCAGCGCTGCGCCAACTCCGTTCGTGTAGCAACTTTGATTACAGGGCATTCAGCCAATCCATAAGGTGTGCCGCGCCCGGTTGTGAAAATATGCAAGTTCATGCCCGCCGCCAGTTGCAATGTTCCGCAAATAAAATCACTGGCAGGTGTTGAGCTGTAAACTAATCCGCGATTAATGCCCTTATCGGATAATCGCTCA
This sequence comes from Cellvibrio sp. PSBB023, assembly GCF_002007605.1. Lineage (NCBI taxonomy): Bacteria > Pseudomonadati > Pseudomonadota > Gammaproteobacteria > Cellvibrionales > Cellvibrionaceae > Cellvibrio > Cellvibrio sp. PSBB023. The sequence goes on along the minus strand of NZ_CP019799.1, from coordinate 4,472,192 downwards.
CCTGGGGACAATACACCGACAATAGGTGATGAGCCTGATTTGACAATTGACCCCATGGCTTTTTCAACAATATTGGACAAGCCGCCTTTTTTATTACCCGGTGTTGTGTTTGCACTGCGATCAACCATTCCAGCGGCAAGGTAATTATCGTACCACTCCATTTCTTTAATAATGGCATCGGCAACCTGTGCATTTACAGCACGCGACGTCAACTGATCGATACCGTCTCTCACTTCAGTATTTTCAGAAAACATAACCGTCGCACCGGCGCGCACTAATAAATCAGCCGCAAAACCCAAAGCCGGGTTGGCCGTAATGCCAGAGAACGCATCACTACCGCCGCATTGCATACCAACCACTAATGTAGATGCCGGGCAGGTTTCGCGTTTTCGTTGGTTCAACCGCGTTAAATGTATTTCTGCTTGCTGCATAATCGATTCAATCATGCTCATAAAACCCACGTGCTGTTCATCTTGCAAACATACAACAGCAGGACCATCTACCAGTGTGGCCGGAATTGATTCCTTGGGCATCAATCGTGCTGGCTGCATTTTTTCGCACCCGAGACTGACAATCATCACCTCACCACCAAAATTGGGGTTTAATGCAATGTTGCGCACCGTGCGAATAGGAATAGGGGCGGAGGGAGCATCAATCGCTACACCGCAACCGTAAGTATGTGCCAGCGCAACAACACCATCTACATTGGGATATTTTGGCAATAATTCTTCGCGAATGCGTTTAACCGCAAAATCCACCACACCAGCAACACACTGCACCGTTTGGCTAATAGCGAGAATATTGCGCGTCCCTACCGTACCGTCTGCATTGCGATACCCTTCAAAGGTAAATTGGGTTAATGGTTCAGCAATGAAGCCAGCCCGTGTTGCAATAGGTAAATTATCCAACCCCACTGCAGCGGGCATAGTCATAATGTTTTCGTTTACCCAACTGCCCGCCGTTATATCAAGCTTGGCAAAACCAATCGTTACCCCATAGCGAACAATTGCGCTGCCTTCAGCAATGGCGGCAAGCGCTACTTTATGCCCCTGTGGCACGGGTTCTACCAATAATAAACCGGGCAATACTTCCATGCCCGCTGGCAAACCACCTGCTGCGACAACAACAGCGACGTTATCTGTCGGATGCATTTTAATAACACGTTGGGACATCACAAAACCTCGTCATTTTTTGATCGGTGCGATTAACAATTAACGGTTAGCCGACGAATGCACTGAGTGATGCAAAGTGATTCGCTTAATATCACCGACAACAAACAGATAACTGATAATGGCAAGCGCCGCATGCGCGCCTACATAGGCCAAGGCTCCCTCAAATGACCCGGTCGTGTGAACAATGTAACCAATCACAATCGGTGTCACTATGCCAGCGGTATTGCCAAAGGTATTAAATAAACCACCCGAGAGACCGCCTGCCTCTTTGGGGGACGTATCGGAGACAACGGCCCAGCCTAAAGCCCCAACGCCTTTACCAAAAAAAGCCAGCGACATAATAGCGATCACCAATACATCGGTATCGACATAATTACAGGCAATCATTGAAGTAGACATGAACATACCAATCACAATCGGCAGCTTGCGCGCCAGAGTCAGTGAATAGCCTTTTTTCATTAATCGATCGGATAACCACCCGCCACTGATACCGCCTAAAAATCCTGCAATCGCAGGTAGCGATGCCATAAAGCCCGCTTGCAAAATATTCATGCCACGCTCTTGCACTAAATAAATTGGAAACCAGGTTAAGAAAAAATAAGTGAGCGAGTTAATACAATATTGCCCAATATAAACACCGAGCAGCATGCGCGAGCCCAATAACTCCTTAACGCACGCCAAGGTATTCACTTTGGTAGATGCATTACTGTTGGCGCTATCCAAGTCAACCAGTGCACCGCCCTCCTCAATATAACGCAACTCATTATCGCTAATGGATGGATGTTCCTTGGGGCTGTGAATAGTTTTAAGCCAAATAAGGGCAATCACAACACCCAACAAACCCATAAATAAAAAAATACTTTGCCAACCGTAGTGATACACCATCCAGCCCATTAAGGGCGCAAAGGCAACGGTCGCAAAATATTGTGCTGAATTAAAAATGGACGCAGCAAAACCACGTTCATGCGTAGGAAACCATGCGGAGGTAATGCGGCTATTACCGGGAAACGCAGGTGCCTCAGCAGCGCCCACCAATAGGCGCAATAAAATAAGCATCAGCAGTGCGGCACCACCGGTAAAAAACCCGACAAATCCCTGAAACAAAGTGAACAGCGACCACAGCAAAATACTGAAAAAATACGTCATTTTTGAGCCGAACTTATCCAGTAACCAGCCGCCGGGGATTTGCGCCAATACATAAGACCAGGCAAAGGCTGAAAATATATACCCCATTTCAATGGGAGAAAGACCTATGTCCCTGGCGATGTCAGGGCCTGCGATAGAGATGGTGGCGCGATCGGCATAATTGATGGTGGTAACAATAAATAGCATGGCAAGAATGCCCCATCGTGTTCGTGAGGCCACAGCCATGCTGCTGGCAGAACGGGTCGCAGGCACGTTGCTCATGGGTATTAAATCTCCACTTTATTAGATGTTATTGTTAAATGTTCTTCTCACCGCACCATGAAGATAGCGCACACCAGTTTGCGAGCTTATTATTTTCAAATCAAACCAATCGATAAATAAATTAATCCACATTGAGCATTAATCGCAGGCATCAAGCAGTAGACCAAGGAATCAGTGGTCAGATGAGGATAAATTCACCATGTTAACCCAAGCGGGATTTTTCCCCGTTTTATGGGATGATAACAACTGCAAGGCCCCCGTTAGTGGATGAATAGCGTATATACTGATCCGGTGTGATAACTGCCCTGCAACCACCAAAAAGCGACCGTCCGGTGATATTGTGAATGCTCGCGGTTGCGCTTCTGTTTCCCAAGAACCAATAGGATTGAGGCGGCCATTTTTCGAGTTGATCCTGTAACCGTAAAGCCTGCTGGTAGCTCGCTCCGAGGCGTATAAAAAATCCCCTTGGGGCGTGAGGTGAATATCGGCAGCCCAAGGTTTTACTCCATTCATCAATTGATGATGCTCAACAAAAGCAAGCGAGCCATCCGTAGCACGACGAGCATAAACCTGCACATATCCGCTTAACTCATTTAATACATACAAAAAATTTCCTTTCGCTGAAAACACAAAATGACGCGGCCCTGAGCCCGAAGGAAGAGTCACAGCCGGAGTCAAAATGGGTTGCAATACATCGGTTATGGACTCCTCACTATTTAAGCGAAAATAATCCACACGATCATCACCCAATAAAGAGACATAGACGAATTGGTTATCAGGACCAGCGCTGATTTGATGCGGATGAGACCCCGTCGATAAGACCTGTACATTTGGCAAAGGAATGCCCTGTGTATCTAACGTATGTACACTGATACTATTCCCTGAATAGGACGCTGCAAACAAATAATGTCCCGAGTGATCGATAGATATGTTCGCCATATTATCAACCAATGGCACTTTAGCGCGTAAGGCCAACCGTCCACTTGTGGGATCAACATCCAACACCACTAAATGATAGGGTATTGAGCGAATAGCAGCGTAGAGTATTTTTTTATTGGGTGCTAGCGCCATCGGCATGATCGCACCATCTACCGGCAGCGTTTGCAACAGATTGACCAGCCCACTGCTCTCACTCAGAGTAAAAACCGAAATTTTTTTTGCATCTGCATTGGCGACATAAATAACGGATGTGGCATAGCAAGATACTCCTGCCATACTCATCCAGAGTAATAGCAGGAGCTGTTTGAATGACAGCGATAACACCTTATGACTCAAGCTATGGTGCTATTCAAAATGTGCCGACATTTTTTGTCCGTTGATTTCTACATCAGAGAATGTGACTTTTTTCAATCCTTTGAAATCCATGAATTGGCCAGAAGATTTTACTTTTATATTTTTAAATAATACATTTTCCAGCGGCTGAACTTCCGGGGCATGACTGATAAAAAATGTGTCTACCTTATCGACAGTGATATTTTCAAACACTATGTCATGGTAATGCGAAGGGAAATTTCCGCCCAAGTAACCGGCTACGTAACTTAAATCGAACCAGAACAAGTATTTGGCGCTGCCAATATTCATATTGCGAATGCGCACCTGCTCTACGCTGCCGCCACGATCCAGATTGGCTTTTAAACGAAACGCCGAGGTGCCGTTCAGGTAATTGTTATCAGTGAAATACACATTTTTAATACCGCCCGACATTTCACTGCCTAAACCGATACCGTCTTCGCCGTCAAAAATATTATTTCTGACCACAATATTTTCACTGGGGCGAGCAATGGTACGACCATCCAAATCGCGACCGGATTTAATCGCAATAGAGTCGTCACCGGTACGGAAGTGGTTATTTTCCACCAGAATCCAGCGGCCGGAGTCAATATCCAAACCGTCATTGTTGGCAAACATACTGTCCACCTTTACACCGCGCACTTGGGCGTGATCGGTATACACCAAATGATTAACCCAGAAGGGGGAATTCAGCGCGGTGTAATCCTCCAACAGCACACGTTCTGCGTTAAGGATTTGAATTAGCGAAGGGCGCAAATAATGGCCTTTGCCAAATTGCCGCTGTTCAAGGGGCACACCGTCAAACCCCATCTGCCGCAACTTGGCGATATCGGGCGCTTGTTTTTTTGTCCAGCTTAAAAATTCACTTTTGGCGTTGCCGTCGATTTTGCCTTTACCGGTAATCGCCACGTCAGTCACTTTGTTGGCATAAATGAGCGGCGAGTAGCCGTAAATCTCGGTACCCTCCCAGCGGGTAAAGACTGCGGGCAAATAGTGTTTGGCTTGTGCACCAAACAATAAAGTAGCACCCTCTTGTAAATGTAGGTTGATGCGGCTTTGCAATTGAACCGGGCCATTGGAGAGCCAAGTGCCAGGCGGAATAATCACGCGCCCACCACCGGCTTGGGCAGCGGCGTTAATCGCGCGCATAATTGCCGGACGTGCATCTGTCTTTGCATCCTTGGGAGCATCATAAGCGGTGATGGGAAAATCCACTTGCGGAATGTTTGGCGATTGGATTTTTGCCAGGATCACATCCATTTGCTGCCAATCAGAAGGTTTATAAAAATCGGTATTGGCTTGCGCCAGTGAAACGATTAAACACTGCAGCAGTAAAACAAAAATCGTACTTGTTGTTTTCATCATGGATTCATTCTCTTTTTGCGTAGCTAAGTCAGGTTCAACGCTTATTTGAAAGCAGAAATTTCAACACCGGCCAAAATAAAAGGCCCCAAACCGTGTGGATCATCGGTGCGTATCGCCTCACTCACATAGTATTCAAAAGTGCCAGTACGATAGGGTTCATTACCCAAACCGGCACTGCCACAGGTATTTTTTAAATGCAGCTGCCCCTGATTATCCAGCTCGGTGTGACCTTGCACTATGCCAGTAAAAATATCGCGGGCGATTTGTTGGTATTTTTTCGGCAGATAATTTTTATTAACCCCCTTGGCAAATGCGTAGGCAAACATAGCGCTACCAGAGGTCTCCAGATAATTACCGTAACGGTCACCCTGATCGGTTACCTGATACCAAAGGTGGCTGGGGTGCTGCACTTTTAGCAATGCCTCAGCCAATTCATTCAGCAGGCGAATCAACTCTTTGCGCTTTGGGTGTTTGGCTGGGAAATAATCCAGCGTATCTACCAGCGCCATGGCATACCACCCCATGGAACGCGACCAGAAATGGGGAGACAGGCCAGTGCCTTTATTGGCCCACTGCTGCAGGTGACTTTCATCCCAAGCGTGATAGAGCAGACCGGTTTTTGCATCGCGGGTTTTACTTTCAATCAATAAAAACTGGTGCGCTATATCATCAAACGATTTGTTTGACTCATTAAATTGCTGTGCGTACTGGGCGTAATAAGGTGCGCCCATGTACAGACCATCCAACCACATTTGCCATGGGTAAATATTTTTGTGCCAAAATCCGCCAGTAGTGGTACGCGGCTGCCATTGCAATTGTTCACGTAGTGACTGCATAGCGACTAAATAACGCTGATCCTGATATTTCTCATGCAATAGAAACAACAACTTACCGGGATTAATGGAGTCAATATTAAATTCCGTTACAGCATAACCTTTTATCTTTCCATTTTTATCAATCAATTGATCCACAAACTGCTTAGCATAAGCAAGATATGCCTCGTTACCTGTTTTTAAATAGAGTTTTTGAAATCCATAGAGCACCAGCGAATAGGGATAACCCCATTCCGGTTCTTTAAGCTGCTTGAATTCGCGCATAGTCCAGGCTTCTGGGTGGCGCTGCATAATGGAATTTGCCATCAGCTCGGTCGCTTCTAACACACTTTTTTCTGCATAGGCAGGCGCGTAGGAACCAAGCATGGTACCCAACAACAATAGATGTACATATAAACGGAATTTATTCATAGCGATTGATCCGGGGAGGCCATTATTTTTCAAGAGAGCACCTAACCATTGATTGCTATCAATGGTTAGGTAAATTAATGCAGGAAAAACACTTAGAAGGTAGCGCGAATACCCAGACTGATCTCTCGACCGGTATTATTGATTTCACGCACCAGATTTAAATCCCCCCCAGAGCTCACAGGACCTGTTGTGTAGAGACGTTCATCCTCTTCCGTCAAGTTAATGATCTCAAGGTTCACTTTGACGTTATCGGTAATATTGTAGAACGCCGACATATCTATGCGGGTTGGGCCAGAGGTGTTTTCTGAGTAGTTTCGATCGCTGCCGGGAAGCGCTGTAACATAATCGTCGCGGCCATTCACGACAACACGCGCACCAAACTGCTCCCGCTCAAAATAGATCCCGTAGTTGTAGCTATTTTCTGATAAACCACTCAGAGGGCCTTTAATATCACCAGGGTAGGTAATTTCAGAGTCCACATAGGTGTAATTGGCAAACATACCAAAACCTTCCAACGCCGATGGCAAGAAACTGAATGGCTGCTGATAGGAGATTTCATAGCCATTAAGTTTAGCGCCCTCGCCATTAATCGGAGTAGAAATATTCCACTCATCATTCATGCTAACGCCATTAGGATCAAAGGAAGGCGACGCAGGGTTAGTCTGCGGATAAGCGGTGCCAATAATCGCTTTTAAGTCAGCAGGCAGAACACCAGACACAGTGCTATTGAGAATAAAACTGTCAATGTCTTTATGGAAGAATGTAATTCCCACGACTGATTCTTCAGCAAAATACCATTCAAAACCTATATCAACAGCATCGGCAATGATTGGATCAAGCCCAGGATTCCCCACAGAAATATTGCCGTTAATTGGAGTGGCATTAACCGTAGCAGTCATGCTTGATAAGTTAGGACGCGATAAATTTCTGTTTGCGCTAAAGCGAATAAGAAAATCTTCAACCACTTCCAAGGTAGCATTAAGCGATGGCAACCATTCGGCATAATCACTGCTGCGCTTGGAGGCAACACCACCCGCAACCCCCAATGACTCCACTTCAGTTTCCACATAACGCAGACCAGCATTTACCATTAAGGGCATGCCTGCCAACTCCATGTTTCGGGTATATTCCGCATAAGCGCCAGTAGTGTTTTCCGTTACATCAAAGGTTGATGGGTCATTCGGGTTCAGTGTAAAAGAGCCGGCATTGTAAGCTGCTTTAGTTGCAGCAAAGTCGTTAATCACAAAATCTGTAGGAAAACCTGCCGGTGGATTAATTGCATCACCATACCCCTTGCTCACACGCGACAAATTAGTTACCAAACTGGTGGTTGCAGATGTTATAGGCATAATGGTACTTGTACCCGAGCCTGTACTCACTCTGGCAACAGGATCAGTCAGCGATCCTTCAGTTGGGTCGTGGCGTTCGGAGGTAATATTGCGCTCATTCCAGATGAAACCAGTTTTAATGCTTGACTCTTCCAAGTCCCAAGTCAAATCCGCACGAAAAGTATCATTCTCACGCTCCACAATATCTTTGCGAATAGTAGGCGCAGTGAAATGATAATTCAGCGGGTTGTTAATATCGAACCCATAACTCATTTCGGCTATATCACTATTCTTGCGAAAGTCATATGAGAAATACGTGGGGTTCATGCCATTAATTGCCTGGCGCGTAGGTGCAGCGGCGTTGGTGTAACTTGCATTAAGTGCGTCAAGGTTAAAACGGTATTGCTCTTCGTCATATACAACTGACGCATTACCAAACATAAGATCTAGTTTTAAATTATCGGTTAAATCAAACTTACCCGAGAGAACGACTTGTTCAAATTCGGTATCGCTAAATTGTCCACGGCTTTCTACACGCGGCGTAACACCAGTAAATTCACCTGCAATAGCCACACGGCCAGCGTCGTCAAGCACGATACTGGTAGGTGTTATAGAACCAAACGTGTTACGAAATTGCGCAAAGAAGTTATAGGATGAAACATCTGTCTTCAGATCTGATTTTAAATAATCCAGTGTAAATTCCATCCGATCTGTTGGGCGAAACTGAAACGATCCGGTAATGCCCGTACGCTTCTGATCTGTATTGAACGAATCCATACGCGGTAGACGCGGAAACAACATGTAATCCAACGATTCATTAGTTACTTTTGGATCAGTAGGATCAAGATCCGGATAATTGGCAAGTGGGTTGGGCGTACCGGTGATATCAACGGTAGAATCATTACCTACAAAACTTCTATTAGAGTTATCAAAGGCAGAGGTGTAACGCACTGTACCAAAACCCTCTTGACGAATATTGCGCTCTGACTGCGCAAAACTCACCAACACACCAATCTTGTCATCAGCAAATGTATTGCTGAACATGCCCACAACACGCGGGTCATCTTCGCCGGTTAAATTGTCCACCGCCATGGAGCCGCCAATCACGGCGTGAGCACCGGGATTATCAAAAGGTTTGGCAGAATACAGCTCTACGGTAGAAGCAAGACCGCCCTCTTCCAACGAACCTTTTGCTGATTTATTCAAAATAATTTTGTTAAATAATTCGGAGGCAAACACATTAAAGTCAAATGAACGACCACGGTTTACACCGCCCGAAGAGTCCAAACCACCAGTACTGGATGGCACTTCCATTCCATTTAACGTAGTCGCCGAAAAACTCGGGCCAAGACCGCGCACGGTAATATTTCTGCCTTCGCCGCCTTCGCGGGTAATAGCAACACCAGGTACACGCTGCAGGGATTCAGCCAGATTAAGATCGGGCATCTTGCCCATGTCTTCTGCCACAATGGCATCTACATTATTGGCTGAGGTGCGCTTGGTATTAAGCGCATTTGCCAAGCTGGCTCTAAAACTACCGGTGACCACAATCTCTTCCAGTGCACCGTCCGATGCCTCTTGGGCATAACCATGTATTGGCAATACACAGGCAGCCATTGCCAGCACTAATGGGTTAAGTGTGAATTTACTCATGAAAACTCCTCGTTATTTTTACGTTTGGATAAATTATTAATCCTATTTTCTTATCCATTGCCGTGAGCTTCGATCTTATTTTTATTTAGTAAACAGAGTTTTATTAATGCCTGATAACTTGGTTGATATTATTTGGTGACTCGCGTTTTTATCGGCGAGCTATTTCTTATGTTAAAAAGCCCACGCCTCTTTACAGAGACGCAGGAAGTTCGCTATGAGCGAGAAGAATAAAAAAGCATTTTTAAGCGTGCAATGATTTAGCATATCCATCTCTCTACAACATGAGTTGGGCTAGCAACCTGCAAGTACGAAAGGTGAGCGTATTTATTATTTCGTTACCATTAATACCGCAGACGATGGACTGATTCTGAGCGCATACCATTAACAAATCAAACCAATGGGTATATGAAATGATTTAATTCATGAATCAATCCCATTCATCCAACAAATAGACTAACTGCCCCGGTTACCCCTTAAACTCGGGCAAAACCTCCTTCAAAAAAGTCTCCAAGGCAGGATTGTTATTATCTTTACGGTAGCTATAAACCATTTCCACCGGCTTGGGCGGCGTAGTTATCACCTGGCGCAGAAGGATGCCCTCGAAATGCAGGCTGCTGGCTGATTTGGGGATGAGCGCCACACCAATCCCCGATCGCACGAGCGCCAGCATGGTATGCATTTGAGCGACGTACTCTACGACGTGAGGCAGCACATCGTCCTGCTGAAAACAGGCAGACAAAAGGTTATGGAAATAACGCGCCTCATAGGGGGAATACATCAAGAAGGGTTTTGATTGGAGGCAAGCCAGGGTCGGCTCAGTGGGCCACAGATCGGCATCCTGCTTGGGAATGGCCAGGTAAAGCTCTTCGCCTGCCAGAAATACGGTTTCCAGGTCGCCATCATGGCTGTGCGGGCGAACCAGTCCGACATCCAATGCACCAGCATGCAGAGCATCCAGCTGAGCACCGGTCACAAGTTCTTTGAGGGTGAGCGAAATATCCGGTGCGCATTCGCGCAAGCGCCGCACCATTTCCGGCAAGAGTTGATAACCGAATGACGCTGTAAAGCCAATGGATAGCGAGCCTCGCTCTCCCTTTGCATTGCGGCGCGCTGTTGCCGCCGCCTCTTCCGCCAGCCGAAGAATGCGAGCTGCATCAGGAAAGAATGCCTTTCCTGCTGCGGTCAGTCGTACGGTTCTGCTGGTACGCTCCAATAATTGGGCCCCTACATGATGCTCAAGCAGGCGAATTTGTCGGCTCAACGGAGGCTGAGTCATATTTAAACGCTCCGCTGCGCGACTGAAGTGCAACTCCTCTGCAACAGCTACAAAACACCGCAGTTGGCTAAGCTCAAACATTAATTCACCTCTCGCATCAATTAAAATAAACCAATTCCATATTTAGATGGCCATTTATAAAAATGCAAGCTGTATTTATACGCCAGAGCGCCATGCCTTCATACCTATTTACTACCTCCTATACAAATCAACACCTACCTTCCATACATAACTACTGACGAATAATAGGGCCCAAATATCGACATATATATGCCAAGCTCACACACAAAAAATGACCTGTTTGACAAAAAAACCTAAACCCATTCGACATCAGTACTATTTACGGATTCACACTAAAAATATTTATTTCTAACAACCTCCAACAGTGTCGTCACAAAAACCGCCGGAAATTTCTTTGAAGCGAAAAAATAGAATTCAATTAAAAGCGACAAAAAAGAAAATTTTGACGACAAAATATGTATTTAGTGACAAAACGCACCCAAAACACACAAATTTTAGTGGACTAGCCCACACTTTTTTGTAAGATTTACAAGCAATATACGCAAAGCGAAAAAAACATCTGCTTTCGAGTGGTGTTTATATTTTTCGATTGTTGATATTAGCGACAATAATTTTTATAAAAATATAATTAAAAAGTGTAACCGAGCTGTGAGAGCCAATGCGCTAATCGCGCACAATGCCCCGTAAAGCAATAACATCTGTTGTTTTACATCCTCATCGACCAACCATCGTCGTTTTTGTGCATGCACAGAGCGTAGTGGTTTCTATTGCCTTAAAAATCGCTTTCCAGTTACCGCAACCAGATGCTGCGCCATTTGGTTTTGTGTCACAGAAAAGCGTTAGCGCAATCATTGCACGCGGGTGTTAGTGATTGATTAATAACAACAATAGAAAAACGGATTGGCCAATGAAAACCCTTATTGTTTATGTTCATTTAATTGCTGCGTGCGTCGCGGTAGGTATTTTATTGATACAAGATCTTGCACTTGCAAAAACCCGGGGAAACACCTTGTCTGCACATGCGGTTAGCGAGCTTAAGCGCGCTGCGACCATCATTTCCCTCGCGTTGATTGTGTTGTGGATTTCAGGATTAACGCTGGTTTTGATTGGTTATCTCGATAATCCGCAAGAGTATTTGATGAATCAAAAACTCTGGGCGAAGTTCACTGTGGTGGGAATTCTTACGTTAAACGGTATAGCGCTACATCACTTCAGTTTTCCGCGTGTTGCCTCCAGCCGCGGCATTTTAGGACTGGGTAATATCGAAAAAACATTGGTGGTTTTTACCGGTGTTGTCTCTAGCACTTCATGGTTATTTGCATGCTATTTGGGAATTGCCCGTCCATGGAACTACACCGTGGATTATAGCTTTGTGATGTCGGTGTATTTTATTTTGTTAGCTCCCGCCTGCATCGTGGGATTGACATTTATTCATTCATTTCCACCACCTAGAAAAAGATCGGTTATGGAGCAGCATAAGGAGCCGCCATTACTCACCGACACAATTCAATTGGCTAAACGCATTTCCAAAACCTGAGGTCAATATTTATTTAAACCGCTCGAATACATGCAGTTTCGAGTTCTTTTTACCCGTCGACTAGCGCACCAGTGATTTGTGTTTGAAATTACTTGTACGTTAAGGACGGCCCATTGCCGGGCTCGCCCGGCATTCACTTAAGAGGAAGACACCATGAGTAGTTTCACCGCCTCTGCGATCACCCCGCGCCCAAGGGGCAGGGTTGCTCGATCGCTCTGCCTGCTGGGATTTACCCTGGCAACAGCTGTTTTATCCGCCAAGGTTTATGCCGGTTGTCAGTATGTTGTGACCAACCAATGGAATAACGGATTTACTGCCGCTATAAGAATAACCAATACCGGAACAACCCCCATTAACGGGTGGAATGTTAGCTGGCAATACAGTGGCGATAACCGTTTAACCAGTAATTGGAATGCTAACTACAGCGGCACCAATCCCTATTCCGCCTCTAATTTGGGATGGAATGGCACCATCCCACCCAATCAAACCGTTGAAATTGGATTTCAAGGCAGCAAGGGCAGCGCAAGTGCCGAGGTGCCACAAGTAACCGGCGCAGCCTGCGGCGCGACAACATCATCAGTGCCAAGCTCTTCCGTGAGTTCTTCTGCCAGCTCAATACCATCGTCTATTTCATCTTCATCAAGATCGTCATCGTCGGTATCGAGCAGTGCAACCACCAGCTCATCCTCATCGGCAGTTAATCAAGCCGCTTGGGATTTAAATAGCAGTGCGTCTTACCTGAACTTTGTCACCACTAAAAACACGCACAACGTAGAAGTACATACCTTCACTACCTTGACAGGTGCGATTGGTGCTAACGGTGTGGCAACAGTAACAATTGATCTGAACAGCGTCAGCACCGGTGTTGCACTGCGCGATCAACGTGTGCGTGACTTGTTGTTTGAAACAGTCAGCTTCCCTACGGCAACAATCACGGTACCTGTGCCTGCAACACTGCTGAGTTCGCTGGCATTGGGACAAACAACACAAACAGACGTGAGCGCCAATGTTGATCTGCACGGTGTAACCGTTGCCGTCACAACACGCGTGTCGGTGCAGCGTTTATCCAACTCGCGCATTCTGGTGCAAAGCATGGCGCCGGTACTGACTCGTGCAGGTGATTTCAACTTGACTGCCGGTGTGGAAGCCCTGCGCACGATTGTCAATCTGACCTCGATCAGTGCGGCAGTGCCTGTTGACTTCGCGCTTGTTTTTGACGCGCGCTAATTGGAGGCTAAAGAGAATCTATCATGAAAAATTTACTTAAACTCTCACTGCTCTCCCCGTTCAGTTTGGCACTCGCGCTGATAGCGCCAACCACGGTGCAGGCACAGAACCTGTGTAATGTTTCTTATACCGCAGCAAATAGTTGGAGTACTGGTGCGCAAATTACCGTTGCACTGAAAAATAACGGCGCTGCTATTACTAATTGGGAATTATGCTGGACCTTCAATGGTAATGATGCCATCGCCAATTTGTGGGATGGAACCTTCACTGCTACAGGCAAAAATGTGTGCGTGAAAAACGCAGGTTACAACGGTAACCTGGCGACGAATGCGACAGCACAATTTGGTTTTATTGTGAATAATCCCAGCGCAGCAGCACCAACAGATTTCACACTCAACGGCACCAGCTGTAGTGGCAGTGCAACATCCAGTAGCAGCCCAAGCAGCGTCCCGCCGAGCAGTACCAGCAGCAGTAGCTCAAGCAGCAGTGTTGCGCCTTCTACTGCAGCGCGTTGGTTGTTGGATACCACCAAATCCAGTTTTCACTTTGTAACGGTAAAAAATACCAATACCGCTGAAACCTTTACCTTCACCCAACTGCAGGGAACGGTTGCAACAACAGGTAATGCAACACTGAGCATTCCGTTGGCGAGCATTTCAACCGGCTTTGACATTCGCAATACGCGTATGCAAAACCTGCTGTTTGAATCCAGCTATCTGCCACAACTGCACTTCACTACACAGTTAGATGTCAGTGCATTGGATGCAATGCCTGTGGGCGCCATTCAAGTGCAATCATTGACAGGTAATTTGATTCTGCATGCGGTGAATAAGCCCATCACTTTCGATGCCACCATTGTTAAACACAGCAACACCAGTATCAGCGTATCGCCACGTCGCCCAATCGTTATCAACAGTGTTGATTTTGAATTGAATGCCGGTGTGGAAGCGTTGCGTGTTGTCGCCAACCTTAGTTCTATTGGCGAGAAAACACCGGTGTACTTCAAGATGTTCCTCACCCGTGACAACCCGACCAACATTGCTGCAATTACATTGCCGAGCGCGCCTGCCGCACCGACAAGTTTGATGGGCAATTTAAGTCAGGTAAGTGGCGACACCAGCCTGAACTGGGCTGATGTGAGCACCAACGAGACCGGCTTCCTGGTACGTCGCAAAGGCGCAGATGGCCGCTGGACAACTCAAAGTAATCTGCCCGCCAACAGCTCAAGCTTTATGGAGAGCCTGCTCTCTGTGTATGGCAGCTATGACTATAAAGTCATCAGCTATCGCGACAGCGTGCCATCAGCAGCCAGCAATGTTATTTCTCTGGTTTACTCCAACGGCCAAAGCTCTACCAGCAGCTCCAGTGTGAGTAGCAGTGTACCCAGTTCAGGCAGCAGCCAGTCCAACAGCAGCTCAAGCTCTAGCAGCTCAAATGGCGGTGTTATTGTCGGCGATGCAACCCGCGGCGCAACACTCTGGAATACCCAGAGCTGTGTGGCGTGTCACGGTGTAGATGGTGAGAAAAATGCATCAGGTACCCCTGCTGCGGCACCATTGAACCCGAACCGTTCGGTTTATCGTCACAGCCAGGACAACCAGGATCGCAGCCTGCGCGATTTCATTGCTATGTGGATGCCACAGACAGATCCAGGTAGCTGTACTGGTCAATGTGCGGCGGATCTTGAGGCTTATATCCTGACTTGGCGCAGACCATCTGATGGTATACCGGATAATCCTGTCTCTAACTTCAGTTGCCCCAGCACCGGCCCAACCTATGGCCAACGCACCCTGCGCTTGCTGACCAAAAATGAATACCAACGCTCAGTGCGTGACCTTGTAGGCTACACCCAGGATGTCATTTCACGTTTGCCTGATGATTTTATTGCCGGCTCATTCATGAATAACAACACCCTGATTGTGGATAAGAACCGCTACACCAGTTACATCTCCACCGCAGAACGCATCGCAACTGATGTGGCTACACGCTGGAATGCGGTACTGGCTTGTACCCCAAGTACAACCTGTGCGGACAAACTGGTGAGTGACTTGGCACCGCGTATTTTCCGTCGTCCATTGACTACCGATGAGCAAACCGCATACCGCGGTGTAGCACGTGGCACCACCGGTGGCCGTACTGCTGCCGAAGGGATGGAGGTTGCACTGGCCGCCATGCTGTCATCACCACAATTCCTCTATCGTTCCGAGCTGGGCGAGTTGAGCAGTGGTGGCGTGTACAAACTGACCGGTTATGAAATGGCGACCTTCATGAGCTACACCTTCACTGGTAGCACCCCCAGCACCGAGCTGATGGCTGCCGCCGGACGTGGTGATCTCAATACCGCCGCGGGTGTTCGCCAACAGGCAGCCACACTGCTGAATTCACCGAATACCCGTGCGCTGCTGGGTGATTTCGTGAACCGCTGGTTAGGCACCGAACAGCTTGAAACCAAAGAGAAAACCGGTATTACTAACTTCGCCACTCTGGCAAACGATATGAAGTTGGAACTGGGTAAAAACTTTGCTCAAGCGATGCTGAGCAGCAACTCAACCTTTGCCTCTATCTACAACCCCAGCTACACCTACGTTAACCAACGTTTGGCGAACCTTTACGGTCTCTCCTACAACGCCAGTGGCGCAGATGCTGACGGGTTTGTAAGTGCTAACACCGCAGAGCGCGGCGGGATCCTGATCTCTGGTGCGTTCTTGTCGCGTTATGCCAGTGCGACCGACGCCAACCTGGTGACTCGTGCTGTAGCTGTACGTCGCAAAATGATGTGTCAGGACATTCCCGAGCCACCATCTGGTGTGAGCCTGGACAGAGAAGCATTGGCTGCGCGTGATAAAGAATTCTTTGAGAATCCTCACACCACCCAGCGCATGATCTTTGACCGTATTACCTCTGGCACCAGCTGTTCAAACTGCCACGGCGAGATCATTAATCCGCTGGGAGGCTCCATGGAGAACTACGACAGCCTTGGCCGTGTGCGTGCAGTGGACCTGAAGGGCAACGCCATCAATGCAGCGGGGATTTTCTTCTCGCCCTTCCCACAATTGCAGTTCCTCAACGACCCGGATCGTGTGATTCACTCACCAGCCATCCAATTTAATGGCGGTAAGGATCTTGCGCGCACAGTTGTTGAAGATCCAATGGTATCGAAACTGGCGCAAAGCTGTCTGGCAACCCAGTTTGTCAGCTATAGCACCGGTATCCATTCGATCTTCCTGATTGATTCAACAAGGGATGTTGGCTACCCACGCATCAGTAAAGCGGAAGAAAGCGCTTACCGTTGTGATGTTGCCGACCTGACCAATGTACTGACCGCCAGCGGCCCAAGGGCAATGCTCGAAGAAATTCCTGCATTGGATTCTGTGATGTACCGGCAGGAGTGGGTGCGCTAATGCGCACCCCTCACGCTCATCGCCTTGTTAACGAATTGGAGTAAATAACATGAGATATAAAGACTGCTTCGACAAAGAGCGCAGAGACTTCCTGAAGGTCGTCAAACATGCCGGTATTGCGGCTGGGTTAATCCAAGCCTCCAGCATCCTGGCAGGGGTCATGCTGGCGCGCACCGCGGAAGCACAAACCGGCACGCCCACCAAACACTGCCTGGTATTTTCGGGCGGAGGCTGCCATCCAACCCGCTGGTTCCCATCGGGAAGCACACTACCCGCCCAGTCAGCCCCGTTACAAAGCCATTACAGTCGTATTGCTTTGTTAAGAAACGCCTCACTCAGTGGTGCTGGCCATGGAGTCATGTTTCACCGCTTTAACAACGGTAGCTGGTCAGAGGATAGCTTTGATGTGAACCTCGGACGCACCATTGGTGCCAACTATCCGGTGAAATACCTGAACGTGGGTACCACGGCAGAATCGGCATTGAGTCGCGAAGGGTTTACAGGTAGACCGCTGATTACCAGCCCACAAGCCGCATTGGATGTGCTTTTTTCCGGTGGTGGTGGCGGTGGCGGTGGATCGGGTACTGCGCCACGGCAATCGGTTGTGGATTTGCATTATGCAGCGATCAATAGCCTGAGAACCAAGCTCGGTCAGCATGAAAAGGACAAGCTGGATAGTCACTTCACTGCCATTCGCGAGATTGAAACTGCCATTGATAATGGCAATTCCAGCGGCTCCTGCCCACAACTGTCAAATACGACCGCTAGCGGCTTTGATGCAACCGCCAAGCTGCATGCTGATATTGTGGCGCTGGCACTGAGCTGTAACCTGACGGCATCAGTCTCTATTGCCTTTGGTACCGATGCGCACACCCACTTCCTGGATGTACTCGGACGTGAATCGCATCAGTCACACCACAACCAAGGCAATATGCCAGCTGCCTACACAGAGGACATTGTGTACATGCAAGGCTTGACCAAATACCTGCTGGATAAGATCAATGATCGCGGGTTGTTTGGTTCAACGATCGTGACCCAGGTATCTGATATGGGTGATGCTGACTCACACGGCAATAGCAATGTTCCAATGCTGGTTGCTGGTGCTGGTATTACCGGTGGTCGCGTAGTGGACATTGGCGGCAAAACACAATCCGAGTTGTATCAAACGATTGGCCTTAAATTGCGTGCCGACCAAAGTCCTAACGGTGCTGTTTATCGTCGTTGGGCAACCTCGACACTCGCTGGACTTTAACAGTAGCAGGACATTGTGTTCTCACTCATGTGATGTGGGTGAGAACGCAGTACACACTAAAAAGCCGTTTATGGGTGACCATAAACGGCTTTTTTATTGAGCCACATGCAGTGACTGAATCACAACATTAAATACGCATGGAAAGCCCGTCATGCAAGGCGCGACGACAGGCGATAAACGCAGGCCAGAGCGATAGTAAGGCAGCCGCCAAGAGTACATAGAGCAAGTAGTGCCATTGCTCCCCACTGAGAATGTTGGCCGACAAATGCAGCCCCCACTCCGCCATAATCCAGGGTTGGAATACCCATAATCCGCCGCTTAACAATGCCACCGCGATTCCGCTAGCCAACAGACTCAATAACATCACTTCCATAACCACCAACAGAAAAAGATACAGTGGCCCCGCACCGAGTGAACGCAGGATGGCGAACTCCCGCTGCCGCTCGTTCATTGCAGTTAGCAAACTGGTCATCATACCCAGCAGACTTGTCGCCACCACCAACAGCGCAATAGCATGCAAGGCCAGCTCGACATTACGCATCAACTGCCAGAGTTCGGCTAGCGCCAGACCCGGCACAATCGCTTGCAAGGCTTCAGCCTTGTATTGATTCACCTGGCGCTGCACCGTGAATGTCGCGCTACGCGATTTCAACCCCACCAAAATAGCGCTCAGGCTTTGTGCATGCAGGTTTTCACCAACCGGTTCATCCCCATGATCCCCATGATCCCCATGATGGCCATGGGACGATGCCGCCGGGATATGCACGCCCGATTGCCAATCGCGATGAATCGCCTGCATGCCGGCCAGTGAAATATACAAACTGTTATCAACTGGTGTGCCGGTCGGCGCCAAAATACCACTGACCACAAAGGGCGCATCACGGTGCTTGGCGATAGTTACCTCACCCAAACCATGTGCCAGAACCAGACTGTCGCCGGGTTGATAGCCCAGTTTTTTGGCGACGGCAGAACCGACAACCACATCAAACACCGATGAAAAAATCGCTCCCTCTTTGAACACCAGTGTTTGCCGTTGACCGTAGGCGTAATGTGCAAAAAAATCAGGCGAGGTCGCCACCACACGGAAGCCTTTATGGGAGTCGCCCAACGCGATAGGAATTAACCAGGCCACCTCGCTGTGCTTGGCTAATTCCTCATAGGTATTCCAGCGGATATTGTGCGAGGCAGTGCCGATATGAAATACAGAGTAGAGTAAAAGATTGAGCGAGCCGCCACGGGCGCCAACAATTAAATCCGTTCCGGACAAGGTATTGTTAAAACTGTCTTTCACTTGGGTACGTACATGGTTGATGCCCAGCACCAACATAATACTCACCACCAGTGACAGCAGTGTGAGCAGCGCGGTCCACCGGCGATTCCACAAGCTTTTTCGTGCAATTAGTAAACGCATTATTGCACCTCCCTTACTGGCGCCAATTCGGGTTGATGTACAAACTGCTGGATATTCAATACCCGATCAAAATGTGGCTGCAACTGGCGATCATGACTGACCAATAACAGGCTGGTGTTTTCACCCAGAGCCTCGAACAACACGCGCATAAATTCTTCGCGCAACTCACTGTCCAAAGCGGAAGTGGGCTCATCCGCAATAATAATTTCCGGTGCGCCCAGCAGTGCACGCACCAGAGCCACACGCTGCTGCTGGCCAACACTGAGCTGATAAGCGGCAGTTGTTAATACCGGTGTTAGTTGCAAACGCTCAAGTAATAACGGCATTTGTGTAGTGGCGAGACGCCGTTTTTCAGCGGGTAAAAATGCCATGCGCAACAACAGGTTTTCGGTCACATTCAGATAGGGAATTAAATTGAATTGCTGAAAAATAATGCCCAGGTGTTGCGCGCGAAACTGATCGCGCTGCCTGCTGTTGAGGCGCGTAATATCTTTCCCCAGCAAATGAATTTCACCCTGTGCGGGTGTAATCACACCCGCCACTATATTTAACAATGTGGTTTTGCCCGAGCCTGAGGGGCCGTATAAAAATATTTTTTCGCCGCGCGCAATCTGTAATTGCTCGATGTCCAAACCAGCGCTGGCATTGCCTTTCCATGAAAACTGAACGGATTGCATTGAAATTGCGGTGGAGTCCATAATCAAGCCTTACCTGATCCTACCGTGATAAAAAGATGTTGAGTTGATGCTTATGCAACGCACACCCCCATTGATGTTACTGCTGTTGCTGTGCAGCATGATTGCCACTAGCGCCTTGGCTAACAGCCAGGCAACGACTGTTGAGTGGATCGATTTATTGCCAGAGGAAGATCTGCGCCTGTTGGAATCTATTCCCCCGGTTGATCATGAAGCACTCAGCGACGATGAGCTGGCGCAGGATACGGCACCCAGTGGACTCAAACCAGCGCAAAATAGTTCCGCCTTTGAAGATGAAGTCGCTAATGCCGTGGGTGTCGCTCGCCAACAAGCCGGCGAGCGCAGCTGGCGCGATGCACTTGTTTCCACGCGGGTGCGTAGCGAGTTTAATAACAAGCGCATTCGCCTTGCCGGTTATATAGTGCCTATTGAATACGATCAGCAGCAGCGTGTGATTGAATTCTTTTTAGTCCCCTACTTCGGCGCCTGCATTCATGTTCCACCGCCACCACCCAATCAAATTATTTACGTGAAATATCCCAAGGGATTTCACTTGCAGGAACTGTTTATTCCCTTCTGGGCCGAGGGCACAGTGGTGCTGGAAACCCAGGAAAATGAGCTGGGGCTTTCCTCTTACTCCATGCGCGATGTCGCACTGACTGAATATCAGGAAACAGCGACGGAGGAATCGGAATACCTCAATTGATTACACGGCTCCACACATAGCACCCGCCTAAAATTCAGGCATAAAAAAGCCCCTTGGTGATCACACCAAGGGGCTTCTTATACACCTACTTCATACACGTATTGCTAAGACCTAGCGGCCACCGATGCGCCGTGAAAAACTGATCACCACTACGCGAGCATCGCGATCATAACTATCCAGTGCAAGGTTCAGCGACCAGGGAGACGCAGCAAATTGGTATGTAGCGCCGCCACCAAACGCAACCTGGGTAGAAGTTTGCGAACTCTCGCCAATACGCTCATCGCTGGCGGCCGTGCGAATAGCAGACACCCCCAACTTGGCATACAGATCCCAGCCCGCCAGATCATTCACCAAGGTACGACCTACCATGAATGCCGGTATTTTGTAGCTCACATGGGCGTCCGGAATCAGCGCTTCCAGCGCTGGGTTGGGGTTACCCAAACCCGCATCACCCGCATCCATATAACTCAGCTCCCAGAACCAGTCGGAGCGAATAGCGCGCCCAATGGACACTTGAAAGCCGAAGCTGCCAGCATCATCCGACGACCAGCCATTCACCGAGCCTTCCGGGCTCAGGTGCGACAAGCCAACACCAGCGCCAAGGTACCAGCAACCATCATTTGCCACGCTGGCCCAAGCGCAAGCGGCATCGTCATCCATGGCACTCACCTGAAAGGATGCACCTAACAGGATGGCCATAAGGCCACCCTTCAAGGGTACCGCACGGGCGCGCAGCAAGCGCGGTACACCCAGCAACATTAACAAGCCCAGCAACAACACATTACTCATAGAACCTGCACCTTTTACTGCGGTTTCCAGCCCGCCTTCATTTTGTTCATTGTCTGGAATACCGTCGTTATTGAAGTCGCCGTTTTCCAGTGCATCCGGGAAGCCGTCGTTATCGCTATCGAGATCCAGATAATCGGGGATACCGTCGCCATCGGTATCGCGAATCACTGGCGGCTTACCTGCAATACCGCCTCTGACGACACCATCCACGCTGTCGGCAATACCATCGCGATCCAGATCGATAAAGACATCGATGCGACCGTCATTATTGGCATCCAGCAAGCGCGAGGTGCCCGCCTCAATCAGATCCCATATACCGTCACCATCGCTGTCCAGGTCCTGGAAGTCAGGCGCGCCGTCACCATCGGTGTCGAGTATGCGCAGCAACAGATCTACCGCGTCATGCAAACCGTTGCGGTCGTTATCGATAAAGTTATCGATACGGCCATCGCCATCTGCATCAACCAGGAAGCGCAATCCGCTTTCGATAATGTCCGGGATACTGTCGTTGTCGCTGTCCAAATCCAGGCGATCCGGTACACCATCGCCATCGGTATCGCGGTCAGGGCCGGTTTGATCCGGTGAGCTGAAGCCGTTCTCGATCCAGTCCGGGATGCCATCGTTATCGTCATCCAGGTCAATGGCATCAGGGATTCCATCGCCATCGCTATCCAGGCTGCCGCCGAAGGCACCAATCTCGTAATCAACCACATCCGGAATACCATCGCGATCCACGTCAGTGATGTCATCGATGCGACCATCTTTGTTTTGGTCGAAACGGTCAAAACCTGCATCTACCACGTCAAAGATCCCGTCGTTGTTGCTATCCAGATCCAGATAATCCGGAATACCGTCGCCATCGCGGTCGCGTGGGGTGTTGGTAATCACGCCACCATCGGCCATGCCATCCCAGTTTTCATCAGGCAAGCCCGCTTCGATCACGTCGTAAATACCGTCGTTATCGCTGTCCAGGTCAAGGTAATCGG
This sequence comes from Cellvibrio sp. PSBB023, assembly GCF_002007605.1. Classification (NCBI taxonomy): domain Bacteria; kingdom Pseudomonadati; phylum Pseudomonadota; class Gammaproteobacteria; order Cellvibrionales; family Cellvibrionaceae; genus Cellvibrio; species Cellvibrio sp. PSBB023. The sequence goes on along the minus strand of NZ_CP019799.1, from coordinate 4,449,432 downwards.
GGATGCCATCACCGTCGCTATCGCGTGGTTTCACTGCATCATCGATACCGTCACCATTGGCATCTACACCACCGGTTTGGTCAACGTCAAAGGCATCGTCAATACCATCGCCATCGCTGTCCACACCACTGGCACCGGCTTCTACGCCATCGGCGATACCGTCGTTATCGCTGTCGCGATCCAGATAATCAGGCAGACCATCGCCATCGGTATCCACTGGTTCAAAGGCGTCATCAATGCCATTGCCATTCAGATCCACACCGCCGGTTTGATCCACGTCCAGGAAGTCGTCGATGCCATCACCGTCACTATCCACACCACTGAGCGGGATCATGTTGGCTTCGATACGATCAGGCACACCATCGCCATCACTGTCGGGGTCACGGTAGTCAGGGATGCCGTCGCCATCGGTATCGCGCGGTTCAAACGCGTCATCAATACCGTTGTTATTCAGATCCACGCCACCGGTCAGGTCAACATCGATAGCATCGTCGATACCGTCTTTGTCAGAGTCTTTGCCGGTCAATACAACGGGCAGAGGCGCTTCCATATAGTCCGGAATACCGTCGTTATCACTGTCAGTGTCGATGTAATCGGGGATACCGTCACCATCGCTGTCGACCTTGCCTTCCAATACATCCGGTAGGCCATCGTTATCACTGTCCAGATCCAGATAGTCGGGGATGCCGTCACCATCGGTATCGCGATTGGTCGCTCGGCCTTCGTCCACATCCGAGATACCGTCGTTGTCATTGTCGGTGTCTTTGTAGTCCGGAATGCCATCGCCATCCAGGTCAGCAAAGTCCTTGGCATCCAGTGGATTGGTTTTCTCAATCACTGTCTCGATATAGTCAGGTACGCCATCGCCATCACTGTCTTTGTAGGAGGTTGGATCCTGGGGATCACTGCCCTCACTCAACTCGATGTAATCCGGCACGCCGTCACCATCGCTATCCAGGAAGCCACCAGCACTGTCCGGATCGGAGCCTTGCGCCTTCTCAACATAGTCAGGAACGCCATCACCATCCGTATCTTTCACCGACGCTGGGTCCAGTGGATCAGTACCATCAATCTCAGTTTCCACATAGTCGGGCACACCGTCACCGTCGCTATCCTTAAATGACGCAGGATTGCGTGGATCAGTACCGTCGCGGGTTTCGATGTAATCAGGCACACCATCACCATCGCTATCTTTTACCGAGCGAGGATCAGCGGGGTCAGTGCCATCAACCACTTCAACGTAATCTGGCACACCGTCGCCATCCGTATCCTTCACTGAAGTTGGGTCCGTCGGGTCAGTACCATCAACATGGATTTCCACATAATCCGGTACGCCGTCACCGTCGGTATCTTTAAAGGATGTCGGATCAGCAGGATCGGTACCGTCACCTACTTCTACATAGTCAGGCGCACCATCGCCATCCGTATCAGTAAACGAGGTTGGGTCGGTAGGATCAGTACCGTCACGCAGCTCGATGTAATCAGGCACGCCATCACCATCGGTATCTTTAGCGGAGGCTGGATCGGTTGGATCTGTACCATCCACAGCTTCAACATAATCCGGCACACCATCACCGTCGGTGTCTTTCGCGGAGGTCGGATCGGCCGGGTTAGTGCCATCAACTACCTCAACATAATCAGGTACGCCATCGCCGTCGCTATCTTTGGTGGAAGTTGGATCGGTTGGATCAGTCCCCTCAACAACCTCAACATAATCCGGCACACCATCACCGTCTGTATCTTTGAACGAGGTTGGATCAGCAGGATCAGTGTTATCACGGATCTCTACGTAATCAGGTACACCATCACCATCACCGTCTTTAAATGACGTTGGATCAGTTGGGTCAGTGTTATCACGAATTTCTACATAATCCGGTACGCCATCGTCATCCGAATCTTTGGCTGAGGTCGGATCGTTCGGATCGGTGCCGT
>NZ_CP019799.1:4142500-4145000 GCF_002007605.1 Cellvibrio sp. PSBB023 | reverse complement strand
GTTTGGATGCTTGCATATCGTACAAGTCCGGATAAATCGTAAACCGTCTAACAGTCGATTCTGTTATATGGTCAAGCCGCACGAGCAATTAGTATCAGTTAGCTCAACGCCTCGCAGCGCTTCCACACCTGACCTATCAACGTCGTAGTCTTCAACGGCTCTTTAGGGGGCTTAAAGCCCCAGGGAGATCTAGTCTTGAAGGAGGCTTCCCGCTTAGATGCTTTCAGCGGTTATCCCGTCCGAACATAGCTACCGGGCAGTGCCATTGGCATGACAACCCGAACACCAGAGGTTCGTTCATTCCGGTCCTCTCGTACTAGGAACAACTCTTCTCAAATCTCCAACGCCCACGGCAGATAGGGACCGAACTGTCTCACGACGTTCTAAACCCAGCTCGCGTACCACTTTAAATGGCGAACAGCCATACCCTTGGGACCGGCTTCAGCCCCAGGATGTGATGAGCCGACATCGAGGTGCCAAACACCGCCGTCGATGTGAACTCTTGGGCGGTATCAGCCTGTTATCCCCGGAGTACCTTTTATCCGTTGAGCGATGGCCCTTCCATACAGAACCACCGGATCACTAAGACCTACTTTCGTACCTGCTCGACATGTCTGTCTCGCAGTCAAGCGTGCTTTTGCCTTTACACTAACCTCATGATTTCCGACCATGATTAGCACACCTTCGTGCTCCTCCGTTACTCTTTGGGAGGAGACCGCCCCAGTCAAACTACCCACCATACACTGTCCGTAACCCCGATAAGGGGCCGACGTTAGAACCTCAAACATACCAGGGTGGTATTTCAAGGACGGCTCCATCGAAACTAGCGTCTCGACTTCAAAGCCTCCCACCTATCCTACACAGATAGGTTCAAAGTTCAGTGCAAAGCTATAGTAAAGGTTCACGGGGTCTTTCCGTCTAGCCGCGGGAACACGGCATCTTAACCGCGATTTCAATTTCACTGAGTCTCGGGTGGAGACAGCGCCCCCATCATTACGCCATTCGTGCAGGTCGGAACTTACCCGACAAGGAATTTCGCTACCTTAGGACCGTTATAGTTACGGCCGCCGTTTACCGGGGCTTCGATCAAGAGCTTCGCTTGCGCTAACCCCATCAATTAACCTTCCGGCACCGGGCAGGCGTCACACCCTATACGTCCACTTACGTGTTTGCAGAGTGCTGTGTTTTTAATAAACAGTTGCAGGGGCCTGGTATCTTCGACTGCCAATAGCTTACGGGGCAAGCCCTTCACCATCAGCAGTGCACCTTCTCCCGAAGTTACGGTGCCATTTTGCCTAGTTCCTTCACCCGAGTTCTCTCAAGCGCCTTGGTATTCTCTACCTGATCACCTGTGTCGGTTTGGAGTACGGTCTCTTTTTACCTGAAGCTTAGAGGCTTTTCTTGGAAGCATGGCATCAAGCACTTCATGTTCCGAGGAACACTCGTCATCAGTTCTCAGCCTTAGCATCCCGGATTTACCTAAGACACCAGCCTACGACCTTAAACACGGACAACCAACGCCGTGCTGCTCTAGCCTTCTCCGTCCCCCCATCGCAGTAAAAAGAGGTACAGGAATATTAACCTGTTTCCCATCGACTACGCGTTTCCGCCTCGCCTTAGGGGCCGACTAACCCTGTCCCGATTAGCGTTGGACAGGAACCCTTGATCTTCCGGCGGGGGAGTTTTTCACTCCCCTTATCGTTACTCATGTCAGCATTCGCACTTCTGATACCTCCAGCATGCTTCTCAACACACCTTCGACGGCTTACAGAACGCTCCCCTACCCCACATACAAAGTATGCAGCCGCAGCTTCGGTTGCTAGTTTTAGCCCCGTTACATCTTCCGCGCAGGCCGACTCGACTAGTGAGCTATTACGCTTTCTTTAAAGGGTGGCTGCTTCTAAGCCAACCTCCTAGCTGTCTAAGCCTTCCCACATCGTTTCCCACTTAACTAACATTGGGGACCTTAGCTGGCGGTCTGGGTTGTTGCCCTCTTGACAACGGACGTTAGCACCCGCTGTCTGTCTGCCATGATTGCACTCCAGGGTATTCGTAGTTTGCATGGGTTTGGTAAGTCGGGATGACCCCCTAGCCCAAACAGTGCTCTACCCCCCTGGGTGAGACATGACGCGCTACCTAAATAGCTTTCGGGGAGAACCAGATATCTCCCGGCTTGATTAGCCTTTCACCCCTATCCACACGTCATCCCCAAATTTTTCAACATTTGTGGGTTCGGTCCTCCAGTTAGTGTTACCCAACCTTCAACCTGCACATGGATAGATCGCCGGGTTTCGGGTCTATTGCCAGCGACTAGACGCCCTATTAAGACTCGCTTTCGCTACGGCTCCCCTATACGGTTAACCTTGCCACTGACAATAAGTCGCTGACCCATTATACAAAAGGTACGCAGTCACAGAACAAGTCTGCTCCTACTGCTTGTACGCACACGGTTTCAGGATCTATTTCACTCCCCTCACAGGGGTTCTTTTCGCCTTTCCCT
>NZ_CP019799.1:4020000-4137500 GCF_002007605.1 Cellvibrio sp. PSBB023 | reverse complement strand
TTTGCCTTGGATAATAGAAAGATCAGCATCTTTATCGTAATAAACGTGCATAACAGACTCCTGTTGGGATGATTACCGCCCAGAAATAAGAAATCACAAGGCGACTTGGATAAAAGGCCGCCAGTGTAGAGAAACACCCGCATCGCGTAAAATGATATATTCGCAATTCAATGTTTCAGTTTATGCAACAAGGTTATTAATCACCAATCATGGACATCACCAAACTCCGACTGTTTTGTAATCTCGCCAGCAGCCTGCATTTTGGCCGTGCCGCCAATGCCAGTCATGTGAGCCCGTCAACACTCAGCCGCAACATCAAGCAGCTTGAGGACGATTTAGGCGTGAGCCTCTTTGTACGCGACAATCGCTCGGTGATACTCACCCATGAAGGTGAACAGTTTTTAGGGTTTGCCAAAGAAGTCATCCAGCAGTGGGAGACCTATCAAGAATCCCTGCTCGCGCAGGCCGATCAACTGCGCGGTCAACTCAGCATCTATTGCTCGGTAACCGCCAGTTACAGCTTTCTTTATGAAATCCTCACCGAATTCCGCGTTAAACATCCCGGTATTGCGATCAAACTCCACACCGGCGACCCTGCACAGTCGATTGAGCGGATTCTGGCAGGCGATGAAGATATCGCTATCGCCGCCAAACCGGACAAATTACCCGCCGGCATCAGCTTCAAACCCATCAACAGTTCACCGTTGATTTTTATCACCGCAAACAATGAAGACTGGCAAGGGAAAAACTGGGAAGAAATCCCGGTGATCATCCCCGAAGAAGGCTTGGCGCGGGAGCGATTAAATATCTGGTTCGACTCACTCGGCATCAAACCCAATATTTATGCGGAGGTGAAAGGGAACGAGGCGATTGTAAGCATGGTGAGCCTGGGATTCGGCGTGGGCGTTGCGCCGCAAATTGTGGTGGATAACAGCCCTCTCGCCAACAAAGTAAAACGCTTTGATCCGCAACCGGATTTGGGCCCCTACGATACCGGGCTCTGTGTGATGGAAAAACGATTGAAAAGTCCGATCGTCGCCGCATTCTGGACTCAACTGCAATAAGCCAAGCCTATATCAAGCAACGCAAAAAAATAGCGCCCCGAAGAGCGCCATTTTTATCAGCCTACTATCACCGCCACTAGAAGCGATTAAAGAAGTTCCATGCGCCGGAGCTGTAGAACGACGGTTGAGTATGTCCACCGTTGAACGAACACCAGACAACAGGTTTACCCGATGAGCAGTTTTGGTACTCCACACAGGGGGATGGTTGTACCGGCACAGTCGTGTTAGAGCAACCGTTAGCCCTGAGATAAGCATCACGGGCTTGACTACCAGAGCTATGGCTTACCACATTGTCGCTAGTGCCGTGCGCAATCCAGGCCGCAGTCGCCGAACCACTATCCACATGAGGCGTCAAGAAGGCACCTGATACAGGCGCGATAGCACGGAAGATGCTTGGCAACTCGCGCCCCACTGCAAGTGACATCATGCCACCGTAACTCCAGCCGGTAGAGAAGATACGACTTTCGTCGATACACAGAGATGACTTCAGCTGGGTTAGCATCGACTGCAAGAAAGCCATGTCGCGGCCATTGGCATTTGTCCATCCGTCGGTGCCGGCGGCACGATCAGGCGCCACGAAAATCGCACTGTTATTAGAGAGGCTTTTCATGCCGTAGTAGCCTTGACCTACAACATCGTTCGCACTACCACCACGCCAGTGCCAACCGAAGACCAACTTGTAGGGATTGTTCTGGTTGTAATTGCTCGGGATATCCAACACGTATTCGCGATTCAATCCGTTAACGTTAATGGTACGACGCCCATTGGTTAATTTAGCCGGGGCACCACAGCCAGCAGAACCGGCACCAGTACCAGTACCACCAGATGACGAACTGCTAGAGGTTGAAGATCTGCTCGAAATCGAAGAACTGCTTGAACCAGGCTCACCGGTGACGCTACCGAAATTGATATAACCTTCGCAATGTAACCATTCGCTCGGTGCGCCACCGCCGCAACGATTATTCCCCCAAGCCCCGGTGTTTTCTAACTGGTCTTCTGCCTGTCGGGTTACGCCATTAACGTTGACATAATCGATACGTACGTCTGCATTGCCACCATCATCATTGGTAAAGGCAACAACCACATCGCCGACCAACGCCGTTTCTGCGGTGTAGTTGTTCATGGTAGTGCTGAGCGTCCATGACTGCACTGCCGTACCACCCACCCTGAGAGTGATAGATTCACTCCCCGTTGTACCCAGTGCACGAACAGTAATGGCGTTGCGAGCGCCGGTTTGGACAGAGCTGGAAGACACTGATGAAGGTTGTTGAGGTGCGACACTGCTTGATGAACTTACGCTAGACGATGGCGTTCCGCCCGAGTTCCCACCAACGGTACAGGTGGGCTTTGTAAAATTACCGCTATGTGTTCCCTGAAACCCAAAGCCTACGCTTTGGCCTACACCAATATTGCCATTCCAACCAACATTAGAAGCAGTAACGGTGTTGCCCGAAGTGGATAAGGTCGCATTCCACGAGCCAGTAACGCCAGGACCTTGATTAAAATTGAGCGCCACTTGCCAGCCATTAACGGGAGCAGTGCCATCATTGAGAACCGTTACATTCACAACATAACCATTGTTCCAACTATCAGCACTGGTGCTGCAGGTTAACGCATTGGCCTGCGCTGCAAGCAGCAGCGTTGATATCAGCATCGAAGATGCAAGTAAGTTTTGCTTTATCTTTGACATAGTAACCATCCTTAACACTGTAAATTAATTTTTTGCACTGTGTCGACGTATCCTACAGCCTATTCAAAGCCGTTCACATTGCGTGGGAGAGGGCAATCAAATGCGCCAGGAATTTAACAAAAAACATCTTCAGGTATTAGAAAAAATGGCGAAATTATTAATAATTCGAATGAAAAATTTCATGAACAGAAATTTCAGCGACATTAACTTTTGTATTTGATTTTTTAATTTATTTATGAATTTTTCGGATTATAAAAATAAGATGGAATGTAACGTAAATAATCAGTGACTTAATGAAGTAATCACCAGAATGATTCGAATCATATCGAGGAAACTTTTATCCCATTCACAATGAGTTAAAAAATTTTCAGCAGAGAAGGTTGCCGCCCACTATTTCGACAAAGGCTTACTAAGAAATGGAGAGCCAGCCAAGCAAAATCGCCAGGGCAGATCCATCGCTTTGGATATACCAATACGTGGCCCATGAACCACATCGACCGGGGCAATAGCGGGCAATAACTTGAAAGGTGTTTGGGTGAGGGATCGCCCATTAAAGGCATGCACAATGTCCAATGCCTGACCGACTCGCCCGGGACCGGAACAGAGCAATCTCTCAACCGCTACGCCACGGCGTTCGCGCATAATATCCAACCCCTGCGTGGGCTGGATCGCGCGAATTAAAACGCCTGCACCATGACCGTCTGGCGCACACACAAAATTCAAACACCAGTGAATGCCGTATGAGCGATAAACATAAGCGCGACCCGGCGGGCCAAACATGGAGGCATTGCGCACGCTGGGACCAGAGAATGTGTGGGACGCGGGTTCGGCTTGGTCGTACGCTTCAACTTCCACAATAATTCCGCCCACACCATTCACAAAAAATTGCGCACCGATTAATTGTGGCGCAACTTCATGCGAGGGAGCGGAAAAATCGATGAGCGAAAATATATCTTTCATATCTAAACAGCTTAATTCTCATCGCGAATAAGGGATGCCTCATTGATCAAACGCTGCATATTTTCCAAATAGCGGATAAACGCCTGCCTACCCTGCTCGGTCAATTGCACACCCGTCACCGTTTTTTTACCGACAAAACTTTTGGCGATCTCGATATAACCGGCCTCCTCAAGCTTGCGCAACTGAACAGACAGATTGCCATCGGTTGCGGCAGTCTTGGCTTTTAACTGCGCGAAATCGGTATCACCCACGTTGATCAGGTAGGCCATGACACCAAGCCGCAAGCGGCCATGGATAACATCATCAACCGAGTCGAGTGAGAAAAGATCGCTCATGTCACCATTTTCTCTTTCGCCATTAATAACCACCCAGGTATCAACGCCGAGCCAATCAAAGCCAAGGCATATACAAGCAATTGCTCAGGGCGCAATGACAACCAGGCGATGAGCGGCACAACAACAAAACACCCCACACCAACCAAGGCCATCCAACGCTGCGCAGAGACTTCTGCAGTGATAATCCAACCTAGCCCATACAGCCCCAACACCACAGGCATCATAAACACGCCCAACTGGGAATTTTGTAAGCGATAACTAATGATCGCCAGAGTCACACTAAAGAGAAAAATTGAGAAACCAATTCCCGCCCAAACCGTTCCCACCACACGGTTTTTATTTCCCTGAACCTTAAACGCTGCACGATTTTTCATTCCCCAACCTATCCCCCAAAGGGCGTACAACAAGAGTGCGCCACCCCAGATTGACAGCGTAGATATTCCATCAAATACAGCGAATGACACACTGGCATAATGCAACAAGGCCGCAGCGCCAAAAATCACACCCGCCAGAAACAACGGCAAACCAGCAGTCAAGGGTACCTGCGCCCCTTCCGCAGCCAGCGTTTTCATAAAATCAACATCAGCCTTTAACCGCGACAAATCAGCCATGCTCTTCTCCAGATGAACAATTCCTTGCCAACCTGCGCTCAGTTCAACAGATGAACCGAACACCCCGTATGTGGCAATAAGAGCAATGTATAACAATTACTTTATAAAATAAAGTACTTTAATAAAAATAATTGTCATAAAGCAATAGGCACCCAAAACCGCGCCGCGGCCCTATTAAGTATCCTGGTGCATGTGCTGCTGTTTCAAATCCATCAATAACGCATGCAGCATCTCGGTTGATAAACCGTGCAGCACCAAACGATAGCCTGCGCGCAAAGTGCTCATAGGTACCAGTGGGTGCTTGTTATTCAGCAGCACCAAATGTTGCGGCGAATTTAAAATCGTCGCCACATACAAACCGATGGTTTCATCCAGTTGCAAAGAATTGGATGCGCGCCAGAAATCGTTGTCGGTTAAGAATAGCTGGTAGGTAGGCGTAAACATTTCAATAGCCGTTTGTAAATCTATTCCGTTGAGCTTTCCACGCGGCATAGAATCCAGAGTTATTTCTGGTTCTTTGATCATACTAAAATCGGGTTGCGCGACGGGTGTCAATTTTTTATTAGCATCGCGCAGTGCCTTACCTAAACGAATCACAAAATTAAATAAATTCAAATCGTGTTTTAAAAAAAGCTCATCTTTTAAATCGTCCAGATTCATTGGCTTGAGCGGAGAGGTTTCGACTACAACTGGTGCGTTGGCAGCAATAAATTCCAGAATCTGTGCGCCCATATGAAAATGGCGTAACACTAACCAGTTAGCCTCCGGGCGAACAAAATATTTCAAACCGGTAGCGAGAATCCAATGCAGCAGTTTGGATGCCGCCCAATTGCGTGGCACCACCACTTTAACAATCTGGATTAATACAATCAGCGTGCGTGCAATCGGGCGCACAAAGGGCAACAGGAATTGGCGCGAGGGTGTTTCCGAATCAGCGAGCCACGCCTTTTTAACATGATCCGGCAGCGGCGTACTTTGATCCAAATACAACGCGAGCCAAGGACTGGGGTCGCGCGGATCAAATTCCGTTTGCAAAAATTTTGGCAGCTTTTCTGTTTTTTCTACATTATCCATTTGCTATGACTCCAGAATATGTTCGAACTGCATGAGATATAGTTGTGCCGTGCGCTTGGCAGTGGTGATAATTGCGTTTGCGGCCTTAGGATCGATCGCCATCACCAGTTCAACTGCCGCCAACCAGCGCGCGAGGTGATGCTCATCATTCGCACCGTGGTATTCCAAAAAGCGAAATGCACTTGCAGGCAAATCCACTTGTTTGCGCAGCAAAGGCAAGAGCGCGGGCACGATACGCTGGCCAGTACCTTCAATAATATAAATCGCGCCCAATAATCCGATAGGATTTTTCGTCGCGGCGAGCGAATGCAAATAGCTATTCAATGCTTCGCCACCGGGATTGCGACGCAAATTATTCAGCGGTTCAGTGCCACCTGCCGCGCAATAATCGTCATACAAAATGTTAAAATCGTTTTGCTCTTCGCCGGCGTGAGTTTCAATTAATGCCGCCAGATCAGCATAGCTACCCGTGAGCGATGCAACGGCTTCGCGCATCCACTTACTGCCCTCGCGCACTTGCGGCACCCATTGCGCAGTCCAATGTCGATAATCGTCCAACGCAAATTGCTGGCTCACCAATTTGTGGATAACCGGGCTACGCCATACTTGCGAACGATAGTCGTGCCAGATACCCGCAAGCGTCGTTAACACGTCTTGTAAATGCTGAGGAGCAGATCGTGGATCATGAGGTGCGGCGATATCTGGCAGCGCGGTTTTTTCTGACGTTATCGAATTATTTATGGGAGTAAGATCAGCAACCAAAGGCGCATTGGCCGCTTCCACTTCAATCAACATGTAAGCCGCCGTCATACGGCCCGATTCAGGAATAAAACAAAATATTTTCTCGCCCGGTTTAACCTGATGCGTATCGAGAAATTCAGCGAGCATAATAAAAATGGATGCCGAACCGGTATTACCACGCGTAGTTAAATTACTGTACCAGCGCTCGCGCGGAATCGTTAAACCTGCTTTATCCAAGAGTTCTTCCACCACCGGAATAAAACGTGCAGATGAGTAATGACAGAGGAAATGATCAATCTCGTCTGAAGCCACCCAACCATCGCGCACCAGCTTTACGTATTCGTGGATGCTTACATCAAACAAATGCGGCAGCAGGCGAATATCCTGCCGCAGTGAAAGCGCACCCGCCGCTTCCGCCTCGCTGGATGAGGGAAAATCGAGAAAGGATTTGCTACGATCTTCCGTTAAACCAAGTTGCATACAAACAGGATAATCGCCAGCAAAACTTTTTTGATGGATCCAGTTTATTTTTAAGCGCACACCGTTTTTTGCTTGTGGTGCATCAGTAAGCAAAACTGCGCCAGCGCCGTCTGATAACATCCAACGCAAAAAATGCGCATCAAAATCGCTGCTATAACCGCGCGGGGCAAAGCGGCTTTTTTTGAAAATACGCGATGGCATTTCAGCAGTTGCAACCAATGCTTGCTGATGCGCCCCAAGTTCAACCGATTGCGCCGCATAAGCCAGTGCAGAAATACCGGCGGCACACACACCTAGGCTCGATAAGGTTTCCATCGGCGGCGCACCCAACTCACCTTGCACCATAGCCGCAAAACCCGGAATCAATGCATCGCTTCCCGATGAGCCCACCGCAAGCAAACTCACATCACTTAAACTCGCGTTGGCGCGCGCCAAACAATCGTGAATGGCATTGGCCGCAAGCTGCGTATGCGAAGTCACTGTCTCGCCATTTTTATCAATCGCGTAATGGCGAGTTTGGATACCGTTTTCCGCCAGAATTTTATTTTTGATGCGCAGAGATATGCGATTAATCGGTGCAATAAAATCATCCATCTCCTGATTATTGACCGGCTCGCCTGGCAGGTGATATCCCGCCGACTGAAGATAAACACGATTAAAACGGGTGGGCATAAATTAGTCCTTGTTATGAAGCGAGCGGCTGCGCCAACGTGGCTGCAGCAATGCCAGTAAATAAGTGCGCAGCATATAGCGCAATAAACTTTTTTCATGCAACTCAGGGTGAACCTGTGCTGCATAATGTTGATGCAATTGCGTCAACTCTGCCCAATGGGCGCGCGGATGCTGGTGATGTGCGGTATGTAACCCGATATTAAATAACAGCGGGTTAAGCAAACCATAAAAATTGCGTGCAAAGTGTAAATTTTTGCCTGAGCCATCGGCATGTGCATGCTGGAGATAGTTCGTCGCCAGCAACCAATGAAGACCATGCAACTGCGGGATTAGCACTAGCACCAACCATTTTTCCCAATCAATTATCGCCAACGCCAGCCACAAACCCATAACGAGAAGATACTGCAACACACAATAATAAAAGTAGGCGCGCTGGAATTTATAACGACGCTTTAAATAAACGATAAATTCCGGATACAGCACTGCAATCGCCTGCAGTGGATGCAGCAAATATCCCAGCAGATGATTAGTGTCGCCACGTGCACCTGGCGTGTTAAAACGATAGGTGCGGGTTATGTCCCGCTCACCGTGCTGGTAGCGATGATGATTGGCAATATGGGAAGGATAAAACACAAAGGTCGGATGACCCTGCAAAAGGGTAATCCATAAATCCGTAAAACGATTTAACCGGCGAGAAGTCCAGATACGCAAATGGGTATGGTTATGGTGAATCACCCCCACACCTAGCGTTAAAAATAATTCCAGCAAGTACAGCGGCCAACTGAATTCCTGCTGCCATTGCCACAGAACCAACAATGGCAACACCAGCAAATAGACGATGCTCTGCCAATCGCGCCAGTTACGCATAAAAGTTAGCGCACTCGCCAACGATTGATTTGTTTATCCGCGGCATCTGCAGGCAAGGCAGTTTTAAAAATCCAATCCATAAAGGGAAACATAAAACCGTAGTTGCCATTAAAACAGGCATGATGCAAATGATGGCGACGCGCACCGTTAAAAATAACGCGAGGCGAACGGGGATTAAAATCAAAATTCGAATGGCCGATGCTGTTGAACAACAAACTAAACAAGGGTACGGAGAAAAGTGCATAGACACTAAAATCATGCACCATCATGGGCAATAAAATCACATTGCCCAGCATCATCGCCTCAACCGGATGAAATGCATAGGTTGACCAAGGTGTCGTCACCACTGAGCGATGATGGGGCAAATGAAAGCGGCGCAACCAGCGTGTGTGCAACAACCAATGGTTGATATAAAAATGGATTTCATTCCAGATAATCAACACAAAAATTTCCAGCCCGATTTGTAACCCGGAAGGATTTACCGCCAACTCAGCCCAACCCAGCTGCAGTAATCCCCACGGAAAAATCATCCCTACCCCAAAAATGCCAATCGAGCTTGCAGACAACAACAACTCCCTCCGCAACTGTCCATCCCCCAGCGGGCGCGGATCAAGCTGGCAGCCGATATTAAGACGTGGTAGCAATTGTTGGGTTAGCATCAGGTTCAATATGCCAAACAGTAAATAAATTCCGCCAAAAAAAGCGAGCCCAACACCGGCAATTTCGAAAAGATTACAATTTAAAATAAAGTCGCGCATCACCCTGAAAACCTATTCCATTACTTATGCGGTAATACATTACCCATAGATTGACCTTAGATGTATAAAAAAGGCCGACACCCTCACGAGCATCGGCCTTTATCATACAAACAAAAAGCACTTACAAACTCAATACTTTCTCACCGCGCGAAATACCGCACACTCCGGTGCGGACCACTTCGATGATGGACGCATCACCGACAGCTTGTAAAAATGCATCGAGCTTGTCGCTCGCACCGGTGATTTGGATGGTGTAGAGGGTGCTGGTGACATCCACGATTTGACCGCGGAAAATATCCACGCAGCGTTTTACTTCTGCGCGCTGTGCGCCGGATGCTTTGACTTTGATCAGCATGAGTTCGCGTTCGATATGCGAACCCTCAGTCAAATCCACCAACTTAACCACATCAATTAATTTATTGAGGTGCTTGGTGATTTGCTCGATTTTGTGATCATCGCCCAGCGTTGTCAGCGTTAAGCGCGACAGGGTTTCATCTTCCGTCGGTGCAACAGTCAGGCTTTCAATGTTGTAACCGCGCTGGGAAAACAAACCTACTACGCGAGACAAAGCGCCAGGAGCGTTTTCAACTAATACAGAAATGATGCGTCTCATATCAGGTGCGCTCCGTTTTGCTTAACAACATATCGCGCATGGAACCATTGGGCGCAACTTGCATTGGGTAAACGTGTTCAGATTGATCGACCATGATATCCATAAATACCACACGATCTTTCAGTGCAAAACACTCCGCCAATTTCGCTTTCAGCTCTTCTTTTTTGGTCACACGAATACCAACATGACCGTAAGCTTCTGCTAATTTTATGAAATCCGGCAGTGAGTCTTCATACAGACTTTCAGCGTAGCGGCTGGAGTACTGCATGTCTTGCCATTGGCGAACCATGCCGAGCGCCTGGTTATTCAAACAAATCACTTTTACCGGCAAGTGATATTGCGTACAGGTAGACAACTCCTGAATACACATTTGAATGGAACCTTCACCAGTAACGCACACTACAGTCGCATCGCGCTCTGCCATTTGTACGCCCATGGCCGCGGGCAAACCGAAGCCCATAGTGCCGAGACCACCGGAGTTAATCCAACGACGCGGTTTATCGAACAAATAATATTGCGCGGTAAACATTTGGTGCTGGCCAACATCGGAGGTGACGTAAGCATCACCTTTGGTGACTTCCCAAATCGCCTGTATAACTTCTTGCGGTTTGATTTTATCGCTTGAGGTATCGAAACGATTTTTGGTGTACAAACCGTGACGCTCGCGCCATTCGTTAATTTGCTCCCACCAACTGGCAATAGCCTGCGCATCGGGCTTTTCATCGCCGTCTTTAATGATGCTGAGCATTTCACTCAGTACGTTATCCACTGCACCAACGATGGGCACATCGGCAACCACTGTTTTGGAAATAGAAGCTGGATCTATATCGATATGGATAATTTTGGCGTTCGGGCAGAACTTGCTGACGGTGTTGGTAACACGGTCATCAAAACGTGCACCCACGGCGAGGATTACATCGCTGTGATGCATAGCGGTGTTGGCTTCATAGGTGCCGTGCATACCAAGCATACCGAGGAAGTTTTTACCGGTGCCAGGATAAGCGCCCAAGCCCATCAGGGTATTGGTCACAGGGTAATTCAGTAAATCCACCAATTCTTTCAGCAGGTGCGAGGCATTGCCCTGCACTACACCGCCACCGGAATAGATCATCGGACGCTTGGCGCCGAGCAGTAATTGCACTGCTTTTTTGATCTGGCCTGAGTGACCGCGAGTCGCTGGTGTATAAGAGCGAAGCTTGACCTTCTCTGGATAAGAATAAGGGAAGGTATAAGCTGGGTGAGTCAGGTCTTTAGGTACATCGATTACCACGGGGCCAGGACGACCGGTGGCCGCAATGTAATACGCCTTTTTCACTACTTCAGGAATTTCGCTGGCGTGTTTGATCATAAAACTGTGTTTTACGATCGGGCGGGAGATACCCACCATGTCGGTTTCCTGGAAGGCATCTTCACCAATCAGGTGGCTTTGCACCTGGCCGGAGATAACTACCATCGGAATAGAATCCATATAGGCCGTCGCAATACCAGTAATGGCATTGGTCGCGCCTGGGCCGGAAGTCACCAGTACAGTGCCCACTTTGCCGGTCGCGCGCGCGTAACCGTCGGCAGCATGGGTGGCCGCTTGTTCGTGGCGAACAAGAATGTGTTTAACGTCTTTTTGACGAAAGATGGCATCGTAAATATGCAGTGCCGCGCCGCCCGGATAGCCGAAAACGTACTCAACGCCTTCGTCTTTCAGAGCGCGGATGAGCATATCTCCGCCTGAAAGCATTTCCACAATAATTCCCCTTTTAGGATATGGATCGCAAATAATGCGCGTGCGTCTTTGCCGCAATATGAAAAAGGTTGTTGGCAACGATCACACTGGAAAGTGCTGGCACTTAGGGCAGGCCAACACCGTGAATGATCCACGATCAAAACCCGGCAAGGTCAGGATCGGATCAGCGAAAACCGTGCAGGTAAACAACGGTTTTCTAAGGTGATGCTCTGGTAGGAGCATCGCCATTAGATGGGTCGCCAAGAGGGTGACTTGGCGGGAAGCAGCGAAACGCCCAAGCTTAGGGGCAACTGCAAGCCATCTAGCGGAGCGGTAATTCTCCCAAGATACGCAACAAAGTCAAGAAATTACGCCGTTTTTGTTCATTTTTTAACTGGCACCAGCCTTAACACCCAAGCGCCGGTCACCTCACTTGCGTTTGCTCACAGTTTTCGGGCACGCAGTTTCACTCGCCAGACATAAGGGCTATAGTTGATGCCATTACTCGGCCACACTTGGAATAAGGGCAGATAGATGAACAAAAACTTCTTGATTGGCATGATCAGCGCCTGCGCACTCGCCCTGTCTGCTGGCAATGCATTGGCAGCCAAAGACAAGGTATATACCTGGACCGATGAAAAAGGTGTTGTGCATTACGGTGAGCGCCCACCTAAGGACTCACAGGCAACCCTAATTAAAACCCGCACCGGCCACAGCGAGCCAACACCTGTTGCCGCGACACCAGCACAGAATACAACTGGCACCACAGCGCCCACGGCGAATACAAATACCAAAGATATAGATCCTGAACGCTGCAACACCGCGCGCAAAAATCTGGAGCTGCTCAATACCGTAGCGCGGATCAGGGTGGCCGGTGAAGATGGCAATATGCGCACACTAACGGAAGAAGATAAGGCAACCCAACGCACCACCATGCAAACCATTATTGACGAAGCCTGCGAATAGCCTATCCCTTTTTAACACTGCACTGACGCCGGGGTATCCCCCGGCGTTTTTATATCCCCACTATATTCTGATGGCGCCAACTACTGTCGACTAAATTTACAATTACAGCCGATTACACATCAGCCATCTTTTTGATTCAAAAGGCTTTTTTCCACTTGGCATAAAATCTGCCAAATCGAAGCTGCTAGGGAAAACTCCAGCTTACACTTTGTTTATTAAAGGAAAATATGACATGAAGACTTCATTCATTACTGCAAGTTTTATCACCGCAATGGCACTCAGCAGTGCTGCCAACGCATTAGTTATCAACCCTGAAAATAATGGTACTGCACTTGCCAACACCATTCTGGGTTCCGGTATCAGCATCAGCAATGTCAACTACAGCGGCGCTGATGGCGCATCGGGAACCTTCACCGGCGGCAATAGCGCAGGCCTTGCGATTGATAAGGGCATAGTGCTTTCCACCGGCCAAGCCACTAACGCTATCGGCCCTAATACCACTAATGGCGCTGGCACTGATAATGGAGCGGCGGGTTATGCACCGCTGACCGATATCTCTGGATTCACCACCTTCAATGCCAGCATCCTTAAATTCGACTTTGAATTTAATGGCGGCACTGGTGGCGACCTGTTCTTCAATTTTGTTTTTGGTTCAGAAGAATATTTGGAGTGGGTTAACAGCAGCTATAACGATGTTTTTGGTTTCTTTGTTGACGGTGTAAACGTTGCATTAACACCAGGCTCTGGCGACCCCATCACCATCAACACTATCAACACATCGCAAAACAGCGGTCTGTTTGTAGATAACACAACCGGCATCTACAACACCCAAATGGATGGTTTTACCAAGAGTTTGCAGATCACACTGAAAGGATTGAGCGCAGGCCTTCACACCATGGAATTTGCGATTGCGGATGCGGGTGACGCAGTATTGGACTCCTGGATTTTTATTGAAGCCAAATCCTTTGCTGATACCCCTGTGGGGGTACCTGAGCCGTCATCATTGACCCTGCTGGGTTTAATGTTGGCTGCACTGGGTTGGAGCCGTCGCAAAGCGGCAAAATAATCTTAACACCTTGTAAAAAAACGGCCGCCTAATGGGCGGCCGTTTTTTATTCGCATCGTCAGTTGAGACGCTTGGGATCAAACACAATTTTATCGCCCAATAATTTCCCATGGATAATGGCACCCGGTAAAAACTTGCCACTGAGAATATCCTGCGCCAAGGGGTTTTCAATCAACTGCTGGATGGCGCGTTTCAAAGGACGCGCACCGTAAACAGGATCAAAACCAACACTGGCCAGTTTATTCATCACATTGTCATCCAATTCCAAACTCAGTTCGCGTTCCGCCAAACGCCTGCGCAACAACTCCAACTGGATGTCAGCAATGCCGCGAATTTGCTCGCGACCTAGCGGATGAAATACCACAACCTCATCAATACGGTTAATAAATTCCGGACGAAAGTGATTGCCTACGACTTCCATCACCGCTTCTTTCATGGCGTTGTAGCGATTTTCATTATTCAGTGAGTTGTTCATCTCCGCTGTCACTGAGGTATCGAAACTAACGGTATCAAAGGACCGATCCTCGGCCAATTCCTGAATACGATCCGAACCTAAATTGGAAGTCATGACAATGACAGTGTTGCGAAAATCAACGGTGCGGCCCTGTCCATCAGTCAGACGACCATCATCCAATACTTGCAACAAAATGTTGAACACATCGGGATGCGCCTTTTCCACTTCATCGAGCAAAACAACTGAATAGGGCTTGCGGCGCACAGTTTCGGTTAAGTAACCGCCCTCTTCATAGCCCACATAACCGGGTGGTGCACCAATCAAACGGGCAACTGAATGCTTCTCCATAAACTCCGACATATCGATACGCACCATGGCATCGGTTGTATCGAATAAAAACTCGGCGAGAGATTTACACAGCTCCGTTTTGCCTACGCCCGTTGGCCCTAAAAATAGAAATGAGCCATTGGGGCGATTGGCATCCGACAAGCCAGCGCGCGAACGACGTACCGCATTGGCAACCGCGACGACAGCTTCATCCTGACCAATTACCCGCTTATGCAGCGACTCTTCCATGCGCAATAACTTTTCACGCTCCCCTTCTAACATTTTGGACACGGGAATACCTGTCCACTTGGAAACCACTTCGGCAATTTCCTCTTCCGTGACTTTATTGCGCAGCAATTTCATTTCCATCATTTCGGCTTGGCTTGCCATATCTAATTGCTTTTCCAACTGCGGAATAATGCCGTATTGCAGCTCGCTCATGCGTGCCAGATCGCCTTTACGTCGCTTCTCATCCAACTCCAGACGCGCCTGCTCCAACTGACTTTTAATTTCTTGCGAGCCTTGCAAGGCTGCTTTTTCCGCACGCCAGATTTCTTCCAGATCATTTAACTCGCGTTCAACTTTATCGATATCCTGATCGAGTTTTGCCAAGCGTTTTTTACTTGCTTCGTCTTCATCTTTTCGCACCGCTTCGCGCTCAATTTTGAACTGAATCAGGCGGCGCTCCAGACGATCCATTTCCTCCGGCTTGGAGTCAATTTCCATACGGATACGGCTTGCCGCTTCGTCGATCAAGTCGATGGCTTTGTCGGGAAGCTGACGATCGGTAATGTAACGCTGGGACAACTTTGCCGCGGCGATAATGGCCGAATCGGTGATATCTACACCATGATGCACTTCATAGCGCTCTTTCAAACCGCGCAATATCGCGATGGTATCTGATTCGTTGGGTTCATCCACTTGCACTTTTTGGAAGCGACGCTCCAACGCCGCATCTTTTTCAATGTATTTACGATATTCATCGAGTGTGGTTGCACCCACGCAGTGCAACTCACCGCGCGCCAACGCAGGCTTTAACATATTGCCTGCATCCATAGCACCTTCCGCTTTACCGGCCCCCACCATGGTGTGAATTTCATCGATAAATAAAATAACCCGGCCTTCTTGTTTGCCCAGTTCATTAATGACGGATTTCAAGCGCTCTTCAAAGTCGCCGCGAAATTTGGCACCGGCCAGCAGACCACCCAAATCGAGTGCGAGCAGGCGTTTGTTTTTCAGGCCTTCCGGTACCTCACCATTCACAATACGCTGGGCCAAGCCCTCGACAATCGCGGTTTTACCTACACCCGGCTCACCAATTAATACCGGGTTATTTTTGGTACGGCGCTGCAATACTTGAATTGTGCGACGAATTTCATCGTCACGACCAATCACCGGGTCAAGCTTACCCTCTTCGGCGCGGGCGGTTAAATCCACGGTATATTTTTCCAGGGCCTGACGATTACCCTCGGAATCGGCATCTTCCACTTTTTCACCGCCGCGCACTTTTTGAATGGCTTGTTGCAAACGCTGTGCATTGCCAAATTTCTTTAGCAATTCGGGTACAGCACCTTGCATTTCATTCATTAATACCAACAGCACTGAATCGCTGGAGACAAATTTATCGCCGACTTTTTGGGCATGGCGATCTGCCAGATTGAGCAACTTCACCAGCTCCGCCGACATGGTGACTTCGCCAGTCGGGTTTTTAATTTGCGGCAGGTTTTCCACCACTTCATTCAAGGCGGTGCGCAAGCCTGCCACATCAAATCCGGCCTGACTCAACAGCGAACGAACACTGGCAGCGCCTTTTTGATCGATCATGGCAAGCAGTAAATGGCTGGTATCCAGTTGGCTATGATCCTGCCCCAGTGCGATGGACTGGGCATCAGAAAGAGCAACTTGTAATTGATTGGTTAAGCGGTCAATGCGCATGGTTTACCTCTGCGAACAAAACGTGTCGTGACAGGTGACTCGGTTGAAGCAGACGTGGGGGCAGACGGGGCGATTTCAAGCAGGCGACGGCCTGCTTGACGGGTTTAATGCAGATAGAGCAGAAATGCTTGCGCTACATCAATTTTGCGGGGATATCACCCGTGGTGTTTCTTTCACATCAAAAAATTTGATCGTGAGCGGATAGTTTTTAATAACACCTTTGTTTGCATCCATGGCGCCCATCACGGTAAACACAATCGAACAAACAAACAGTATTGCGATCAGGAAAAAGCCTACAACGATCAGGCACAGCAGCAAGCTCACAACAAAGTAGATCATTGAGCTGAAAATCCAGTTCATCACGACTTTGCCCTGCTCATTGATGTAGGGATCGTCTTTTTTGGATTGCCACATAATGAGCGGCACCAGCAACCCCAAGAAGGGAACCAGCCATGAACAAAACTGGGTGAGGTGCAACACCAACGCGTAGTCGTAATTATTGGTTTGCAGGATGGTGTGTGGCTGGTCAGTGCTGGATTGCGCGCCCAGAATGCGGGCCTTGGCCTGCTGATACTCCTCCTCGGTGATTAATCCTTTTTGTTTGAGGTCGTTCAATTTTTCAATTTGATCGAGATCCATGAAAACTCCTGATGGTGGATGGAATGGCCAAATAGCGAATAATAAATAGACGTACAGTCATACGACAAACAGCATAGCCCGAAGCCAGGCCTCTTCACAATTGGACAAGCCTCAAGGGAAAACAGATTCAGTTGGTGATTATTTTTATTCCAGCCAGATCAAACTGGCCATGCGCCCGGTTGTCTTGTCGCGCCGGTAAGAGAAGAAACGCGCCTCATCTCCAAAAGTGCATTCACCGCCACCATAAACAGCCGTCACCCCCAATGCCTTGAGCTCGGCGCGAGCCAGCGCATAAATATCCGCATAAAAATGCAGGGGACGGGCACCGGGTGTAAACGCGGTTGCGATCTCATCGGCATGTATGGGATTGCGCGCTACGGCAAAAAATGCCTCCAACACATCTACGCCCACTTCAAAATGTGCTTGCGAAATTGCCGGGCCAAGATAGGCGAGTAGGTCCGCGCGCGCGCCGCTGAATTTTTCCAGCCCTCGCTCACAAATGCCGCCCGCCAAACTGCGCCAACCACAATGCAGTGCAGCCACTTGGGTGCCTTGTTTATCGCACAATAAAATGGGCAAGCAGTCGGCGGTCATCACCAAACACGCAATGCCAGACTGCGCGGTGTAACTGCCATCGGCAGTTCGCACCAGGCCATCACTTTGTGCATCCACCACTTTTATGCCGTGGATTTGCTCCAACCATTGAGGAGTATTTTGCAATCCCAAGTGTGCGGACAGCTGCTCGCGGTTGCGCGCAACCGCCCGGGCATCGTCGCCCACGTGCAAACCAAGATTATTACTGGCATAAGGCGGCAGACTGGTTCCGCCATCACGGGTAGTAATGCAACTGTGCACATTGGCGGGTGCAGGCCAGTCCGGTGCGATCCAGCCCAGCGCCTGCCAATTATTGGCTGGCTTATTCATCGTCGCGGATATAACCCTGATCCAGCGCCGCCAGCAGATTTTTAAAATCTTCCGGAATCGGTGCTGTCCACTCGGTGTACTCGCCTGTACCCGGGTGCTCCAACCCTAATTTATAGGCATGTAGCGCCTGACGCGGGAAACTTTTCAAGGCATCGACCAAATGCTGGTTGGCCCCCTTGGGGATCTTGAAGCGATTGCCGTAGGTTTGATCGCCCACCAGCGGGTGGCCAATATGCGCCATGTGCACACGAATTTGATGGGTGCGCCCTGTTTCCAGCTTCACCCGGATATGGGTGTGATGGGGATAGCGCTTGGCCACGCGATAATGAGTGACTGCACGTTTACCGCCCGCGCTGAGCACTGCCATGAGTTTGCGCTGGATAGGATGGCGCCCCATGGGAGCATCCACAGTGCCACCGCCGGTCATGGCACCAACGGCCACCGCTTCGTATTCACGGCTCACAGTGCGATCGGACAACTGCTCAACCAGATCGGTATGGGCTTCCAGGGTTTTGGCAATCACCATCAAGCCGGTGGTTTCCTTGTCCAAGCGATGCACAATGCCTGCACGGGGCAGGTTGATCAGGCCGGGAATGTGGTTAAGCAGCGCATTAACCAGAGTGCCGGTATAGTTGCCCGCCGCCGGGTGAACCACTAACCCTGCCTGTTTGTTGATAATAATCAGGTCGTCATCTTCATGAACGATATCAAGCGTGATTTCTTCCGGTTCCCACTCGCCCTGAGCCTCAAGCTCAGCCTTTAATTCCAACTGTTCGCCGCCGATCAACTTGTCTTTCGGCTTGGCGACACGGCCATCCACCTTGAGTTGGCCATCTTTAATCCAACTCTGCAAACGCGAGCGGGAAAAGTCAGGGAACAACTCCGAGGCGATCTGGTCGAAGCGCATGCCGCTCATCTGGATCGGCACCTGTGCGCTCAGGTCAAAAACATCTTTCATTAAAAAACCTCTAGTGATGTGTTTCTGGCTATTGATGATTTGCCAAAAACCGGAAATTGGGAGCTTTTATTGCTGCCAGATTGGTATCCGCCAAGCTCTGTGTTTAAATACCCTGCCCCGCCAAAGGGGCCTTTGTTTATTGAGATAAGAGTCTATAACCCTATGCGCGTCCTGCCCTGTTTGATGCTCAGCACCCTGGTATTGCTGACTGCCTGCTCTTCCAAAGAGCCCGAATACACCACCGAAGCGGATTTGTACAATGCCGCCGAGCAGCAACTTGAACGCAGCCAGTGGGAATCCGCCATCCGGAACCTTAACTCGCTCGAGGAAAACTTCCCCTTCGGCACCTATGCCGAACAGGCCCAATTGGAACTGATCTACGCCCAATACAGCTCGGGTGAACCAGATGCCGCCATCGCCACGGCCAACCGGTTTATTCGCCTGCACCCGCAACATCGCAATGTGGATTATGCCTACTACATGCTGGGTATGAGCTCCTTTACCAAAGATAAAGGCATGTTCGAGCGAGTGATGCCGGTAGACACCTCCAAGCGCGATCCGGGGGCAGCTCGTGAATCACTCGCCAATTTTACCCAATTACTCAACCGTTTTCCCGATAGCTCTTACGCGGCGGACGCCAAGAAGCGCATGTTACACCTGCGCAACCACTTGGCGCGCTATGAAATTCATGTGGCGAACTATTACTTCAAACGCGGCGCCTATCTGGCGGCCATATCGCGCGGCCGTTATGTACTGGAAAACTTCCCGCAATCGCCCGCTATTCCCGATGCATTGGCGGTGATGGTACAAGGCTATTACCTGATGAAAATGAATGCTCAGGCCGAAGAAATGCTGGAAATTCTCAAGCTGAACTATGCCGATTACCCCGCCCTGAACAGCAAAGGGGAATTTAATCAGGAATACATGTACAACAATGGTCAATCGCGCTGGCTGGCTTACCTGACACTGGGCTTGTTCAGCAAAGACGAAGTCACGGGCTTTGATACTCGCGCCCTGTACGACCCGCAATTCCAGAAACCAAGCACTCGCGTAACCCGGGTTAATTAATCCAGCAAACAAAGGCCGCAATGCGGCCTTTGTTGTTTCTAGCACGTTATTTGTAGAACCCGTTAGTCACCCAGCTTCCAACCAGAAGTAATCGGGTAGCGGCGATCGCGGCCAAAACCACGCTGGCTGATGCGAATCCCCACCGGCGCCTGACGACGCTTGTATTCATTGATATCCACCAATCGCACCACTCGCTCCACCTGCTCCCGAACAAACCCTTCGCTGATAATGGCCTCGGCGCTGTAATCCTGCTCGACATAAAGCTCCAGGATACGGTCAAGAATATCGTAGGGCGGCAAGCTGTCTTCATCTTTTTGGTCGGGCGCCAATTCGGCGGACGGCGGACGGGTGATAACCGTCTCGGGAATCACCGGGCTAATGGTGTTGCGGTAGCGCGACAGGGCGAATACCAGGGTTTTGGGTACATCCTTCAAGGCATCAAAACCGCCGGCCATATCGCCATAGAGTGTGGAATAGCCCACGGCCATCTCACTTTTGTTTCCGGTGGTCAGTACCAGATAACCTTTTTTGTTGGAGATCGCCATCAACACAACACCGCGACAGCGCGCTTGCAGGTTTTCTTCCGTCGTATCGCGCTTGGCGCCAGCAAACTCATCGCTGAGCGATGCCATAAAAGCTTCATACATAGGCTCGATGCTGATTGAGCTGTAGCGCACACCAAGCCGCGCCGCCTCATCAGCTGCATCATTTTTGCTAAGGTCGGAGGTGTAGCGAAAGGGCATCATAACGGCTTCAACACGATCAGCGCCCAAAGCATCCACAGCCATGGCCAGCGTCAGGGCCGAATCGATTCCCCCGGAAAGCCCCAACACCACACCTTTAAAGCGGTTTTTATTCACGTAATCGCGCATACCCAGCACCAGAGCCTGGTACACCGCCGCCGTATTTTCCGGAATGGGCGCAAGCGCTTGCGCAGGCACAGCAACCTTACCCGAGTCGCTATTGAGCTCCACGGAAAAGTCACCCTCGGCAAATGCAGGGGCGCGAAACTGTGTGGCCCCGCTGGTATCTACCACCATGGAGCCGCCATCAAAGACCAACTCATCCTGCCCGCCGACCAGATTGGCATAAACCACCGGCATTCCCCCCTCGCGCGCGCGCTGGGCAACAATATCCTCGCGCTCAAGCTGCTTGCGCTGATGATAGGGCGACGCATTGAGGCTAATCATCAGTTGCGCCCCAGCCGCCCTGGCTTGCGCCATAGGCTCGGGGTACCACACATCCTCGCAGATGCTAAGCGCCGTTGGCACGCCCTTCAGGGAGAACACACACGCAGAATCGCCAGCCGTGAAATAGCGCTTTTCATCGAACACCTGATAATTCGGCAGGTATTGCTTGGCATATTCCGCCACCAATTGGCCATCGGCAATCACACCCGCCATATTGAATAGCAGCCCCTGCTTGAAGCGGGGATAACCCACAATCAATGCCACCGGCAGTTTAGCGGCGATGAGTTCATTCAGAGCGCGCTCAATACGCAAGCCCAGGCTCGGACGCAAGAGTAAATCTTCGGGGGATAGCCCGTCAGTGTCAGCTCGGGAAAGATCACAGCGTCCACCGCGCCCTGCGCTATTGCGGCGCGGGCAGAAGCCAATACTTTTGCGGTATTACCGGGGATATCACCAACCAGCGTATTAATTTGGGCAATCGTCAAATATACAGACATAGAAATTCGTGCTTATCCAAGGGGAAAAAAGACAGGCTTAACAATAACTCGTGAATCGTTACCCACTGGGCAGCACAAGTCATGGGAAAATGGCAGAATTGGTGCAATCGCACCGCCTCTGAAACAGGTTCTGTCGTTACAGGCGCACATTGTCCGTGAAATAAACCGGTAAAGCCAAGCGGATTTTGTCAGCCATCTAAAAAGGGTTATCCATACATCATGTCTCAGGTTCAACTAGCCAGCCCGCAGGGCTATAACCCCTACGATTTACTGCGCGTCTACACCTACTATCGCACCCTGCTCGGCAGTGTGTTGCTCTTGATGTTCCAAATCGAGTTCGCCCCGCAAGTTCTCGGTCACGATAATCCCCAGCTGTTTTTCTATTGCTCTATCGGCTACACCGCCATCAATTTCATAACACTGGTTGTCATGTGGCGAGTGAAATACGCTCCATCGCAAACCAAACTGTTTGGCTCGCTACTGATTGATGTGGTGGCGATCAGTTTATTGATGCACGCCAGTGGCGGTGCGACCAGTGCCTTGGGTTATTTGCTGCTGATTGCGATTGCCGCAGGCGGCATTATGCTGCGCGAGCGCATATCGCTTTTTCTCGCGGCGATTACAACGATTGTCGTGATTGGAGAAGGAGCCTATAGGTTTGTCATCCTCACCCAAGATAGCAAAGCCGTTTTTACCTCGGGCATACTCAGCGCACTCGCTTTTCTCACTGCCCTGCTATTCCAACATCTCACCAAAAAAGTTCGCCTCTCCTATGCCGAGGCAGAAGCCCAAGCCAAACAAGCTGCACACTTACAAAAACTGGCACAACTCATTGTTGAAAGAATGCGTACAGGAATTCTTGTGCTGAACGATCAACTCACCATTGAACTGCACAATCACGCTGCACTCAAGTTACTCGGCACCAACAGTGACAGTATCGAAAACCTGTCGCTCAGTGAATTTCCTGAACTCTATAAAAAACACCAATCCTGGCAGCGTCACAGCAATGACCACTCACCCTTTTTAAAAATTGACGGCGACACACCCAATGAAATAAAAGTTAATTTTGCCTATTTGGAACCCGACAAAACGAATGAAGTATTAATTTTTTTAGAGGACGTGCGCTCACTCAATCAACAGGCGCAACAATTAAAACTGGCATCCCTCGGGCGACTGACCGCCAGCATTGCCCATGAAATTCGCAACCCGCTCGGTGCCATCAGCCACGCTAGTCAACTACTGGGAGAATCGCCACAACTTCCCCAAAGTGAACTTCGGCTACTGGACATCATCAATAACCACAGCCGGCGTGTTAACCAAATTATTGAAAATATTCTGCAGCTCTCCCGCCGCAGACCCACACAAACACTGCCCATTAATTTACGCGAATGGATACCTGCCTTTATCCGCGACTATAAAGCGGGCAAGAGCAACGGACAGCAACTGGAAATTGCCTTACTCGAAAAAAACTTGCGCGATAGCCGCAGCGAATCACACAACAGAAATATCCTCAAAGTAGGGGCACTTGAAGCCAAATTCGACACCAGCCAGTTGGGGCAAGTATTGAGCAACCTGTGCGATAACGGTCTACGCTACAGTACTAAAAAAACCGGGCGCCCCGATTTACGTTTGGAAATTGGAGTAGACATAGGCCACTACCAACCCTATATTCGCGTCATTGATTACGGCCCAGGCATCAGTGATGACAATGCCAAACATTTATTCGAACCCTTTTTTACCACCGAAAATACCGGATCAGGTTTAGGACTTTATATTTGCAAAGAGTTGTGCGAGGCCAATCAGGCCATCATTTCCTACACACGCACATCACAGGGCGAAAGTTGCTTTCACCTACAACTCGCCCACCCGGAAAAAGCCTCCTAACCTGAATAACAGTTTATTGAATGCCGCTGCGAGCAATAACGAATGACACAAAAACGCGCCTTAATTATTGATGATGAACCGGATATCCGCGAATTGTTGGAGATTACTCTGGGTCGTATGCAGATTCATACAGACAGCGCAGATTCCGTCAGCAGCGCAAGACAGATGCTGTCCAACCACAGCTACGATCTTTGCCTCACAGATATGCGCCTGCCCGATGGCAAAGGCCTGGAAATTGTTGAACTCATTCAACAGCGCTATCCACGCTTACCCGTTGCTGTAATCACCGCCCACGGCAGTGTGGATACCGCCATTGAATCCATGAAAGCCGGCGCTTTTGATTTTATTTCCAAGCCGGTTAACCTCGCGACACTGCGCAAACTGGTAAATACGGCAATCGAATCAAGCCAACTTGCACCGCAACCATTGCCCAAGCTAACACCGATTATCGGCGAGTCAAAAGCGATTCAGGATTTGATTCGCAGCATTGAAAAACTGGCGCGCTCACAAGCACCGGTTTACATCAGTGGCGAGTCGGGCTCGGGCAAAGAATTAGTCGCCCACTCTATCCACGACTTGGGCCCCCGCGCCAGCAATCCGTTTATCGCCGTAAACTGCGGAGCCATACCACGCGAATTAATGGAAAGTGAGTTTTTTGGCCATAAAAAAGGCAGCTTTACCGGCGCACACCAAGACAAGATTGGCCTGTTCCAGGCGGCAGAAGGCGGCACCTTATTTTTTGATGAAGTCGCCGATTTGCCGTTGGACATGCAAGTAAAACTCTTGCGCGCCATTCAGGAAAAATCTGTACGCCCCGTTGGCGCCGCAGAAGAACTCGCCACCGATGTACGCATTTTGTGTGCGACACACAAAAATCTTGAAGTGGAAGTGAAGGAAGGACGCTTTCGCCAGGATTTATTCTACCGCCTGAATGTTATTCAACTAGCTGTCGCCCCGCTGCGAGAAAGACGCGAAGATATTCGCCTGCTAACCCAGCACCTACTCAATAAACTCGCGACTGATATTGGCATGCCCGCGCCCAGGCTTTCTATAGATGCGCAGCGCGTGCTGGAAAATTATCATTTTCCCGGCAATGTGCGTGAACTGGAAAATATTCTGGAGCGCGCATTTACACTCTGCGACAGCAATATCATTGAAGCACAGGATTTACAATTACGCGGCCAAGGCGTAAACCCCGATAGCTCTCACGAAAAAACCTATGGCAGCGGAACACGTACATCATCACGCAGCAATATAGTCGACTATCCCGCACGTTGTGCAGAATATTCATCATTAGATGAATACTTACAGGATGTTGAAAAAGAAATTCTGTGCCATGCCCTGGAACAAGCGAAGTGGAATAAAACACTGGCAGCAAAACATTTGGGGATTAGTTTTAGATCTTTGCGTTACAGATTGCAGAAGTTGGGGTTGGATGATGAGTAAGGCCCCCACTTACTAACGAGGGCCATTACTCATATAAAAATACTACCAACATTCCTGAGGTAATGCCTGCCCCATATGATCAAGTGTCAGCGCTTCACAGCCAGTATCCGCCAGTTGCGGCGCGGCGACCGCTGTTGCAGTTAATGTATAAGTAGTCGCTGCAGTATTTGTTATGGTGATTTCATACAATCCACGTCCACGAGTTTTATAGACAGGACCGGTCGTTAACCTTTCAAAAACCGGACACAAGTTTTCCCCATTTGGATCATCGAAACGACCATAGGTCGTGAAGCATTTTTGAAGCCTTTGAGCCACATCTGTCAACTCGGTTTTAGCTTCTGTGCGATTACTTTTTCTCACTGACCCCATATACGATGGGTAAGCAATTGCCGCCAAAATGGCAACAATTGCAGTAGCAACCATCAGTTCCGTCAACGTAAAGCCCTTATTGTATTTTTTCATAAAATCACTCTAATTCCTGCCAGGATTGGCGATTAAACAATTCACAAGGGCGACTTCCGGTATTACTAACCTGAGTACCATCACTTTGGATGCCAACAACAGCAACCACACCACTTCCGCCTCCCACAGCACCACAATCATTGCTGGCTGAACTGGAAGAACCTGAGCTTGTACTACCACCATTCCCACCAACAGAACCAAGCTGATAGGTCCCCTCAATCGAGGTAGGTTGCCCAAAGATAGCAACATTCAATTTAATATTCCCATTGACTCCTAACACCTTGTAATCTGGATTGGTATTACCAACAGCAATCAACTCCATAAACCAACCAGATCCACCGGATTCACAAGCATCCTCACTTGGAATGACAGTAGGGAATATCAGACGATCAAACAACAATAAAGGTTTAGTAATAACTCGTTCATTCGCTGGAAAATCCAAATACCATCCATCAACCGTCCCCCAACTGACAGCATTGGTTTTACTTGCTGTTATTTCGTTAGAGATGTAACGCTGTGCCGCTGTTGAGTTACTTGCTATTGCCTTTTGATGCAATGATGAACGGTTTTTAGCGACGGGAATAACCGCACCTTTATCGGCTATTGCATAAAAGCTCTGCACATCACTTGATGGCTGGTTATCATTCGCAGCAACATATTGCCCAGTACCAAAATATACCATTACTCTTGCCGGGCTAATCTCCGAGTTAAAACCCAGTGTTGGGCTTGCCGTGATAGGTTGACGCACACCATTTCGACTAGCCACAAATAATGGCGTTGTTCCATAAGCAGACTTCCATGATGATCCACCTGAGGATGAAGACAAGTCAAACTTCCACAGGTTTCCTCTCATATCCCCAGCATAGGCATATGTAATATAACCGTTGGGGTCAGGTAATAATGCAGGTTGGGATAAAGCGCTTTCACTAACGCCATCTGTTGCGATAAATACAGTACGAGTAGCACCTATACCATTGTTAGACGCACGCTTCCATTCATCCTCAATATCGATCACGCCCAAATAAGCACGAGCAAGACCGTCTTTACTAGAGTTATATCCATTACCAACAAAAATCTTCCAGCGATTATCTTTAGCAGGTGCAATAACTGGTAGACGAGTGATATTTCCCAATTCTGGGTATTGAGCCTGTGTAAGCTCAAATAATACATTTGATGCACCAAAGTTGTCAGGATCAGTTACATCCAGTACATAAATGCCTCTACCACCAGCACCTAAAGAACCAACGAGAATATTACGCCACTTACCGCCGATGTAGGCATCGGAGATATAAATAGGTCCATCTACCAGATACCTATGCAAATGCGCATTATCTTTCCCGTAAGAAGCTGAAGCCAGATTAGGAAGATGTGGTATTACCTGCGTAGGCACATATGAAAACATTTCTCTACCCGCAGGGACTGCATCACTAATGCTAGTACGAGCATTGAACGCATGCATCATTCCATCATTTGCACCAACATAAATCATTTCGCGTCGATTTTTCTTTTTAGTATTGTAGTACTCCAAGTAATCATTACCGCCCAACTCAGCTGGCAATCTATCGTAACGCATATTATTCGTACCTGCATAAGCAGGATCGGAGTTAACAATATCACCTAACAACTTAAGGCTATTTGATGTTTCATCAAGCCTTGAACGCAAATCAGCTGGATTAGTTGGCGCAATCTCATTAACGCCTCGCACCCAATTTAATCGAGCTTCGCCGATAGTATTGTCACCACCCGCATTTAATGCAGTCTTCTGATCAGCAGTCAAATTTCCCCAGCGAAACTCTTTTCCAACTACACCATTGAAAGTATATATATTCCTGTTAGATGCATTAGGAATAGAAGCACTCCACAGTAAATTACCAAAAGTACCATCGGGCTTCAAAGAAGTTGCCTTCAATTCGCCAGTCCAATTGGTGCTATCAAACAATGCATTATAAATAACGCTACCAGTATTTAAGCTAGTTGAGTTGGCCGCGGCCGCAGCCGCATTGTTGTTTTTTCTAGCACTAATATCCTGCAATAATCCGGACAGACGCTTTGCAAAAATATCAGGCTCACTTGCACTAAAAAAGTCGCCTCTTCCATTAATTGCCGCATGCACCATGTCATCAACCTTAGTCCCATCTTCAGCGGAGGCGACTAAGTTAGGCCAAGGAATATTGATGCCTTTTAAGATTGACTCTGCAACATTAGGTACAGGAGATATATTTCCCTCAACTCCCAAACCAATTGTAAAAGTTGTCATATGCTGCCAAAAAGCAGGATCAACCTGATTGGGTTTCACCTTATTTGCAAGAGTTGGACGCAAATCCTTTTTCCAGTAAGCCATAGCCACATCAGCCAAACTGTTAGATTGATTGTCAGCGAATGGAGCTGATGGCTTGTATTGATAAGTTGTATTGAAAGCAGTACCAGGCGTGTGATTAGTAATTACATCGCCATTGGCATTATCGGCATTACCTACCGAGTCAACTGTACTAGTCCAATAACCATCGGACATCAGTAACGCGTAGCTAGCTCGGCATGCTACGTGTGCTGTTGCATCACCACTTCCCGGGCTTTTTGACCATGGACCGTTGTTATCTGCACGCTCAAAATACTTTCCTACTGTTTCAAGGGCGTAGGGCAAAGGTGTACCACCATCAATCGGTACTGTGTAAAGTTCATTTATAAACGATGTTTTCCGCGCAGAATCAAACTTCCTTACACCTGTTTTAATAATGGCAGTGCTAACACCATCAATAGTATTAGAGCCACGATTGATTGTTCCAAAACCAACACGGATATCATCCTGCTGGCTTGAAAAGGCGCGCCCGATTCCTGCTCGAGCGGTGAGCACTCGTGAACGATAATAAGTGTACCAATTTGCAAAGTTCTGAATTTCTTGTGCATAAGTACAAACAGTTATTCCTGCATTAACATTACAGTCTGTACGGTTTTCACTAGTACGTCCGTGCCCAGTATAGGTACTTGTTGCGCCTTGGATTTTTACTTCTGTATAGTTCGCATCAACCCATTCTTGCCCTGCGGCACTAGAGCCAGAGTACCAATAATAGGTTGCAGGATAGTATGTCCAGCTATTATTGGTATTGGCCGCGATGGTTGAACAATTACCAAGCCCGGTACAGCTGACCCAAATAGAAGTTCTGCCTGCAAAATTACGAGTACCATTGCTTGTCAAATTGCGACATTTAGTCTCATCTGTTCCTGAGTTCATAGGATTATGCAATGCACATGTTGGGCTGGCATTAGGCATAGTGGAGCCATCCGCAGCCACCCAAGGGGTATAGCGCTTGGATGGATCATAGTAGCTTGCATTAATTTTGGAGCGAAACAACTTACCGTAGACAGATCGATCTCCCGGCGCCACCGCACGTGTATTGAATGCATTATTTCCGTAATACCCATTCGCAGCAGGAAATGCAAAAACAGTATTCGCAGAACTCCCCATACGGTATTTTTCTGGTGTAATTTCAAATTGCATCGACCCAGAATCATCTAATATAAACATCAAGTTAGGCTCTGCACCCGATGTAAGGAATAATGGTTTCTGTGAAAGCGCAATTGCATGAGTATTGGCAGAATAAATAACCCCAATACAATACAGCACAAATATGGCACCAATTTTCAGACTGCCCATGGAGATTGCCTCACTGCGGGTTCAAAAAGAGTTTCAGGGAAAATATAGAATTACAGCAGGTATCTCTATTACTGCCGCCGGTATAGCGACTGCAAATAGGTAATAGAGCTATCGGTTACTCCAACTCCCCGCCCAGTAATTCTATAAATCATAATTTCTGGCGCATTTTGCACACCAAGGAGATCAACTGCACGACCATCTGATCCCGGCACATAAGTAACATCCAGCTTCTCTACCACATATCGGGGTTTGTCATGGATCATCTTCAAATCCATATCAGTGAGAACAGAGAATTGTGTTGTTTTATCAAACCACACAAAATTATTGCGCCAATGAGACGACACCGAGCCGGCAGCAATTTGCTCAACGAACCCCACTGTAGCGCCACCAATGTTTGGGGGATTTACACCATTAACAGATGCCTCAGCATCACGCAAAGCGGCCTCGGCAGCTTGAAAAGATATTTGCTTATCACGCACATTGCCCGCCATTAATTCCTGCAAGTTACTTCCTTTAATTGCCGACACGCCTACTATTGTCATTAAAAGCACCATTACCAATGCCACAATCAGAACGGCACCTGCTTGGCGTTGTTTCATTGTGTTGCTGTGTAATTTGAATTGCATCTGTTTCACCTACTAAGGCAATTGATTCCGCAATGCAACCGTGGTTGCAAAAACCTGACGTAGCCGGAAGTCATCTGCTGGAATATTTTGATTATTAAACCGGTAGGTTTGTTTTTCATCCAACACACGATCGTCAATGCTTTCGACAAGCAGCTCTATTTGCATACTGATGACAGGGTCACTCTGGTTATTCCACAATCCATCGAGTGTTCCAATCGCATCTAAATAAGCATTCGGATTACTAAAACGATTATAGCTAGCGGCAATATTGGCAACACCTTCCAATAACTCTACTGCAGCTCCTGAATTAATGCGCTGAAACAAACTTGGTCGCCCTGATACACCTTCGCGAACAAAATAAGAGACAGTTTGAGCAGAAGATATCTGAGCACCTATAGTGAAATACTCTTTATAGTTTAGATAGTCGCCCCCCCATCCACCTGCATATTTTATTTGTAACGTAGCACCGCTAGGAGCAATGGATGTAGGTTTAAACACAACAGTTTTCTGATAATCAGCTATCATTAAATCATCAGTTGGGCAAAGCCCGTTATACCGAGTAGCACCATCACTGCATGCTCCAACCTCTGTACTTCTCAAAGTGACAGTAAGCAACCCCGCTTCTGCAGGCAAAATCAATGCTGAACTCTCACCTGCCAGCGCCCCCCGAATAACTAGTACATTAGTACCATTCATCGGTGCTATATCGGCTGCAGAATTGCTCGCTATAACAGAAACACCATTTACATAATCATTTGCATAATTGACTGGCGCAATTTTATTGCTTATTGCGGATATTCTTCCCCGAAAACCAGTAAAGCCAGCCATTCGCAGATCACGATTAATAAACTCTACCGCTAAGCGCCCTGTCTCTTGCACTCTAGATGTTGCCTGCTGAGTACGAAACGTATCTTTACTGGATATAAATAACTGAATTACCCCAGTCATCAATATTAAGCCCAGGGTTATTGCTATCATCAACTCAACGAGAGATAAGCCTTTTTGGAAGCGCATAAAAAATCCTAAAGTCGTGTGCTATAGGTAAATGTGGATGCCTGCTGATCTGCGTCATCTTCTGTACGAGTAAACTCACTCCAGGTAAGTGTAATCGTACACAATCGACCCGCATTGCAATTCAAATTTACCACCCCATTAGGGAGTAAGTTTTCTGCAAGGTCATCCATATCATCTTGGACAGGCAAGACAAGAGCACCGGGAGCCATGGGGCTAGCCATCCTTACTCGCTCTAATATGTCGTAAGCCAAAATATTGGCTTGTGTTCTTATTAACGCCTCGTGATTTTGTTGAAGAGATCGGACTTGTAGAGCGGAAATTGCCAGCAATGATGTTCCCATCAAAAGCACTGCTACCAGCACCTCAATTAGGCCTACGCCCCGCTGTAAATCAATCGTTTTCGTCACAATAAAAATTCCTCAAGGATTGGCATCACAAGCGATCTTCGCCACATTCACAATTCCTGAAACACCCACAGTGATTCGCCGTGCCTTATCACCTTTACACCCATTGAGCTTTGCTTCAACAACCACCGGGGTAGGAGGATTATTTAATCTGGCCAAAGCCCCCAAACCTGTAAATCGAATATAATTAATCGCAGCATTATTCGTCTGAACGGAAATCTCGCTATCAGTAGCGGCCTTATTCCATCGCCGAAGAATATTACTTATGCCGCCTTGCGTAGTTAAGGGCGCAGCATTATCGGCAGCAGCATAATCAACAAAAATGATCCAACCATCAGTCCAAGCAGAATTAGTGCAAGCGGCGCCATTGTCACTTGGGCATAACGATACTCTGCCAACGCGCTTTACGGCCTCCATGCGGGCAAAATTTAAGGCAGATGCAAATTCTTCGCCCAACGCCTCTGAACGATTATTTTTTATCTGATCTGAAAAGCTGGGAATTGCAACCGCGACGACGATAGAAACCACCACTACCGTCACCATAAGCTCAACTAATGTAAACCCTTTGTTTCTATTCATTATTTTTTGCCTATATGCAGGAAAACTGTGACGATTAGCTAATATAGCAATAATGCCCTCATAGATGGATAGACAACAAAACAGGCACTGATTATATTTAGCTTAACGGTACCACATCTTGCTTCTAATGGAGCTGGTAGTGCGATATCCGGTCAACAAGGACGTATGAACGGCCCCTGATAGGAGCCTGGTTAGCATCAACGACCAATACCAAGGAAAGGTTCACCTTATGAAACAGCAGGGTATTACTCTCATCGAATTAATCGCAGTACTCTCTATATTGGCAATAGCCATCTCTATTGCTGCCCCCACTTTTTCTGAACAAATCAAACATACACAGACAAAAATCGTCATGCATGACTTACTACGCGCCATAGAGTCTGCACGCACATTGGCAGTAAGCAGCAACAGTCGCACCATTTTATTTGCAAATCAAAAAGACTGGACGCAAGGCTGGAGTTTATTTATTGATAAGAATAATGATGGGGTATTAAATAATGATGAAATATTACAGCAGGTAACGGCAGTAACTTCCAAAATAAAAATTGAAGCCAATAGCCATGTGAAAGAATATATCTCCTTCATAAGTACAGGAGAAGCCCGAAAAGTAGGGAAGAGCAATGGGGGCGTATTGCAACTGGGAACATTCAATATTTGCCCGACCATAAAGGGCAAGGGCTATGGCTTGGTAATCTCCAGAGGAGGAAGAACGCGAGTAAAAACCTTAACAGTGGCGCAATGTGACCAAATCAAATAGCCCTGCAGATTCATGGTTTTACAATCTTAACGCCTTCGGCAAAGAAAAACTGATGTTTTCCGGTGTGCCATCCATTTCAATAGGGGCTTGTGCGCCGCAGGCTTTTAATTTATCGATTACTTGTTTTACCAATATTTCAGGGGCGGAGGCGCCTGCGGTGATGCCGATGCTAACGCGGTCTTTAATCCATTCAGGATTAATGTCTTCGGGGCCATCGATAAGATAGGCTTCTGTCCCGCAACGCTCGGCCAGCTCTCGCAGGCGGTTGGAGTTGGAGGAGTTGGGGGAGCCAACAACCAGAACCAGATCGCACTCCAGGGCCAATTGGCGTACGGCATCCTGGCGATTAGTGGTGGCGTAACAGATATCGTCGCGACGCGGCCCCTGAATTTTGGGAAACTTATTGCGCAATGCTTCAATGACTTTTGCCGTGTCGTCCATGGAGAGCGTAGTTTGGGTCACATACGCTAGGTTTTCTGCATCATTTACCTGTAGTGCCTCAACATCGGCCTCATCCTCCACAAGATAAATAGCGCCGCCATTTTCAGCACTGTATTGCCCCATGGTGCCTTCTACTTCGGGGTGTCCTTCGTGACCAATCAGAATACATTCGCGCCCTTCGCGACTATAGCGAGTGACTTCAATATGCACTTTAGTGACCAGCGGACAGGTTGCATCGAATACTTGCAAACCACGCGCTTCTGCTTCCTGACGCACAGCTTGTGATACACCGTGCGCACTGAAAATCAAAATAACATCATCGGGAACCTGTTCGACTTCATCAACAAAAATGGCGCCGCGCTCGCGCAAGGAATCCACCACAAATTTATTGTGCACCACTTCATGGCGCACATAAATTGGCGCACCGAATACATCAAGGGCGCGATTTACAATATCAATTGCGCGATCGACGCCAGCACAAAAACCACGGGGATTAGCGAGCTTGATTTGGGTCATGATTAATGCACCTGAACCGGTTCGATTTTAAGGATAGCCACTTCAAATAAAATATCGCGCCCCGCCAATGGATGATTAAAATCCACCACTACAACATCGTCATCAAATCGCACCACGACACCAGGAAGCTCGGTTTTTTGTGCATCGGCAAAGGACAGCATCAGGCCTTCACTCAGCTCCAAATCCGGGCTGAACTGGCTACGTGCAATTTCCTGGATATTATTGGGATTGCGCTGACCAAAACCATCCTCAGGTTTAATCACTAGGGTTTTGTGCTCGCCCTCCAACATACCAAACAAGGCTTTTTCAAATCCGGGCAGAAGGTTGCCATCGCCCACGGTAAAGGTGGCTGGATCGCGCTCAAAATTGGAGTCCACCATTTCGCCATTGTCCAACTGCAGGGCAAAGTGCAGGGTAATTTTAGTACCAGGACCAATTGCTAATTCACGCATTCTCTTTTTTCTCTTTGCTAAACAACATATCAATAATCAATACGGCAGCGCCCAGACTGATCGCCGAATCAGCAAGATTGAATGCAGGCCAATAATTATCCTGGTAATGCACAACAATAAAATCCACCACATGGCCATGTACGATACGGTCGTACAAGTTTCCCAGGGCACCACCCAAAATAAACGCCAGGGCGAAAGCTTCACGCGGCTTTTGTTGGGCGCAACGCGCGATCCACACGCTCAGCAACACACTCGCGACTAACGCAATCACTGCAAAGAACCAGCGCTGCCAACCACCAGCATC
This sequence comes from Cellvibrio sp. PSBB023, assembly GCF_002007605.1. Taxonomy (NCBI): domain Bacteria; kingdom Pseudomonadati; phylum Pseudomonadota; class Gammaproteobacteria; order Cellvibrionales; family Cellvibrionaceae; genus Cellvibrio; species Cellvibrio sp. PSBB023. The sequence continues at coordinate 4,103,357 of NZ_CP019799.1, read as the reverse complement.
GGCAAGAAAACTAAATGCCGCGCCGGTGTTATAGGCCAGGGTAAAATTGAAAAACGACGTAAACACCAAGGTTTCGCCATACTCAAATGCGGCTTCGATTGCATGCTTGCTGACTTGATCCAATGCCACTATCACAAGTGCAACGACATACCAAAACCAGGCTTTCTGATAAATTTTCAACGGCAATAACTCACTGATATTCATTAAGCAAAGTGACGGGTTTCGCCCGCACCATCCACATTTTCAACACAGCGCAAACAAATAGTGGGATGCGCAGCATTGGCACCCACGTCAGCGCGATGGTGCCAGCAGCGCTCACACTTTGTATGTTCGGATTTTTTCACTGCCACTTGTAAACCGGCAATATCGGTTGCTTCAGCATTTTGCGCTTCACCTAGTGGGCGAATTTCAGCGGTAGATGTGATCAATACAAAGCGCAATTCGTTGGCAAGTTTGTGCAATTCGCCGTGCAACTTTTCGTCGCAATACAAAATGACTTCAGCACCTAATGAACCACCCACTTCGCCTGCAGTGCGTTTTGCCTCCAACACTTTGTTTACGGCGTCTTTCACTTGCGCGATCAATTCCCAGTAGCTGTCAGCAAAGGAATCTACAGGCATTGCAGGCAATTGATACCATTCAGCGACAAACACATTCGCTTCGCGCTCGCCGGCAATTTCTTTCCAGATTTCATCGGCAGTGAAACTTAGAATCGGTGCAATCCAGCGCACCATCGCTTCAATCACGTAATGCAATGCAGTTTGCGCGGAACGGCGAGCAAGCGCGTCACCTTTTACGGTGTATTGGCGATCTTTAATAATATCGAGATAGAAACCGCCCAACTCAACCACACAGAAGTTGTGCAGTTTTTGGTAGATCAAATGCAATTGGTAGCTGTCGTAAGCAGCGATAATGTCTTGCTGCAATTGTGCTGTACGCGCCACAATCCAGCGATCCAACTGCAACATATTTTCAACAGGAACAGCATCAGTTGCCGGATTAAAGCCGGTGAGGTTGGACAAGATAAAGCGCGCGGTATTGCGAATGCGACGATAGGAATCAGCGGTGCGCTTCAGAATTTCATCGGACACACTCATCTCAGTGCTGAAATCCGTTGCAGCAACCCATAAACGCAATACGTCCGCGCCCAAGTCGTTCACTACTTTTTGTGGCGGAATTACATTGCCAATGGACTTGGACATTTTGCGCCCTTGCGCGTCCACCACAAAACCATGAGTCAGCACGGTTTTATAAGGAGGAACGCCATGCATCGCCATGGAGGTTTTTAGCGATGACTGGAACCAACCGCGGTGCTGGTCTGAGCCTTCCAGATACAAATCTGCCGGGAAACGCAAACCACCGCGTTGCTCAAGTACCGCGTAATGCGTTACGCCGGAATCAAACCATACGTCCAAGGTATCAGTGACTTTTTGATACTTATCGGCGTCGGCACCGAGCAATTCGGCAGCATCCAGTTCGAACCAGGCATCCATTCCGGCCAGCTCGACTTTTTGCGCAACGGCTTCAATCAAGCGCGCAGTTTCCGGATGCAATTCTTGCGTTTCTTTATTCACAAACAACGCAATGGGAACACCCCAAGTGCGCTGGCGGGAGATACACCAATCCGGTGACGTTGCGAGCATGGCATCGATACGCGCTTTACCCCAATCCGGCACCCACTCAACCGACTCCACCGCTTGCGCAACTTGATCACGCAAATTGTTTTTGCTCATGCTCACAAACCATTGCGGTGTTGCACGGAAAATCAGCGGGGTTTTGGTGCGCCAGCAGTGTGGGAAGCTGTGGGTAATCTTGCCTTGCGCGAGCAGCGCATTTTTTTCAATTAAAAGCGCAACTACTTTTTCATCCACTTTGTAAACGTGATCGCCCGCAAAGATTTCTACGTTCGGGCGATAGGTGCCGTGATCATCGATGTAGTTAAGCGTGCCTATGCCGTATTTCACACCGACATTAAAGTCGTCGGCGCCGTGATCTGGTGCGGTATGCACGAAGCCAGTACCGGCATCAGTAGTCACATGATCACCGAGAATCACTGGAACCTGACGCGCGTAGAAAGGATGTTGCAGCAACAAGTTTTCCAATACAGCGCCTTTTACACGGCCAACGATTACATGGTTTTCAATTTTTGCGCGTGCCAGCACACTGCCGATTAACGTCTCAGCCACCAGCAAACGTTCGTCGCCCACTTGCACCAAGGCGTAGTCCACTTCTGCATTGGCAGAAACCGCTTGATTCGCAGGTAAAGTCCAAGGAGTGGTTGTCCAGATCACCAACGAGATTTTCCCACTGCCACTCAACTCGGCAATTGCTTTTTCAATTGCAGCTTGATCGACAAATGCAAATTTTACATCGATAGAAAATGAGGTTTTATCCTGATATTCCACTTCAGCTTCTGCGAGCGCGGAGCCACCGACAACACTCCAGTACACAGGTTTAAAACCTTTGTGTAGATGGCCGTTTTCAGCAATTTTTCCGAGCGAGCGAATAATGTCCGCTTCGAATTTATAATCCATAGTGAGATAGGGTTTATCCCATTCACCTAAAACTCCCAAGCGCACAAAATCAGCCTTTTGGCCTTCGACTTGTTTGGCGGCATATTCGCGGCACTTATTGCGGAAAGTCTTTACATCAACCTTATCGCCTGCCTTGCCGATTTTTTTCTCGACATTGTGTTCGATTGGCAGGCCATGGCAGTCCCAACCCGGCACATAGGGCGCGTCAAAACCACTTAAGGTTTTGCTTTTGACGATAATGTCTTTGAGGATTTTGTTAACCGCGTGACCGATATGAATATCGCCGTTGGCGTAGGGTGGGCCGTCGTGCAAAATAAATTGCTCGTGACCAACACGTGCAGCGCGAATCTGTTGGTACAGATCACTCGCTTGCCATTGTTTGAGCATGTCCGGCTCGCGCTGGGCGAGGTTTGCTTTCATCGCAAAACCGGTGTTGGGCAAATTCAGTGTTGTTTTGTAATCGGTCATGATTCACGGTCAACTTGTTAACAAAGGTGTTTAAAAATATACGGCGGCAATAATATGCCATACACATTTACAATTTGCGTTTGGCGGCCATCAGCTCTGCAACACGCGGAATAACGATTAATATCATCAGCGCCAACAAGGTGCAGAGAATTGCCGATGATTCGCGCCCTAAACCAGCCGCGACGCCGATGGCAGCAGTTAGCCAAATACTGGCGGCCGTTGTTAAGCCTTTCAGGTCTTTTTCATCGGTGCCCTTAAGTATGGCGCCCGCCCCCAGAAAACCTATACCGGCGATAATACCCTGTACCACGCGACTCAATTCAGACTCGGAGAGCCCGGCCTGCATGGGAATTAACACAAACAGTGCAGCGCCAATGGACACTAGCATGTGCGTTTTAATCCCGGCCGCTTTGCCACGCTGCTCGCGTTCAAAACCGAGGATTCCGCCCAACAACGCCGCCATTAATAAACGGACGGTGATGGTGGTAATTTCAGTGACGTCCTTGAGGTCAGAAAACTCTATCACTACCGTATTGGATATTTGCTGCCATACGCTACTCATATTCCGAATCCCAGTTAGGTACACGTCAAAAAAGAACAGCGAATTGCGGCAAGACCTTAGTTCATAGGAGCAGTGTCGCGCCGGAAAAAAGCCTGTCCTTGGGCAATATCGGCTTGCAGCTGTGTTTGCAGTTCATCCAGCGAGTTGAATTTCTTTTCATCGCGCAATTTGGTGTGAAACACAACATCAATCATCGCGCCATAGACTTTGCGGGAGAAATCAAACAGGTGCACTTCCAACAGTGGTTTTTTGTCGCCAGTCACTGTGGGTCGCACCCCCACATTGGCGACGCCCTGATGCACACTGCCATCCACAAAGCGGGCACTGACGGTGAATACACCGTGCAAAGGCGAGCGGTAGCGACGCAAGTGCACATTGGCAGTTGGCACACCGAGCTTACGCCCCAACTGCTGGCCGTAAGCAATACGCCCGCTAATGCTGTAGGGCTTGCCGAGCAGGGTTTCTGCCTGGGCAAAATCACCCATTTCCAGCAGGTGGCGGATACGTGTACTGCTCACGCGCTCACCATTTATTTCAAGGGTACAGGTATCGGTTACGCCAAACCCGCGCTCAGCGCCTATTTTTTGCAGCAGGGCGAAATCGCCGCGGCGATCACAGCCAAAACGGAAATCGTCGCCCACTACCAGATGCTTGATATCCAAACCATCCAGCAAGACAGTTTCGATAAAGGCTTCAGCGGTCAGCTTGCGCAGCGCCTCGTTAAATTGCACACAGAGGACGCGCGCCACACCGGCAGCCAATAAGGCTTGTACTTTTTCGCGCAGGCGCATGAGCCGCGCGGGGGCCTTATCGCCGGAAAAAAATTCGTGTGGCTGAGGCTCAAATACGATGACCACGGCAGGCAGGTTGTAATGCCGGCTGACATCCATTAACTGACGCAGTATGGCTTGATGACCGAGATGCACGCCATCAAAGGAGCCGATGGTTGCCACGCAGCCACGGTGCCAGGGGCGCAGGTTATGTAACCCGCGAATAAACGCATGTGCCGCTGGATTCACGCTGTGCTCTGCCCTTAGCCAAATTGCCTGAAAAATGAAGGCGGGCAGTATACAGGAGCCGTGGCACCTGAGCCTACCCCGAAAGCGGTTACCGCTGTCCCAATCACTGTTGCGCCTTGAAGTCGCGCAAACGCACGCCTACCGCAAAGAGCATCAGTAGATAGGTGGCAAAGCCGATCGCGCAGATTATCGCCAAGCGCAGCACCCGCTCCAGCACAGACCATTCATGCCAGCCATTCCACAACAGCAGGAATACCGCCAGCACCGCCACCATCATCAGGTTGGCAGCGCCGTAGCGCAGCCATATCTGCGGCCACTGGGCGGCGGGCGTATATACGCCCGCACGGCGCAATCCACGGTAGAGCAACCAAACGTTGACATAGGCGGCCATCGCCGTAGTGAAAGCCAGACCGACATGCCCCATCCCCCACAGAATCACCAGCGGAATCACCACAACAGGCTTCATCAGCATGTTGGCAAACATGGCGATAATCCCGATACGCACGGGCGATTTCATATCCTGACGCGCGAAATAACCAGGCACCAGCACCTTGATCAACATAAAGGCGAACAGGCCGAGCGCGTAGGCCTTGAGACTGTAGGACGACATCAAAATATCACTTGATTCCATCTTGCCGTGATAGAAGAGCGTGTAAAGAATCGGCTCGGCCAGAATGATCAGCGCGAGCGTTGCAGGCAGTGCAATCAGCACCACAAAACGAATCGCCCAATCGAGCATCTGGCTGAATTTCTCCCCCGATTGTGCCGCACTCAAGCGCGAGAGGCCGGGCATGATCACCGTCGCAATCGCCACACCGAAGACCCCCAGCGGCAGCTCTACCAAGCGGTCGGAATAGAACAACCAGCTCACGGCTCCATCACCGAGCATGGTGGCGATAATCGAATCCAGCAACAGGTTCAACTGGCTTACCGACACCCCAAACAGTGCCGGCGCCATGAGCACCAAAATGCGTTTAACACCGGGGTGCGACCAATCCAGCTTGGGCGATGGCAGCAGATGAATCTGCCGCAAAAACGGCAATTGGAACAGCAGCGAAAAAATACCTGCCACCACAATACTCCACGCCAATGCGTAGGCGGGATTAGGAAAGAAATCTGCGACAAGAAGCGCGGCAGCGATCATAAAAATATTGAGAAATACCGGTGTCACGGCCGGGATCGCAAAGCGGTCGTAACTATTCAGGATTGCCCCGGCAAACCCGGTGAGCGAAATCAACATCAAATAGGGAAAAGTGATCCGTACCAAGTCGGTTAACAGCGAAAACTTCTCCGGCTCATCGGCGTAGCCATAACCGAAGATATAGGCAAAACCGACTGCACCAACCACACCAATCACTGTGACTAACAACAAGATTGACCCGAGGCAACCGGCCACCTTATCAACCAACTCCTTCACTGCCGCATGGGTCCCTTTCTCGCGGTACTCCGAGAGCACCGGAATAAAAGCCTGGGAAAAGGCGCCCTCGGCAAATAAGCGGCGAAAGAAGTTAGGGATTTTCTGCGCGATGGCAAAAGCGTCCATCGCTCCACCCGCGCCCAACACACTTGCCAGGACTATATCGCGAACCAATCCCAGCACCCGCGATATCATGGTCATGGAGCCGGTGAGCAAACTGGAACGCAGCAGGCTTCTGGGCTTGGCTGGCTTTTCGGGGGATGGGCTTGAGGGCAACTCGGCGTTAGACACAGCAAATCCTGCAGGGGGTAAAAAGATGCAGCATTATCAACGGCTGATATACTCAGGCACAACACCTAGTCATGGGGATCAAGGAGAATCTTATGCGTAACCTATCGCGCGTTGGAGCTGCCGTCATTATCAGCACCGCTGCACTGATGGCAGCCTGCAACCAACAGACGGAGGACAGCCATGCCACGTCGCCCTCTACCAGCGCCGCTGCCGTCGCCAAAACCATGCACCCAAGTTGGGATGCCGATCAGGACGGCATCAATGATTGCGAAAATGACGGCAGCTGCGATCACACTGTCGATTATTCACAACCTCGCCCATCGATTGCGCCAACCTTTGACTGCACCAAAACCGACAGCAGTATTGAAACCCTGATTTGCCAGGACAGCGAACTGGCCGCACTGGATATAAAATTGGCAGCCGTTTATGCCGCCGCCAGCCAAAAAGTCCAGGAACAGGAACAACAATCACCACTCCTGACAACTGGGCAGCGCGGCTGGATCAAAGGACGCAACGACTGCTGGAAGGCAGATGATAAAAAAGGCTGTGCCAAAACCGAATATCAGCGCCGGATTGCCGAGCTGCAAGCCCACTATCAACTGGTAGAAAGCATTGGCCCCATTCGATTCCAATGCGGCGATTCCCCTGCCGATGAACTCATCGTAACCTTTTACGAGAGCGATTCACCTACCCTCATTGCCGAGCGCGGCGATTCCGTGTCGCTGATGTATCAGGTTCCCGCCGCCAGCGGCAGCAAGTACGAAGGGCGCAACGAGAGCTTTTGGGAGCACCAGGGCGAAGCACGTGTAGTATGGGGCTATGACACACCGGAGTTTGTGTGCAAAACAACACGCTGAACCGCCAGCAATGCCGCCCACCGCTTTAGCACAGATCACACAGAATATTGACCAACGCGATTACAGCTACACCCTGGGAGCCGGCCTGAGCTTTTGATGCCACCGCCGGAAAACAGGGTTGACAATCCTCCCCCTCGCAGATACTGTATATAAAAACAGTAACAACCTTTTGAGGATTTACCCCATGGCAGTAGTCGCCGTTTGGTTATGTGATCGGGATGGCAGTATGTTTGAAGACAGAAAAATCGCAGAAGAGCACGATAAGTATCTGGAACTCGCTGCCAACATCACCCAGTTAATTGAAGACAATATCCCCGGTATTGACGAGCAACACAGCGAAGCGATTGGGCTTTTATTGGCGCAGCGTCGCGAATTATTAGCCAAAGCCTGCAAAGGCAAACCCGATGAATTATTGCAGCCGTTTACCTATGAAAAACCTGCAACCCTGAACAGCAAAACCGGCGCCGCCACGGACAAGGACAACTAGGCAGCAGCGGTTTCTGTAAGGCGGGTGCGCCCACAACACCCGCACCGTTAATGGCCGCCCACACAGCCATTAACAACCACACAAACAACTGAATCACCACTCAGCGGTTTGTTCGTGTTCAGGTGTGCTTTTGCCGCGTGCGATCACTACTCCCCAGCAGTTGTTGCACGCGTCAATTACCCACCGGCTTCCAACCATTCGCCAGTACCCGACTTGTCAGCCACAAGCGGGACCACTGGTGAATCGCTTTTACCACCGCACCTTTCCTATGGAACCTCAACGGGTGCGGTGGTTTTTTCATTTTCTTGTGTTATTGTCATTATCACCATATAACTATTTGCTATTGCTTGCCGTAGTGGATAAACCATAAAAATAAACTTGTGGATGAAAATAACATGTACGCAAAAACGCCCCAGAGTCCCAACCGTAATACCTGTTTAATACTCTGCGCAATACTGTTTTGCGTGTTTCTTAGTGCGTCAATGAACAGCCATGCAAACACACTGCGCGTAGTGCAAGGCAACAACAGCATCGAAGTCTATGCAAAAGGCTTGCTGACACTGGCACTTAGCAAACTGCCAGAGAAATACGAACTGCAAGAAGCCGCACAGAATACCAGTGAAGAACGGATTGTCAGTTTGCTGATGGACAATCAGTTGGATGTTGTCTGGTACGCGACTACCAATGACCTTGAAGAGCGCCTGCAACCTATCCGTATTCCTATCTATCGCGGCTTACTGGGCTACCGGGTAATGCTGATTAAAAAAGGTACCCAATCACGGTTTGATGGCATTAAGACCCTGAAAGATTTGCAAGGTCTCTCACTCGGCCAAGGTCGTTTTTGGGCAGACACTAACGTGCTTACCGCTAACAACCTCAATGTGGTGAAGGTATTAAAGTACGAAGGGCTTTTTTACATGCTGGATGGCGGGCGCTTTGATGCCTTTCCCCGTGGAGCCCATGAGCCCTGGTCGGAAATGCAACGTTACCCCAACCTCGCGCTGGAGGTAGAACAAAACCTGCTGCTCTCTTATATCAATCCTTTTTATTTTTTTGTGAATAAATCCAACACTAAATTGGCAGCAGATATTGAACGGGGCTTGCGAATTGCGATTGCTGACGGCAGTTTTGAAGAATACTTTTTTAACGACCCTACCGTAAAAGATGTAATGACCAAAGCCAACCTGAAAAACCGCACCCTCATCCAGTTGGAAAACCCGGGCCTACCGAAAAAAACACCCGTGGATGATGCATCCCTGTGGTTCAATCCTTATAACCATGACGAGTAAATACTAGCGAAGCCTCGCCCTGCCAAAACAGGGCGACATAAAAGCTTTAACGATACATATTCAGGTATTGCACCATTCGCGGCAGCTGCGCGCGGTTGGGACTACTGCCGTGCGGCAAGGCGTGATGCCAGACAATCAAATCACCGGCCTTGGCGGCAATCGGCTTGATCGACCATTGCGACCAGTCCTGTTGCTGCGGATCAACACCCCGCGGCTGTTGCGCCAACCACTCATCAATCTGTTTATGAAACCCTGGCACACAGGAAAACGCGCCCTGATTTTCAGCCACATCCGTCACGTAAATTAACGCCTGGGTACCAAAAGGAATGGGCGCAACCAAGTCAACATCCCAGTGCATGGCTGGCCCGGGAAATTGCCAGGTCGCGGTTTCCGGCGGATTAAAGCTGACGCGATCCGTCGCCATCACCACGTCATTGCGCTGCCAGAGTTGCTGGAAAATACGGCGAATGTAATCAGACTTTCGCGCCACCTCTAACGCCGGGTGTGTAAATAATTGCACCATAATTTTTTGCATCGGCATCGCAGGCCGGTACCAGGTCGCCGGATCATCTTCACGGATTTGCAACTCCTCGCAAATGGCCGCGCGCACTGCTGCAGTCTCTTCAGGCGATAACACACCAGGCACCACCAAATAGCCCTGCTCATCCCAGTGAGCAAGTTGTTGCGCATCCAGCGGTAACGCGAGACTGTCATCCAAACCGCTGGTGCCATTGTTGATAAAGTGCAGAATCGCTTGATTAGCACGCTGGATTTTCTCAGGCGTCATATCACCCACGGTTTCATTGGCCAACCAATGCTCAAACTCCGCCAGTTCGTGCGCCGCATAGCATTTTTGCAACGCCGGCTCCAAACCCGCCCCCAACTGATCAAACAAGATGCGATCCAACAGCCATTCGCTGGCGGGAATATCCGCTAACTGCTGCGCAATGTCAGACGAGGTGCCGGCCTGTTTGCGCAATTGAACCTTGTGCCATAGCCGTGGCAAGTGATAAATGCCCTGCACATTTTTTTCCAGGCTATCGGGTAGGGAATGCACTGTCAGCGCGGGCATTTTTTCATAGGCAAATACGCACTGGGGATAAGCGCCCAATTCGTAGTGAAAGCGCAGCAGGGAATTCGGCTGAACTCGCGCATTGCGCTCAAATAATGGCAGCGTGAGCTGCGACTGGTTCTCGTGCAATTGATAATCGCCAAACACTTGAATAAAGGTAGTTAACTTCAAGTGCTTCAACCGGCTAGCGTAGTCCGGCACCCATAAACTGCCCTGCGCACAAGACATATCGCCACGTCCTATTTGTATCGCACTGGCTTTATCCAGTTGCAACACGCGCCCCAAATGCACATCCGGGGGGCCGCTCGCACCCAGCGCGGGACTACCACCCGAACTCAGCCATAAATCCAGGCGGATAATTTCCGGCAACAACCATCCATCGTCTTTTAAAAATTGTTGCAGATGACTAAAAATGCTGACCTGCGGTTCTTGTATTAAGCCTTGGCGCATGGTTTCAGAAATAATCAGGTCATACCGCTGATCGGTTTGCCAGGTGCAGGCATCCGTTTGTTCACTGTGGGCAACAAAATGACTAACGCCCAGATAATCAATCACCTGCTGTAGTTTTGCCAGGGACTCGGCATGAATATCCAACAGAGTAACGCGCACCCGCGCCGCATCAAGCAGAGGTAAAAGAGGGATTAACAACAATCCGAAAGGGCCGGTTCCTGCGTACAGTAGGGAGATGCCTTGCGAATCCTTGTGTTGCAACTTTTGCTGGATAGCCGCATAAACGGCCTGCATAAATACCCGCGTGCGCTGCACATCCTCGGCGCACTGCGCTGCCGTGGTAGGTGACACCGCTTTACCCTGTGGGGTGATGGTGGCGTGCTCATCCAGAAACAGCGCCGGGTGTAAATCCAGTGCGGTAATCTCACACAGTTGCCGTACCAGTTCATCAACCACCGGTTTGGCCTCGCCTGCGGTAGTGCACGCGAGTAATTGGGTAATCAGGGGGTTTATATTATTAGCCATAGATCCGAATCCTTAATACGGCAGCGATACAATGGTGCTTATCCTAGCGCAATTTGAGAAGTTTACTATTTCACGGTATTTCACCAAGATGCGACGCACCGCTCAGTAACACAGCAGATCACTAATCTGTCATCAAATCAGAAAATTACCGTCATATTCGACCACTAGGGTTGCAGTGAAACACCCATCCCACCCCAAGGAGGTTCCAATGTCGCGCACAATTCATTTACTGGCGATCACGCTATTACTGGGGTTGATTGTCCCCGTCACCGCCTGCGCTCATGGCGATAAGGACAACCAACCCCGCAAAGATGATGAAAAAAATACCACCCTTCAGCTCGGCCCTCGCCCCTATTTTTTAGTCAATGATATGGATGAAAGCGCACTGAAAAAGAAATTACAGAGCTGCATAAATAGCCCCATCAAAAAAACGAATTTCTCTATTGGCCATCGCGGCGCACCTTTGCAATTTCCTGAGCACACCAAAGAATCTTACGAAGCCGCCGCTAAAATGGGCGCCGGCATTTTGGAGTGCGATGTTACCTTCACCAAAGATAAACAACTCGTGTGTCGCCATTCACAATGCGATCTGCACACCACGACCAATATTCTCGCCACACCACTCGCCAGCAAATGCAGCCAGAATTTTTCGCCGTTTGATCCGGTAAGCGGTAAAGCTGCAAGTGCTAATTGCTGCACCAGTGATATCACCCTCGCCGAATTTAAAACCTTGCAGGGCAAAATGGATGCCTTCAATCCAAAAGCCACAAGTGTTGATGAATATCTAAAAGGTACCGCTAACTGGCGCACTGATTTATACGCAAGCAAAGGGACGCTACTGACTCACGCTGAAAGCATCCAATTATTTAAAAAACTAGGCGTAAAAATGACCCCGGAATTAAAATCGGCCAGCGTGCCCATGCCATTTGACGGAAGCTACACCCAAGCTATGTACGCACAACAAATGATTAACGAATACAAAGCTGCTGGCATAAAAGCACACGACGTTTGGCCGCAGTCATTCGACATTCAGGATATTCGTTACTGGATCAAAAACGAACCGACATTTGGCAAACAAGCCGTCTATTTGGATGATGCCAACACCACCGCCGATTTGCCGACCGCCAATGATTTGCAAATGTATGCCGACGAAGGCTTCAAGATTGTCGCACCGCCGATTTGGGCTCTGCTGGCATTAGACAATAACAATAAAATTATTCCATCCGAATACGCGCGCAACGCCAAAAAGGCCGGTCTGAAAATGATAACTTGGTCCTTCGAACGCTCCGGCCCGCTGAAAAACGGTGGCGGTTGGTACTACCAAACCATCAACGCTGCAATTAATAACGATGGCGACATGATGGATGCCTTGCATGTGCTGGCGAAGGATGTCGGCGTGATCGGTATTTTCTCTGATTGGCCAGCAAGCGTAAGTTATTACGCGAGCTGCATGAAATTGAAATAATAACAAATGATAAAAAACAAAAATCCCGACCATCGCTGATGGCCGGGATTTTTATGAAGCCAGGATGATCCACATTGCTACGGGAACGTAAAAGCCTGAAAGTTCACAGGTGGCAGCATGCTTACATATTCCACACTTAGCCCCGCCGACATCTCGCGCATTATTGAAATGGCATGGGAAGATCGCACACCGTTTGAAGCCATAAAAACACTTTATGGTTTAGGCGAGCCGGATGTGCGTGTATTGATGCGGCGCGAGCTAAAACCCTCATCATTTCGCTTGTGGCGCGAACGGGTCAGCGGGCGAAAAACCAAACATTTGCAATTGCGCTCACCTGAAATTAATCGCGGCTATTGCCCCACACAATACAAACGCTAACACAATCCGCGTACGCAGCTAGTTCTGCAGCAGTGTTTCCAAACACTGTTCTGTAATCCCATAGAACGCTTTGATGTCAGCGATCTGTTGCAATATTTCGCTATTGTCGCGTGGCGTTTTGCGTTTTTGTGCGAGGATCATTTTATTTTTGCTGGTGTGCTCCAGCGAGATAAATTCAAACACCTTGGTATCGTAGCCGTTCGCCTCTAACAAGAGTGCGCGCAAACCATCGGTGAGCATTTCTGCTTCTTGCCCGAGATGAATGCCGTGTTGCAACAAAGGTGCGAGCAACGCGGGGCTTTTTAATTGCGGTCGAATTTGTTTGTGACAGCAAGGCGAGCACATAATAATCTCGGCACCGGTGCGAATACCCATGTTGAGTGCGTAGTCGGTGGCGGTATCACAAGCGTGCAAGGCAATCATAATATTGATGTTCTGCGCGGCGAAATGCTGCACATCGCCCTGCTCAAATTTAATGCCCACAAGCGATAATTTTTGCGCAGTTTGATTGCATAAATCCACCAGTCCCTGCCGCAACTCCACACCCGTCACTTGGGTTTTTACCCCCAGATTTGCACTCACATAATCGTGAACGGCGAAGGTTAGGTAGGCTTTACCTGAACCAAAGTCGGCGATATGCAATTCATCGCGCTTATCCAGCCCTGTTTGCTGGATGGCGGTAGATAAGACTTCGATGAATTTATTGATCTGTTTCCACTTGCGCGACATAGCCGGAATAATCTGGCCATTGGCATCGGTGATGCCCAGCTCTCGCAAATAGGGTCGCCCCTGTTCTACATAGCGCAGCTTGCTACGATTGTGCGCCAACTCCAGCGGCGTTGTTTTACTATCGCTCGTGATCACTGGCTGTTTGTTGCGATTTTTATTAATCAGCACCTTGCCTTTTTTGCTGAAACTTAACTGGATTTCCCAGTCATCGGTAATCAAATGGGCATTGTGAAAATCGCTGCCCAGCCAGGCTTGCAACTGGGCTATTACCTCCTCCAGCGCGACATTTTTTGTCACATGGTTGGTGCGATATTCGTATAAAAACGATAACAATGTTTGCTCTTTAATCTGCACCGGGCGAATGGTGATACGGTTCAAATCCGCATCGCCACCTTTGTATTTGGACAGCACCAAACGCTGCAAGGCACCAGCCTTGAACGCCTGTTGCAGGTCATGCAAGAAAACGTCGACATCCGGATTGCAATTTGGACCAGCCATAACATTACTCAATAGAAGAAAAACGGCGCCGAATATACACGCACTGAGGATAATCGCGCCAATGTGCTAATCGATTTAACCGCAAAAAAATGTTACTCACTGGCGCTTTTATGTGAGCAATTTGTCGCACCAATAAACAACATATAGTTATTGTGACCATATTAATATGGTTTTATTGACAATAAGTAAATCCGGGATATATACAAGCGCACTTCGGAATCACCGCGCTGCTTTTTTACAACAATAACATGCCGTACAGCGCCCGAAAAAAACGCCTGTTTGCAATAAACAGGATCCGCACGACAGCAGCCCACCTCCTCTACAGGCGGTATTGGTTGAGGGACTAATCTGGAGATCAATAATGACATTCACAACAGTCGGCAAAGGTGTCTTTTCGGCACTGATTAACACCGCGGTGTTTTGCACCGCAACACTCCTGTGCAGCACAGCCGTGCATGCACAAACACTGACCAGTAACGCCACCGGCACCCACAACGGATTTTATTATTCGTTTTGGAAAGACTCTGGCGATGCCTCTTTCGGCCTGCAAGCCGGTGGCCGCTATACCTCCCAATGGTCCAATAGCACCAACAATTGGGTGGGCGGTAAAGGGTGGAATCCCGGCGGTGCCAAGATCGTGAATTACACGGGCAGTTTTAACATCACTGCACAGGACAATTCCTACCTCGCCCTTTATGGCTGGACCCGCAGCCCATTGATTGAATACTACGTCATTGAAAGCTACGGCTCCTACAACCCGGCATCCTGTAGCGGAGGCACCGACTACGGCAGTTTCCAAAGCGATGGCGCCACCTACAATGTGCGCCGCTGCCAGCGGGTTAACCAGCCATCTATCGATGGCAATCAAACCTTTTACCAATACTTTAGTGTGCGCAATCCCAAAAAAGGTTTTGGTGCTATCTCGGGTACGATTACCGTTGCCAACCACTTTAACTTTTGGGCCAGCAAAGGCCTGAACCTGGGCGCCCATGACTACATGGTATTGGCGACGGAGGGTTATCAAAGTCGCGGCAGTTCGGATATCACCGTCAGTGAAGGCACCAGCACTGGTAGCAGCACTGGCGCCACCAGTTCGGCGGCAAGCAGCAACGCAGGCGGTGGCAACCCTGGCGCTAGCGGCGGCATTGTGGTTCGTGCGCGCGGCGCCTTGGGCAGCGAGCATATCAATCTGCGCGTGGGTGGCGCTGTGGTGGCAGACTGGACACTGAGCACCAGCTATCAAAACTACATCTACAGCGGCAGCGCTTCGGGCGATATCCAGGTGCAGTTTGATAACGATGCCACCGGTCGCGATGTATTTGTGGACTATATCCAGGTCAATGGCGAAATCCGTCAAGCGGAGGATATGACCTACAACACCGGGCTCTATGCCAACGGTTCCTGTGGCGGCGGTGGAAACTCCGAAACTATGCACTGTAACGGAGCCATAGGGTTTGGCTACACCTATGACTGCTTTAGCGGCAATTGCAGTGGTAATACCGGCGGCAACACCAGCAGTTCAGTTGCCAGCAGTAGCGGTAACACTGGCGGCAATCCCAGCTGCAGCGGTTATGTCGGTATCACTTTTGACGATGGCCCCGGCAATAACACCACCACACTGATCAACCTGCTCAAGCAACACAACCTCACTCCGGTTACCTGGTTCAACCAAGGCCAGAACGTAGCGAATAACGCATCGCTAATCGCCCTGGAGCGCACAGTTGGCGAAGTGCAAAACCACAGCTATACCCACCCGCACTTGACCAGCATGAGCTATCAACAGATTTACGATGAGCTCAATCGCACCAGTCAGGCGATTCAAAATGCCGGCGCCCCCAAACCAACACTGTTCCGCCCACCCTACGGTGAAAGCAACAACAATGTGCAGCAAGCCGCGCAAGCGCTGGGGATGCGTGTCATTACCTGGGATGTGGATTCGCAAGACTGGAATGGCGCCAGCGCCTCAGCAATCGCCAACGCCGTTAACCGGTTGCAAAACGGTCAGGTTATCCTGATGCACGACGCCAACTACAACAACACCAATGCCGCCATCCCCCAAATCGCCGCCAACCTGCGCGCCAAAGGACTGTGCCCGGGCAGAATTGACCCCAATACCGGTCGCGCCGTGGCACCCGTCGGTGGCAGCACCAGTAGCACTGCAGTAGCAAGTAGCACCGCAACGACGAGCAGCGCACCACGCTCCAGCAGCAGTGTCGCCAGCAGTACCGGTGGTACAGGCAGCAATTGCCAATGCAACTGGTGGGGCACGCTCTACCCAACCTGTAAAAATACCGCCAGCGGTTGGGGCTGGGAAAACAACCGCAGCTGTATTACCACCGCGACCTGTAATAGCCAGGGCGCAGGCGGTGGCCGCGAAATTTGTAACTAAGCTTTGCTGCCGGTGTTAGCCGGTGAATAAAAAAGGGAGAGCCGATCTACTGGCTCTCCCTTTTTTATGGGGGCAATTGCACACACACGGCGTTATTTGGCGCGCCATAGGTTTTGGCGCCACACAATGCCGATGGCCATGCGCGACGCATCGTCCGGCAAGCTGCGATCATCAACCGCCTCCACGCGCAGGGCGAGGTTAGACTTCCACTGCCACAACCAGACTAATGAAAGGCGCTCCGGCGTGTAGCCATTGGTGGATAGGCCTGAATCCAAGGTCAGAGCCGGTGCACCAGCCCCTTCCAGATAATTGTCTGCCTGCAATTGTTCACTGCGCAGAGCGAGGGTATGAGCGCGCCAGTGAATAGCCGGTTGTACCCAATAGCCACGAATTTGGCTCCGCAGATTCGCCGTGCGCTGATTGTTTTGTAAAAAACCATCTGCATCCGCATTCATCCACTCACCGCTGACACTCAAGGCCCAGGCGTGCGACAACTTCCAGCGCGCGCTGGCGTGCAGCCCCTGCAAATCGGTGGCGCCTGTAAAACCTACCGACGGAAACAAAGGCGTAGTGTTATTGCCATGGGAATGGTCGGCACTGTAGCGATGATCAATACGGTTTTCCGCATCGGCGCGCATCGCCCAACCACCCAGCGTAGCGGTCACTGTGTCGCTGTGAACATCGTAGCGAATAAAAATATCGTTATTCCCGCCATCGTCAGTCGCTGTTGATGGAAAAGCCTGACCGCGCCAATGCTCTACACCGCCACTGATTCCCCATGGGGACTGCCATAAAATACGCGCCCCCTGATCGTGAAAGTCGCGTCCGAACAAGGTATCCAACAACAAAGAGGATTCGCTCAGCAACCGCGTGGATGCATGCTCTGCCATCGCAGGGGAAAACAATGCCGACATTTTTCCCGCTTCAACGGCGATACAAAAAGGTGCGCAGGTATTGCGCCAGCCCAAATAGGCGTGCTGCACTTCCAGTGTGTCGCCGTGATCACTGCCCTTGCCTCCACCGTGTATACCCGCTTTAGCAACGGCATACACATTCGGGTCGATGGCATACTGGCCGCTCAGGTTCACCTCATCGAGACTGACACCTTCATCCACTGGCCAGCTTTCACCACCCATTAAAAACCCGGGCATGCGCCATGCGGTATTGTCATCCACCGCAGCTGCCGAGCGCCAAGTACCCACTACCGCAGCATCCAGCGCCGTTGTTCTGGGGCTATCCATTGCTAAACCGTGTGCAAAGAGATTCGCCGAGAAAGACAAGAGTGCACTGCCGTAGGCAGTGGCTAACAAACGCGATGGGCAGCTCATTCAAATGGATTTCCGTAACGAGAGTCGATAAGAAGTTGTTCGTCGGTCAGGCTGTTTAAAAACGCGATTACATCGGCGATTTCTTCCTCGCTGATACTAAACCCGACGATAAAACTATCCTTATAGGGATTGCGCCGTCCATCGCCACTCAATTCGCCTTCAGTAATATTTCGCCCGCCCGCCGCATAGGTGCGAATAACCTCCTCCAGGGTGGCGATACTACCGTCGTGCATGTAGGGCGCAGTGACCGCCACATTGCGTAAACTCGGGGCACGAAATGCGCCCATTTCAGCGGCGCGCCCGGTCACTTCGTGGGCACCGGTATTGGGTTCAGGGTAGGCACCAAGGCCATCTATGTTGTACAAACCCGTGTTATGAAATGGCGTTTCCACCACGCGCATGGAACGGTCGCGCACCGAGTCAGTAAATAAATGGCCATCGTGACAATGAAAACATTCCAGTCGCTCATTGTTAAATAATTGCAGCCCGCGTTTTGCGCTATCGCTTAATGCGCTTTGGTCACCTGCAACGTAACGATCATAAGCACTGCGAAAAGACGTTATGCCGCGTACAAATGTCGCGAGGGATTCAACAATATGCGACCACTCCATCGGCGCGGAATTCGGGTAAGCCGCAGCAAATAATTGTTGATAGCGATCATCCATAACGATGGATTGTAAAATGGACGGATGATTGGTTTCGTTAATACCGTGTTCGATAGGATCCACACCAAATAGCGGCAACATGATTTGTTGCTCAAGTGTGGTGAGAGAGGGATTGCCCCAGGTGACTGTGGCAAACCAAGCGGCATTTGCCAATCCTTGCGAATTGCGCGGATGTAAATCACCAGCGCCGCCACGGGGGCGCACCTTGCCATCGGTAAAGGCTTTGTTTTGCTCGTGGCAGGATGCACAACTAATCGCACCACCACCGGACAGCCGCTTGTCATAAAACAAGTGACGACCTAATTGAAATTTTGCTTCGGTAACCGGGTTATTTAACGGCTCAACGGGAAGTGCCATTTGTGGTGGCAAATTCCAGTTGAACTCCGTAGCAGTAGCAGCGGTATCGTTCACGGTTGTTTGGCTTCCGCCATAACAACCGCTCAACAACAAGGCGCCGCTTAACAGATAAATAATTTTCACAGCGCTCATCAGCAACCGCTGCCCCGATTATTTATTCACAATAGAAAATGCAGTTTGCGCAGAAGGTGCCGTTGTTTGTGTCGCGTGCGCCAAACCAAGGCTGGCAAAAATAGTGGCGCATTCAGGGTCAGTGGCACCCGACATACAACCTGCCGGACCGCCGCCGTCTTCGCCCATGTTGCTGTGTTCAACCAACTTGGCGTAATCCAACTGAATGGTAGATTCGCCCACCACAAAATTCGTTAAAGTGATTTCTGCACGATTTCCAGCAGTACAGGTCACTGCACCACCGCTCACGGCATCACCCGTGCAGCCGGTGCTACCCAAATGGATATTCCAGCGCGAGTTAGTCCAATTAGCATCGCTCGGGCGCGTAATGGGCACCGCTGTAAATACATCAAGGCCTGTAAATTTATAACCTACATTCCAACCCCAGTGCATACCGGAAGAAAGCCCCGGCGTTTTTAACGGCTCTTTGGCAAGTGTTTGATCGGCATGGTTATGCGTTGCAGGAACACCCAATACAAAACGCACACTGGCAATGGTGTTATTACCAATCAATACCTTGCCCACTACTTGTTTATTCATGGTTGGGTTAGCATCGCCCTGACATGCTGTTGCCCCTGTGCCCAACTTATCGCGGAAATCCAGCAGCGCAATATTGTCTGCCTGAACACCCGTTTCATCCAACGTAATTGGCAATTCCTCACCAGTTGACGTTACGAGGCGCAGGTTATGCACGTAGAAACGGAAATCGGCAATCGTTGCGCGAGTGCTCACTGTACCCAAGCCTTCGAGCGTGGCGGCACAATTAATATCCGTACTGCCGGAAACAGCAGAAAATGGAATAGTAATCGCCACCGGCTCATTGCTCACACTTGAACTTGATGACGACACACTTGATGAAGAACTGGATGAGCTATTGGAGGAAGATGAACCAGAACTGGAACCACCACACGCCGTTAACAATGCGCCCGCAATACAGGCGAGTGATAATTTAATTGCCAACGATTTAAAAATATTTGCAGAATTTATTTTTTCCATAACCTTGCCCATTATCAATAATAAAAATTTTGGACAAGGTTAGATAAAAGAAACGACAACAACAATGAGGCAAATTGTCGCAGGCGATGAGCCACGGGAAACAGTGCATCAGAATTTATTCCGATGATTTTTTCATTTCATTCTCCTGCTCATATTGACCGAGAATCCGCGCTCGACAAATCTCCAGAATTTCATCCGCTAATGGGGAATCATCCGGACAAGCGCGCGATAACACGATTGCGCCCACCGCCTGAGCCATAGTCTCAATCATCATCGCACGCGCGTGTTTTTTTGCATCCTCATCCACGTTCTGATGAGTTTCCAGCACCGCGAGTTGACGCTCAATACCGGCTGCAAATATCGCCTTAATGGACTCCGGCTGACGTGCAGCATCACCACACAATGCCGCCATAGTGCAACCAACACCGGGCGCGTCGCGGTGCTGCCGGGACAGGTATTGATTCACGAACGCGACTACATCCAGCTCAGCCGTATTGGCTGCTGATTGCGCCAGCCCCTCAGCCGCTGCCTCCGCCATCAAATCGGCTTTGGATTTGAAATGCTTGTAAAAACCACCATGGGTTAAACCGGCAGCCGCCATTAACTCCGCCACCCCCACACCGTCATAGCCGCGCTCGCGGAACAGCATCGCAGCCATCGCAACGATGCGTGCCCGATTCTCTTGTACCTGTGCTTTTGAAACCTTCATTGCCTGACCCTCAACCCACAAAACATGACATTCATAATACATTGATGACAACCATAATCAAACCGCTTGACAACTTAGATTACGATCATCATCATTAAAACAACAACTAATCACCCACCAGATATCAATCAATGCGGGAATAAACATGACCGACAATAGCTTGTTCCAACCCTACACCCTTGGCTCACTAACCCTCGCCAATCGGATCGTTATGGCGCCCCTGACCCGCAGCCGGGCAGGTGCCGGTTTAGTTCCCAACGAGCTGGCCATGACCTACTACGCCCAGCGCGCTTCAGCAGGCTTGATCATCGCCGAGGCAACTCAGGTATCTGCCCAAGCGCAGGGTTATCAGGATACCCCCGGTATTTACACTGCCGAGCAAATCGCCGGTTGGCGCAAGGTCACCGATGCCGTGCATGCCAAAGGTGGCCGCATCTTTATCCAGTTATGGCATGTGGGTCGCGTGTCCCATGTGGATTTTCAGCCTGATGGTGCTGCACCAGTCGCCCCGTCTGCTATTCGCGCGGAGACCAAGATTTTTCTCAACAATGGCTTTGCGGATACCTCCGAACCCCGCGCACTGGAACTCGCCGAACTTCCCGCCATAGTGAATGATTTTCGCCAGGCTGCTACCAACGCGATTGCAGCAGGTTTTGATGGTGTAGAAATCCACGGCGCCAATGGCTATTTGTTGGAGCAGTTCATTAAAGATGGCGCCAACCAGCGCACTGATGCTTACGGCGGCTCTATCGAAAACCGTGCACGTTTGCTGCTGGAAGTGACCGCCGCAGTAGTGAAGGAGATTGGCGCAGAGCGCACCGGCCTGCGTATTTCGCCCGTATCGCCCGCTTCCGGCATCTCATCCAACGACCCACAACCGCAATACAACTACATCGCGGAGCAACTCAACGCACTGGGGATTGTTTACCTGCATGTAGTCGAGGGCGCTACCGGTGGTCCGCGCGATGTGGCGCCATTTGACTACGACGCCTTGCGCCAGCGTTTTAAACACACCTACCTGGCCAACAATGGTTACAACCTTGAGCTGGCAACCACTCGTCTAACCGACGGTAAGGCGGATTTGTTCGCCTTCGGTCGCCCTTTTATTGCCAACCCCGATTTGGTGGAACGCCTTAAGGCGGGCGCACCGCTGGCAAGCCCCAACCCGGCAACACTGTTTGGCGGCGGCGCGGAAGGCTATATCGATTACCCAACCTTTGCAGATGCAAATTAACCCGGAGCAAATCCCATGACTACACTCAATTCTGTTCTGATTACCGGCGCCTCTACTGGCATTGGTGCCACCTATGCCGACCGTTTCGCACAACGCGGCCATGATCTGGTGTTGGTTGCACGCGACCAAGCGCGACTGGATGCACTCGCAGATCGCCTGCATGAACAATACGGCGTTAAGGTCGATGTCCTGCCTGCCGATCTGACTAAAGCCGGTGATCTGGCCATTGTTGAAGCGCGCCTGCGCGATGACGAACACATCGGAACACTGATCAATAATGCCGGTATCGCCCAGTCTGGCGGCTTTATCGAGCAGACGCCTAACGCCATTGAGCAGTTGATCGCACTCAATATCACCGCACTGACACGACTTTCAAACGCAATAGCGCCGCGCTTGGTACAAGCAGGTAAAGGCGCCATCGTCAATATCAGCTCTGTGGTTGGCCTCGCGCCCGAATTCCAAATGTCGGTGTATGGCGCGACCAAAGCTTTTGTGCTGTTTTTATCGCAAGGTTTGCAAGTGGAACTGTCAGCTAAAGGGGTTTATGTCCAAGCAGTACTTCCTGCCGGAACCTACACCGAAATTTGGGATCGCGCAGGCATCGACATCAGCAGCTTCCCAGCAATGATGAAAGTAGATGACTTGGTGGATGCGGCACTAGTCGGCTTTGATCGCCGCGAACGGATCACCATACCACCGCTGCAAAACGCGGCACGCTGGGACGCTCTTGATGGCGCGCGGCAAACGCTGCTGGCTGACATCAATCAGGCCAAAGCCGCCGAGCGCTATCAACACGCTGATTAACAAGAACCTCTCACTGTCATTTGCGCAGATAACATCTATGAAAAATCTTAAACCTGTCGTACTCATTACCGGCGCGTCGTCGGGCATCGGCGAAGCCATCGCCAACAAACTGATTGCCGAGGGTTACAAGGTCTACGGCACCAGCAGACGCGGCGCCACCTCTGGCCAGCATCGCTTCCCGATGCTGGAGCTGGATGTCACTGACGATGCGTCCGTCGCCACCGCAGTTGAAAAGTTGTTGGCGCGTGAAGGGCGGATTGATGTGCTCGTAAACAACGCCGGTTTTGGTATTGCACCAGCGGTGGCCGAGGAAAGCTCCATCGAGCAGGCCAAGGCGCTGTTCGATACCAACTTTCTGGGCGTTGTACGCATGACCCACGCCGTGGTACCGCAAATGCGTCGCCAAGGCAGCGGCCGGATTATCAACATGAGTTCTATTCTCGGTGTGGTGCCAATGCCCTACGTGGCGCTCTATGTCGCCAGCAAACATGCGGTTGAAGGCTATTCGGAATCGCTGGATCATGAATTGCGTACTCAGGGCATCAGAGTCTCGGCGATTGAACCCGCCTATACCAAAACCAAGTTCGAGGCGAACAATATCGAGCCAGATACCAAGCGTGGCGAATACGAGTCACTGCGCAAACACCTGGCACAGGTCGTGGGCGAGGCGATGAAAAATGCCGATGAACCCTCAGTAGTGGCGGATGTAGTACTCACTGCCATTCGCGCCGAAAAACCCAGGCGCCGCTACACCGCTGGCAAAGCCGCCGCACAATTGCAGTTTATGCGCCGCTTCGCGCCGACAGGCCTTTTGGATTCTGGCATTCGCAAAAGCTTGCAACTTGATGCTTGAATAGGGGCAGAAAAATGAAAGCACTTATCCTCAAACGCTATGGCAAGTCCGATCAGCTCGCCTTTGCCGATATTGCCCAGCCAAGCATCAAGCCCAACGAAGTACTCGTTCGAGTTCATGCAGTTGGCTTGAACCCAATAGACAACATGATCCCGAAAGGCATGTTCAAGCCGATTCTCCAATTCCAGCTACCGGCAGTGATGGGTAGCGATGTCGCCGGTGTTGTTGTGGAAGTGGGCAGCCAAGTTACCCGCTTTAAGGTGGGTGATGCGATCTTTGCAAGCACCTTTGATTCAGGTAATGGAACCCTTGCGGAATATGCCGTGGTGGCCGAGCACGCGGCTGCTTTAAAACCAACAAATCTGGATTTTGCAGAAGCAGCCTCGATCCCCATGGTCGGACTTACCGCATGGCAAGCACTGAAAGAGCGAGGCCAGATCAAACCCGGGCAGAAAGTATTTATCCCCGCCGGTTCCGGCGGTATTGGCACCTTTGCTATTCAACTCGCCAAATACCTTGGCGCAACCGTAGGCACCACCACCAGCACAACCAATATCGATTTAGTTAAACGCTTGGGGGCGGATGAAATCATTGATTACAAGAAGCAGGCCTTTGAAAAGGTACTGCAAAGCTACGATTTGGTACTGGGTACTCTCAGGGGCGACGAAATCAAAAAATCGCTGCAGATTGTAAAACCCGGCAGCAATGTGATTTCGCTGGTTGGGCCACCTGACATCGCCTTTGCCCACGCACGGGGAATGAACTTTTTGATGAAATTTGTGTTTGGGTTGCTAAGCAGCAAAATAATTCGCCAAGCGAAACAACGCGCTGCGGAGTATTCATTCCTGTTTGTACATCCGGACGGACGCCAGCTTGCCGAACTTGGCAAACTGATTGAGGCTATGCAAATCCTCCCAGTGATCGACAAGGTGTTCACGTTTGATCAAACCAAAGAGGCACTGGCTTATCTCGAAGAGGGTCGAGCCAAGGGTAAGGTTGTTGTTTCCATGGATAAATTGCAGGGGCAACAAATCTTCCCGTGAGACTGGAATCTTCACTCACGAACCACACTCACCACAATTTATATTGACCCACATCAATGATTCCTGTAATTTCAGTAATTACTGAAATTACAGGAATCCCGCAAATGCCCATTGCTCTGACCCCGATGATCCAATCCTGCATCCTTCACTTTGGCGAAATGGGAAGCCGTTGGGGGATTAACCGTACCGTGGGGCAAATGTATGCGCTGCTGGTGCTGAGTAAAGAACCGCTCTGCGCGGATGATATGACTGAAGCGCTGGGTATTTCCCGCTCCAATGTGAGCATGGGCTTAAAAGAATTAATGTCCTGGGAGCTGGTGAAGTTGCAGCATCGCCCCGGTGAGCGCAAAGAATTTTATTCGGCGCCGGGCGATGTCTGGGATATAGCCAAAACCCTGATTGAGCAGCGTCGCAAACGCGAAATCGACCCAACCTTGTCCACCTTGCGCAATTTGCTGATCGAAAAGCCAGCTAATCCCGAAGAAGAATATGCCCAGCAACGCATGCGTGAAATGCATGAACTGATTGAAATGATCACTCTCTGGACGCAGGAAATTCAGCGTCTGGACTCAGCCAACCTCGGCAAGCTACTCAAGCTCGGCAGCAGTATTGGCAAAGTGTTGGATATGAAAGATCGCCTGCTCGGCGGTAAAAAAGAATCCACGACCTAATTGACCGAGGTACCCGCTATGCTCGACACATTTATCCTTTCGCGCATCCAATTCGCGGCGAATATTTCCTTTCACATTTTGTTTCCCACTATTACCATCGCGCTGTGCTGGTTTTTGTTTTATTTCAAAATTCGCTACAACCGCAGCGGCGATGAAGTGTGGATGCGCGCCTATCGCTTTTGGGTCAAGGTCTTTGCCCTGACGTTTGCACTCGGCGTGGTCAGCGGAATTACCATGAGTTTTCAATTCGGCACCAACTGGCCGGGCTACATGGAAACCGTCGGTAATATTGCGGGGCCCTTGCTTGGTTATGAAGTGCTGACCGCTTTTTTTCTGGAGGCCACATTCCTTGGCATTATGTTGTTTGGGATTGATCGCGTATCCAACCGCATTCATACCTTCGCCACGTTTTTAGTGGCCTTCGGCACCAGCATGTCTGCCTTCTGGATTATTGCGTTGAACTCCTGGATGCAAACGCCCACCGGTTTTGAAATGCGCGATGGTGTTGCCTACCCCACTGATTGGCTGGCGATTATTTTTAATCCGTCCATGCCTTATCGCTTGTCGCACATGCTGGTCGCATCGGGCTTAACTGCTGCCTTTTTAATTGCCGGAATTTCCGCTTACCGCATTCTTAAAGGCGATCACAAACCAGCACCGCGCCTTGCATTAAAAACCGCTACGATTGCTGCAGCGATTTTAATTCCCATCCAAATTTTTCTGGGCGATATGCACGGCTTAAATTCTCTGCATCACCAACCCGCCAAAGTCGCCGCGATTGAAGCCGTATGGCACACCGAAAAAGGCGCGCCGCTGGTGCTGTTTGCAATCCCCGATAAGGAAACGCAATCCAACAAATTCGCAATTGAAATTCCCAAGATGGCGAGCTTGATTCTCACCCATAAAATGGACGGCGAATTAAAAGGGCTGAACGAATTCCCCAATGCCCATCCACCGGTTGCGCCGTTGTTTTATGGCTTCCGCATTATGGTAGGTATTGGCACCTTGATGTTATTGGTATCCTGGTGGGGCTGCTGGTGCTATTGGCGCAAACAGGAAATTCCACCGCTGCTGCTAAAAGTATTTGTAGGCATGACTTTCTCCGGTTGGATTGCCACACTCGCCGGTTGGTATGTGACTGAAATTGGTCGTCAACCCTGGTTAGTCACCGGCGTATTAGCCACCGCCGATGCCGTCACCAAAACACCGGCCACCAATGTGGGAATATCCCTGACGGTTTATCTCACACTCTATGTTGTTTTGTTATTTGCTTATGTACGCACCCTGTTTCTTATGGCGAGAAAATCGGTGTTGGTGGATCGCCCGGAAGAGGTAGAAACACTGCAAGAAAAATTAATCAGCGCGCAGAACGCACACTAAAAGGGGAGCGATACATGACAGACATTAGCCAACTCACCGGACAAGCCTTTTGGCTGCCCGTTATTTTTATCGGCCTTATGGCGCTCGCCTTTTTCATCTACGCAATTCTGGATGGCTACGACCTGGGCGTTGGTATTTTATTGCCCAACAACAATGAACAGCAGCGCGACACTATGATCGCCAGCATTGGCCCCTTTTGGGACGCGAATGAAACCTGGCTGGTGCTTGGTATAGGCATTTTGTTAATCGCCTTCCCCAGTGCACACAGCTTGATTTTATTTCATTTGTATTTACCCATCACCGTGATGCTCGCCGGATTAATTTTGCGCGGTGTTGCCTTTGACTTCCGCGCCAAGGCGCCAGCCGATCACAAAGAACTATGGGACAAAATATTCAAAACCGGCTCACTGCTCGCAACATTATCGCAAGGCTATATGCTGGGTATGTATGTGATGGGCTTTGAACAAAGTGTTGCCGCCATTTTCTTTGCCGCGCTCAGCGCCATTTGTGTGACAGCGGGTTACAGTTTTATCGGCGCCGCGTGGCTGGTGATGAAAACCGAAGGTGAATTACAACAGCGCGCCGCCGTGTGGGCACGCCGCTGCGGTTGGTTAATGGCTCTAGGGATTATTGCTGTCTCTATAGTCAACCCGCTGGTAAGCGAAACCATTTTTACCAAATGGTTTGGCAGCCCACTCTTTATTGTGCTGCTCACTATTCCAGTATTTTGTTTTTTACTGCTGTTTATCGTAGAGCGCTATTTAAAACTATTCCCCTACCCCAACGACTTCGGCTGCTGGATTCCCTTCGCGTCCGCCTGCATGATTTTCCTGCTGAGTTTTATCGGCTTGGCTTACAGCTTCTTCCCCTATGTAGTACCCGGTCAGCTCGACATCTGGCAAGCCGCGAGCGCCCCGGAATCACTCATGTTTATTTTGTACGGCATCGTAGTGGTATTACCCACCATTATTATTTACACCATTTTTTCCTATAAGGTCTTTTGGGGTAAGGCGACGCAGTTGAAATATTATTGATAGCGATCACAAAAAGTTTGCGCCAGTAGGTTTTTTTACGCGAAAGGAATCGCTAGCATCCACCGCGACCTAACAGGGAGATTAGTCGCGTGCGCACCACCTATATTGCCAAAACCCACCTTATTACCGCTGCCGGCCCCAATTCCCTCAGTAATTTTTACGCCTATCGCGCAGGCATTAACACTTATCAGTCGGCGAATTATCACACCCCTGATCATCACCAAATCACACTGTCCCTGATACCCGACGGCGCACTGCTGCCCTTGGCTGAAGATCTGGAAGACACGGACCTGAGCTTTCGCGACGAACGCCTGTTACAAATGGCCAGCACTGGCGCGCTCGATATACTTGCAGGACACCAAGGCGAGCCGATCCCATTGATTATGGCAGGACCGGAAAACTATCCAGGCCTGGACAACCAACTGCCCACCCAATTCCTCTCCCTGCTGCGCAAACAAGCGGCGCTTCCCATAGCCTACAGTGCCAGCCGCATCCTCTGCACCGGGCGCACCGGCATGCTGGAAGCAATCAAATTAGCGCAGCATTACCTGGAAGCTGGGCATGTCGAGCAAGTGCTGGTCGGCGGTGTCGATTGCTGCCAACACACTCACTGGCTGCACTTATTGGATCGCGATGGCCGCCTTAAATCCGAAAGTCCTCAGGGTATGGCTGATACCTTTGTGCCCGGCGAAGGCATCGCTTTTTTATTACTGACCACCAATCCCGCACTGGCCATGAACGAGAATGGGTATCGCATTACCCTGAGCCAGCTAGGTTTCGGCGAGGAGCCGGGGCATATTTACAGCGAACAGCCCTATCAAGGCAACGGACTGGACACAGCGGTAAAAGCCGCGCTGTCCCACTTGTCGGAACCAGCATCCATCAGCACCGTGTTCAGCAGCATGAATGGCGAGCACTACTGGGCAAAAGAATTTGGCGTCGCCATGACCCGCTCAAGCCACAGGCTCGCTCATTTCAAACACGAGCACCCCGCTGATTGTTACGGCGATCTGGGTGCAGCCACCGGCGGCGCCCTCATTGCACTTGCCGCCTTAAACTGCCTTACATCATCAACACCCACCAATGCCCTTGTGTGCACCTCCTCCGATAGCGCCTATCGCGCCGCTATCGGTGTAATACCAGAAAGGATCTCAGTATGACCCAACTAGGCGAAGGCATAGCCGTCACCAGCATCACCGACCCGGACAGACCACACTGGGTACAGGTGGAATACAAATACGCCAATGGCAAACCGGTAAAAGGCAGCTTTCTCGCCACCGACAGCGAAGGCATGACCTGGGCCGGCAAACTCAACGACCAAGGCCAGGCCTGCCTCAGCAATTTGCCACCCGGCTCGGTCGAATTTGAATTGGTATCGGACGACATAGAAGACGAACTCAAACAAACCCGCGCCAATATCAAAGCCGTGTTAGATACGATAGTCGCCGAACAAAAAACCGAAGCCGCCAAACATGAAAAAGAACTCGCACAACAAAATGCACTGCAACAGGCGGGCAGCCATTACTGGGCCTATGCCAAAGGCTTTTGGAATGGCGCAGTAGGCCTTGTCACCTTCGCTAAGGATGTCGTAGTCAAAACCGCCGAAGTCGCCCAATACCTGAACCCACTGGAACGGCTCAACAACCTGCTGCACGCAGGCTACAAAAGCTATTACGATGGCACACTCACCTCCGCACAATGGAAGCAAAGCCTTGCCAAAAACCTGCAAGATGAAGAGATAAAAGACATCGCCCGCATTCTGGGCATAGACGCCAAACACCTATCATCGGAAGGATTGCAGCGCCTCAAAGAACTCTTTGCCGAAGCTTACGAAATCACCGCCTTCATCGCCGACGACAAAGAATCGCTCGACATGCTCACCCAATTTGGTAAAGATTACGCCGGTGCGCAATCCAGCATCGAATGGGCAGAGTTCGCCGGTGGCGGCGTATTTGAAATCGTCCTCACCGCACTACTCCTCATGTTCACCGGCGGCGTAGGCAACGTCGCCCAAGGCGCCAGTAAAATCCGCCATGCCGGAAAACTAAAAAGCCTTGGCTCGATATTTAGAAGTTTAGGGAAATTATTGAAGCGCAAAAAATTGCGCAAAAAAGTTCGTGTTAATGTTGATACGAAAAAACCAGTTAAGACGGAATTGCCGGAGGGTAAAAAACCTTCTGTTGTTCCGGCAAAAAAATTAAAAGAAACAGATGTGCCTTGCTTTAAGAAGAATGCCAAAGGAACCCCGGCAGAATATGACCGCCAACTGAAAGGCCAGCAAGATGGCTTGAATAATATGACAGCAAAGGAATATCTAGAAGGAAGGAAAGCATACACAGGAAAAAGAGCTAGTACAGCAGCCAAAAGAGAGGCGTATGCCGAAGAACTGGCCGAAAATTATTTCAAAAGTGGTGCTGCCAAATCAAAATCAGAAGCTAAGAGTATGGCAGATGATAAGATGAAGACACTTAATGCATTACATAATCCAGATATGATTGCAGGCGGCAAAGACATTATTGCTGACTTTGGTGATGGAAGCGTCAACCAATCTATCGGCGCTCAATGGAAAAGTCGTGTCACTGAGTTAGACAAAGCAGCAGCAGAGGCAATCGCAAATGGCCAAGGGGATTACAAAATGAATGTTAACATGCATCGCTGTCCGTAAAAGAGGGTATAAATATGGATGAATATTTTAATGAATTTTTGAATGAGGAGGGATTTTCTCCAATCACCTCCTCCATTCCGGTCAACGAAGAAACGCTAAAGCACTTTCACGAAAAAATACCCAATAAACTGAAAAATTACTGGGTTGAATATGGATTTTCTGGTTTTGCAGAAGGGCTATTCTGGATAGTAAATCCACAAGACTATCAAAACATTGTCGATAAGTGGCTACAAAAAACTCCAATGTGGGGAAGAGAAAATTTTTACGCAATTGCAAGATCAGCTTTTGGCGAATTATATATTCGAGGAAGTCAAAGTGACTCAACAACAATTATTGATCCACACCTAAACAACATTATTCCTGGTGAAGCAGCAAAAAAAACACTCAGCGCAGAAGAAATAGATAAAGCAGTTGGAGTTTTTTTTATGTTTAAAAGTAAAAAGAGAGTTGACTACTATGATAAAAACAATAAGCCACTGTTTCAGCGCTGCCTAAAAAAGTACGGAATGCTAGAGCATGATGAAATGTATACATTTTCACCTGCACTAGCATTGGGTGGTATAGCCGACATCAACAACATCAAAAAGGTAAAAATATTAGAACAGCTCTCTATTCTCTGTGATTTGGATACTCCAGTTGTACTACCTAGTGCAGGCGAGTTATTTGGATCAAATTAGTAAATAGCAGCTAAAAAATGCCCACCACAGAGTGGGCATTTTTTATTCACATCCACAACAATATGCAAATGCCAGTGTTCTTGACCTAGGCACTAAGTACCAATCTTGTGAAGGATTAATCATGACTTTTCAATTAGATGATAGATTCGAATGGTTTTTAGAACAATTTGGCGAACCACAAAATTCTATTGCTGTCGACAACTCAACTCTTGGCGCGTACAAAGGTGTTTTACCCAATCGATTATTAGAATATTGGCAAGAGTACGGATTTTGCCGTTTTAAAGATGGGCTCTTTTGGATTGTCAACCCTAGTGACTATCATGAATCGATGAATACTTGGCTTAAAGGCACAGGAGTACTAGACCTCGACAGCTTTCATGTTATAGCTATAACTGGTTTCGGCTCATTGCTACTATGGGGAAAGAAAACAGGGCAGAGCTGGAGAATAGACATAATTGACTCACAACTTTTTTTTAAGCGTAGCGATGAAAAACGTATTCTATCCGAAGGAGAGGATGTTTCACTAAAAGGTTTTTTTGGTGTCATCTCGCCAGAAAACGTTGATTTAGAAGATATTGACACCGATGAGCCAATTTTTGAACAAGCAATTACAAAGTTTGGCCCATTAAAAGAAAATGAAATGTTTGCCTTTGAGCCTGCACCATTTCTCGGCGGCAAACAAACGATAAAAACACTTAGCAAGGTAGACTTTTTTATCCAATCAGAAATTCTGGCTAACATGGGACAACGTGAAATTATGGACATTAAAAGCTTAGCCAAAAAAGCATTTGGGAAATAGTAGAAAAATCTAAGCCCCCCCCATCCTGCGAAGGATTGCAGCACCCCAAAGAATTATTCGCTGAAGCCAACGAAATCACCGCCTTCATTGCCGACGATAAATTCACCGACGGCATAGGCAACATCGCCCAAGGTGCCAGCAAAATCCGCCACGCCGGAAAACTAAAAAGCCTTGGCTCGATATTTAGAAATTTAGGGAAATTATTGAAGCGCAAAAGGAAACGCAATAGCACGACCGATTCCGGTTGACGGCATAAATCCTATGCAGATTACTTGAGTCACTATATAAACAGGGACACCCCATTTAAAAACTGGATGTACCGCTTTAAAAATCAAACGATCCATCACTACCGGAGTTAACCATAATATATAGGTTGTCAATAACGTTAAGAGAGTACCATCTATAGGGATAATGCCAAGGAAGGCAATGCGGGTAACAGAGGCAGGAATCATGGTTAATGCTGCCATTAGCATAAAGCGTTTATGCAGATGCATTTGCTTTCGATATAACAAACCCAACCCACACAAAATGATAAAACTGATAAATGTATGTAAAACGCCCCATATCAAATTAATTCGTGAATACAAAAATCCAGCATCCCAATTCGGATCATAGCTACTCATCGCGCCATAGAGTATTTGCATACCACTAATGATGGTCCTACCCACAAAAAGTAGACACTCTAACTATGCAGCTAGCGCTGCCCTTCGTTCAAACTCAGCGGGTGCCACATAACCAATACTGGAATGTCGGCGCAAGCGATTGTAGAACACTTCAATGTATTCAAAGATACTGGATTTAGCCTCATCAATCGAGTGAAATTGCTGGGTATAAATCAACTCTACTTTCAAGCGACTAAAGAAGGATTCCATCGGCGCATTATCCCAACAGTTGCCTTTCCTACTCATACTCGGAGTGGCTCCATGACGCACCATAAAATCAATATATTTTTGCGCCCGATATTGAACACCTCGATCAGAGTGGATGATTAGTCCAGGTTGAGTTTCCCGACGTTCAAACGCCATGCGTAATGCATTGGTGACCAGCGCCTCTGTCATACCGGTATCCAGCGACCAACCGACAATACTGCGCGAATATAGATCCATTACCGCCGCCAAATAGAGCCACTGCTTTTCAAC
The DNA here is from genome assembly GCF_002007605.1 of Cellvibrio sp. PSBB023. Lineage (NCBI taxonomy): Bacteria > Pseudomonadati > Pseudomonadota > Gammaproteobacteria > Cellvibrionales > Cellvibrionaceae > Cellvibrio > Cellvibrio sp. PSBB023. The sequence continues at coordinate 4,070,402 of NZ_CP019799.1, read as the reverse complement.
CCAGATATACGTAATATCCGTTGTCCACTTCTCATTAGGTTTGTTCGCGCCAAAGCGACGCCAGAGTAGATTCTCTGACACGTTGTGCATCGTCAAGGCATGGCTTCCATAATTAAACGCCTTACCGTTGTGGGCCTTTAAACCCTGTAGTTTCAGCACATTGGCAACAAAGTTCACTGAACAAGGATAACCTATGGCCTGCAACTCTTTGGCGATGCGCGGCGCACCATAGCGTGCTTTGTAAGTCGCATAGGTGTCCATAATCTGACGCTCGCGGCACTCCCGCTTCTGCTGCCGCTGGCTCTTTTCCCGAACAGCCCAGCGATAAAAGCCACTGCGAGAAACGGACAATACACGGCACATTAGCGTTACCGAAAATGCCTCCAGATGCTCACGAATTAATGCGTACTTCACTCGTGCTGGTTCGCAAAGTACGCAGCTGCCTTTTTTAAGAAGGCCAACTCTTTTTCAAGCTCTGCATTTCTTCGCTTTAATTGACGCAGCTCATCACTTTCATTTTTTGAATAATCGACCCCCGCCACCGAATTGAATTGCTTTTCAGAAAGACGGGTAAACTGACGGCGCCAGTTGTAAATTTGCTGTGCACTAATACCGAGATCCCGCGCTACTGAAGCAGTGGTATTGCCCTCCTGCTCTGCGCGCTTAACGGCTTCGCGGCGAAACTCTTCGGTATAAGCTTGTGTTTTTTTACGTGCCATAGTGAGCACCTCCATATAGGGTTTTCTAACTATACAGGGTGTCTACAATTGGTGGGCAACTCGGATGATTAACGCCGCAAGCAAAATCAAACTGAAATAGCCTAGTTTTTTATGGATCGCTGATTTTTTTAACGCAATCAGATTCGACTGAACTGCAAACAATACAAACCACGCAAAATAAACAATGCCATGTACAACAAAGGCAACAGGCACATTCGCAGGAGCAGAATACAATTTGAAATAGTGCGGGAGCATTGTGATAAAAATCACTCCCAACAACAGCAATGAGAAATTTCCGTAAATAGGCCGCGCGCTGAATGGGTTATTTTCTATTTTATTGGCTATAGCAGTAGAAGATATTTTCGCAGAGTCCATGTTGTTATCCTTTTTTGGTTAAATACCAACCAAAAATATCACCACAAAAATATCAGCGATATAATAACAGCGTAAAAGATGATTTCTTAACCACCGAGTTAATAGGTTAGAAATTTATTCTTTCCTGACGATAACTTGAATCCGCACCGTGCGTGTTGCTAAATGCACCTCGCGCAAAAAATACGCAAGCCCTACGATCAGAGTCAGGGTTGATGCCGTAAAGAGTGAGCTAATCACCCATTTGAATTCCACTTGCAACAAAACCTGCAAAAAAATAAACGCCACCACCATACACACCAGCAATGCAGAACAAGTACAGGCCGTAATAGCCAAGCTGGCATAGTGGCGGCGACGCTCCAGGCGGTGCAACTCTTTGTGGAGCGCATCCGAATTTTGCAAATGCGATGGCAGCTCCTGCTCGGTAAGGCTGCGACCGCGATCAATAATCCGCGCAAGGCGACTGGCCATTACATTTAGCAAACCGGCAATACCGGTGAGCAAAAAAACGGGCGCAAGCGCAAGCTGAATGGCGTGGGCAACATCGCCGAAACTCATTACCAGTTCTGGAGAGGAGGTCATTTTTTGGACTCACATGATTCATTACGTCACAGAGTATGATAAGGACAAGACAAACTAGTCAATCAGAAAAATATTACCGCCCCAAACCCAACCACCGGTTGACGCCTTTTAACCGGCGTAGCACAAAAAATTCAATAACCAAAAGCGCAACCAACGAAATCGCCAGTAGCGGCAGAAAAATTGCAAGGCCAAGAGTGATTGCTACTACCCCAAAACCAACACGCGTAGGCATGGGTGGTGGTGCGCCCAGTACGGCTTCCGGTTTGCGTTTGCGCCATAGGATAAAACCGCTGACGCTGATGAGGATTAAACCGAGGCAGGTGAGTACACCGAGCACTAAATTAAACCAGCCGAATAAGTAGCCTTCGTGAGCAGCGATGCCGATGCCGATGGTGCGATCCAGAAATTTTTTCTCGGCAAAACCGCTCCGCTTTTCAATGCTGCCGTCGCCATTAAGCCATACGTCAGATCGCTGTGGGCGATTGGGGGTTTGTGAGGAGACTTTCCAGCTATTGTGGTGACTGTTGGCAACGCTGAGTTCAACGGGCGATGGCAACTGCAATTGTTGTGCGGCGGCCAGAACCTCGGGCGTTAAATTAAATACATCGCTGGCTTGCGCGCGCCAGCTTTGATGTTCTTGATGGCTGGTTTGTGTCCAATCCTGCTGTTGTTCCGCCTGTACAATTTGGGAGAAATCTATTGCACGCACTTCTTTGAGTGCACTGCCCCACACTAGCGCCCAGGGTAAACCGGAGACTAATAAAAATAATGCAAAGACAGAAATCCAAATGCCGGTAACAGCGTGGATGTCGCGCCAAAATGTTCTGCTGCCCTCACGCAGGCGCGGGTAAATAACGCCTGCCATGCCGCGCGCATTGCGTGGCCACCACAAATATAAACCGGTGATGATTAATACAATCGCCCAGCAAGCCGCCAGCTCAACCAATATTGATCCCACATTACCCAGCAGCAATTCACCGTGAATGGTTTTAACAATATTCATCAGTTGTTCGTCGCTGCGGAATTTTGTAAGCACCTCGCCCGTATAAGGATTTACAAATACCCGCCAGACAGTATCTGCCTGCACACTAATTAATACGGCTTCATCGGCGGCTTGCGGCAAGCGATAGCTCAGTAATTTTCCGCCATCGACCGCCGCCAGTGCGGCGTTGATTTGATCATTAGGCGCAAGTGCTTCGCCCATGACTTGCAGTCCGCGATAATCACGTTCTTGCCAGTGCTCGTAATAAGGCTTGAATAAATAAATCGCACCAGTGAGCGATAATAAAATCACAAACGGAATGGAAAAAACGCCGGCATAAAAATGCCAGCGCCATAGAGTGCGATAGAGCGCTTTGTTGTTATTGGTTGCCGACAGAGTGTTATTCATAATGTTACATATCGTAAGAAAGGCTTAAATACATTGTGCGGCCCGGCCATGGGTGCGCGACAAAACTCTGCTCATCGGTGAGGTTATCCACGCCGAGCCCGACTTCAATTTGCTCGCTGAGATCGTAAGTGGTTTTCAAGCCCACGCGGGTGTAGCCATCCTGCGCGCCCATGACACCTTCGGCGATATCATCGTTTTGCAAACGGCCATAACTTTTATCAGCATATTGTAAATTGCCGCTGAGATCCCATTTGTCACTCAGGTGATAAGTGAGCAATAAATTGCTGCGCCAGCGCGGCATGCGCGGATAGTCATTGCCCTCAATCGTTGTTGCAGGGTTGGGGCCTTCGGCGGTGCTGTTATCTTCAATGATTGACTTGGTGTAAGTGACATTAAAGCGTGCATCCAACTCGGGTACTAACAAACCGGAATAGTTGAGGATAAATTCAACACCATCGGTTTGCACTTCATCGACCGAGGAAAAGGTGTTAACCAGCGTGGCATAATTGTTTTGTGATTCGATAGCATCTTCTATAGTTTCGCTAAACACATTGATACGCGCATAACCACTTTCAAATTGTTTTTCTAACATCAAATTATGATGCAGGCCATTTTCCGGTTTTAAATCCGGGCGCGGCACATTGGAACTGGAATAGGATTGGCTTTGGGAAAACAGTTCTTCCACTATGGGGAAACGGTAGGCGCGCGCAGCGGAGTAACGCACCAGCCATTCATCGGCGGGAACATAACCGAGTGAAAATTTGGGTGAAAATTGATGGCGACTTACGTCATCCACATCCATCAATTCAAACTGACTGGTCTGCGGATTGCGACGGCTAAAGTAGCCATTTTTACTTTCCCATTGTTCGTAGCGGCCACCCAGCGCTAGATCCCAACGCTCGGCAATATCCCAATTTAATTGCACAAAAGCAGCATCGATACTGGTTTCGCCACCACTGCGGCTGGTGTAGCCCGCATTGTCACCCTGCAACCAGTTGGCGGAATTATATTGATCCAGATTGAGGCGATAAGCTTCATGGCGCAGGCCGCCAATCCACTGCATGCCGTCCAGGCCAACATCTTCCAACACCAATTTGGCATCCAGTGTTTGCCAACCGGTATCGTCATAATCGGTGGTTAAGCCGGTGTTATTGAACAAGGGATCTTGCGGGTTGCGGCTGGAGCTGAGGGTGTTGTCTTTGAGAATACGGAAATCGCTGAGGTTGGTTTCAAGGCTTAACTGATCATTCAGCTTGCCTTTCACACGCAAACCAGTGGATAAACTCTTGCGCTCCAAATCGCTGTTACCCAAACGCCCGGCCGCGATATTCATGCCGATGCCGTCTTGCACCAGATTACCCGCCCAGACTTTATTGCCATCGGCATCGCGCACATAGGTGTTGGCGGCGTCGCGCAGGGTATTGCGATCTTCATAGGCGAGATTCAGCAATGCCGACCAATCGTCGCTAAAGTCGTAACCGAGTTTGAGTTTGAAATTATCGGTGGTCGCTTGTTCTACGCCGGTATCGCCGTAGTAATAGGCGGGCTTACCAGAGACATCGCGCTGCACAACCGCGCCGGTGACGGGCGTAAAACCATTGGCCGGAGCAGCGCGATAGTCGTAATAAAACGACTGGGGCTGGCTTTCGTTTTCCAGATGGTTGTAGGAGAAATAAACGCTTAAATCGCCCAGCTTATCGCCATAGGAGAAAAAGCTTTTGGTGCCGGTGAGGCGATCTGAAAAACCGTAGGCAGAGAAATCCTGGGAGAAGTAATCCAGATCCACATGTACTTTACGGGTTTGCGGCAGCGCGGTTTCGATAAGCACCACACCGCCCATGGCGTTGCCGCTGTACTCGGCAGAGAAAGGGCCGTAAAGAATTTCCACCTGCGCAATTTCACTCGCGCTCACCATGGTCCAGCGCGGAGCACCATTCCAACGGGTTTGCAGCAAATAATGCAGCGGCACACCGTCGGCAAATACCATGGAGCGCGGGGTGGCAAACATATTGGAACCACGCAGCCCCAGTGTGCCGTTGGAGTCGCCAATATAGCGTTTGCGAATCACCAGGCTGGGTTCAAACTTGACCAGGTCTTCTGTTGTTGTCGCATTGATACTGACCATGTCTTCCTGGGTCAGCACACTGGTGGGGTTGGTATAACCGGCGTGACTCGCGTCCCGCGCCTCACCCCAAACCCGCACCTCTTCCACCTGCGGATTGGAAGTGCGTTTTTTATTCAATGTCGATTCATGCGCATGAACGCTAGCGGCAGCCACCGCCAAGCTGATCAACGCGACCGATTGTCTTGCAAATGTCACCACAGCAGCCCCTGTTACTTATGATTTTTAACAGGGGCACACTAATGTTTTTGGCGCCAATGCAACAGTGACAAATTGTCGCAGGGGAATCAGCGGCGTCGCAGGTAGGAAATAAGGCCGTAGGCCAGCAGGGAAACCAATAGCGCTGGTAAACCCAAATATAAATCACCGCCGATACCGCACCAGTGCAACACCAACACAGTGCCACAACCCAGCCCCATCAACCACAAGGCTGCTGTTTGCGATATATTTTTACCGAAGATGAGTAATAAAATCAGTGGCACAAACGCTGCTGAAAGCATCGCCCAGGACAAGACCACCAACGCAAAAACCGACTGCTGATTCAGTAGCGCCCAGCCCAATGCCACACAGGTGGCCAACAGGGTGGCAATTTTAATACCGATAATATTGTTGCTGTTTTGCGCTACAAACAGACGCGGCGCCAAGTCCTGCGAGATAAAGGACGAGCAGCTCAATAACAATGAATCGGCGGTGGAAATAGTCGCGGCAAAAATCCCGGCAAGTACCAGCCCAACCAATATCGGCGGCAACAACTCCACGGCCATTTGCGGCAGCGCCAGCTCGGCATCAAAACTTGTTGATTCAGGTAGATAAATTCGCGCCAGCATACCCACTGCAGTTGCCATGCAGTAAAACACCACAAACCAGGCGTAATACCACAAGCGCGTTTGCACGAAACCCTGCGTAGCATTCAGTGAAATAAACCGCACCATAATGTGCGGCTGGGCGATCACCGAAAAACCGGCGAGCAGCCACCCCACAAAAAAGATGCCGACTCCCGCTGCACCGGGTAAGACTACCGATGCCGGTGCAAAGGACAGGAAACCGGGAATATCATTCATGGCAGCCACACTGGCAGATATCCCGCCCAGAGATTGCACTGCAACAAACAGCATTAACCCCATGGCCAAAATCATCACCAACGATTGCGCTGCATCAGTCCAGATAGAGGCGCGAATCCCCCCGGCAATGCAATACAACATCACCAACACAGCACCGATTACAGCCCCAAGCCACGCGGGCCAATCCAGCAATACCTGCAGCGCCTTACTGCCCGCCACCAATTGCGCACCGGCGTAGGACAATAAAAAAATCAGCCCGATAACCGCGGCGATGATGCGAAAGCGACGCCCCGGAAAACCAGCCCAACTGGCGAGCACTCCCACGTAACTGGTCTCGCCGTGATTAAACGCCTGCGCCCGCAGCCGCTGATGCACCCACAAGGACGCGAGAAAATCCCCAATAATCCAGCCGATCATCAATAAACTGGCCGACAGACCCACAGCGTAGGTGTAACCAATAACCCCGATAAACATATAGCCGCTGTTATTGGTCGCCACTGCCGACAAACCCACCAACCAGGGCGGCACACTGTGACTGGCGAGATAATAATCCTGCGCATTGTTTTTGCGCACCCGTGCCGATGCCAAACCAATCACCAAAAAAAGCACAAGACAAACAACAAAACTCATCAACATAACAAGGTCCGGATTACAGGTCGTATTGGTGTTTACGCGTGCTCACCCTTGGTTTGATGCGCATCCAGCAGCAACTGCTCAAACGCAGGCAAATGATGCAGAGGTTGTAACGCCGGGTCTTTGGCAAAATCATCCAGGCGCGCATCGCCATTGATTAATGCTTTGGTTAAAAAATTAATCGCATCATCAAAATGGGAAAGCGCGGCATGGGCGCAGGCCAACTGATAAAACGCATGGGCATTGGATGCATCCAACTGCAAGGCGCTTTGGCACAAGTTAATTGCCCACTGGGGCTCGTTGGATTCCAGCGCCGCATCGGCCTTGTAGGTAAGCGCTTCACAATCGCGGGGGTTGAGTGCGAGGATTTGATCGTAAACTGCGATTTTATTAGCAGGCGCTGACTCTTGCGCGGCGCGCAACCAGAGCGCATGAATTTCTTTGGTGCGCTCAATCGCTTCGCGGTTTTCATCGATGTAAGTTGATTTTTCACGCAACTGCTGTTCAATTTCACGCAGCCGGTCTTCATAGGCGCCGATTAATTTGCGCAGCTCTTTATCGGCCAAGGTGCCCATTTTTTCTTTCATCTCGCGGATGGATGTCCAACCGACTATCACCAACACAGAACTAACAGCGGCAATGATGTAGAAAAAATTGGAAACCGTATTGGTGGCGTAACTCACACTGCGATCGACCGCTTCAATTTGGCGATCAGTAATTTGCTGAATAAATTCCACACGTTGCGCCGCCATATCGGTACGCAGGGCTTTTAATTCATCCAGAATATAACGCTCGGTAAACGCACTGTAGAGCGGCGCATCCAACCGCGCTACAGTGTCTTCAGCCTGCTTGGCACCTGACTCGCGCGCACCATCTTCCGGCAGGGTTTGCGCCTGGATGCCCGCTGCAACTAACAGCGGCAAGAGCACAATTAATAGCAGGATAAAGGCGCGTTTAAACGCGGAGTCTTGCCTCATGCGATAGCTTCCGCAGTCAGTGCATAGGCACCTTCAGCATTGTGAACTTCACGGCCGATTAATGGCGGGTTGAACACACAAGCCAATTCCATTTCCTCAAAGGCACGCAAAATATGTTTGTCGTGCTTATCAAGAATATAAATCGTCCCTGGTTCAATGCTGTGCACCGCACCGTTGGCGACATCTTTTATTTCACCAAACCCGCTAATGCAATACACGGATTCAATATGGTTTTGATAGTGCATAGGCAACACCGCGTCTTTAAAAATACGGGTGATATGAAATGAAAAACCGGCACCATCACTTTTGAGCAATAAGCGATGACTTTCCCAGCCTTCAGCACTGACTGTGCGACCTTGTGTACCTGCATCGGATAATTTTCTAACAATCATAAATACCTCTTTGTTAATTCAATAATCTATACAGCGTAAAAAATTATGCCGTTTTACGTGCAGCGTATTCCGTCATAGTGGCAGCAAAACTCAGGGTTAATACTTGCAGGCCTTTGCGTAAATCTTCTTCGCTAATGGTGAGCGGACAAAACACTTTCACCACTTGGCCCTGATTACCGGCAGTCTCAATCACCAAGCCGCGCTCAAAGGCATTGCGACACACCGAGTCGGCAATAGCACCATTGGCGCATTCAATTCCCTGCATCAAACCGCGACCTTTTAAACGCAGCGCCAGGGGTTGATAGGCATCGAGCATGACTTTTAATTGCTGCTGCACTATGTGTGACTTTTGCGCAATTTCCTGCACAAAATGTTGATCGCGCCAATAGAGTTCCAGCGCGGCGGTCGCGGTAATAAAGGCGTGATTGTTGCCGCGAAACGTGCCGTTATGTTCACCTGGCAACCAGCGATCCAGTGCGGGATTCAGCAACACGACCGACAAGGGCAAACCAAAACCGCTGAGGGATTTTGACAAGGTAATAATATCCGGCTTGATGCCACTGCTTTCAAAACTGAAGAAGCTGCCGGTGCGGCCACAACCGGCTTGAATATCATCGACAATTAACAACATGTCGTGTTTGCGACACAATTTTTGCAAGCCCTGCAACCAGGAATCGGCAGCCACATTTAAACCGCCCTCACCCTGCACCACTTCAACAATCACAGCTGCCGGAATATCCACACCACTGGAAGGATCAGCGAGCAACTTGTCCATCATTTTTAACGTGTCTGCATCGCGGCCGTGATAACCGCAAAATGGCATGCGCTCGATATTATTCAACGGCACACCGGCACCACCGCGATGGTGTTGGTTGCCCGTTGCCGCTACCGCGCCCAGCGACACGCCGTGAAAGCCATTGGTAAAGGCAATTACGCCACTGCGACCTTTGACTTTGCGCGCAATTTTTAAGGCCGCTTCAACCGCATTGGCGCCCGTCGGCCCGGTGAATTGCACGCGATAATCCAAACCGCGCGGTGCCAGAATAATATCGCGCAGGCTGGTTAAAAAATTCGCCTTGGCGTGGGTGTGCATATCCAAACCGTGGGCAATACCGTCTTGCTCTATGTAATCCATCAGGGCTTTTTTTATCAGTGGGTTGTTGTGCCCATAATTGAGCGAACCGGCGCCCGCCAGAAAATCCAGATAAGCCTTGCCTTGCTCATCGTATAAATAACTGCCGCGCGCTTGATGAAACACCACAGGAAATGCACGTGAGTAAGAGCGAACTTCCGATTCCATTTCTTGAAAAACTTTCATAGTCGTCATCCTCTTGGTGAATATTATTTGTGTTAATGCAAATAGCGAAATTTGAGATAAAAGAACCCCTTGGCGATAGAAACTATCGCCATGCAGGAGGGGGCAATTCCTCTAGGGGTCAGGTATGCAGACTGCGCTGGTGGTTTATCGCCAGCACACTGCCGCTATGGATGTCAGTCCAACCAGCGACGATTGGAAAAACGTAACCCCGCGCGCAAGTCATCCAGATGATGATTGATTGGTTTATCCGGACGATTGGGCAGAGGGGCAATTTGCAGGAGGTATTCGTCGTCGTGCTCACCTGCAAAATGGCGATGGCGATCAAACAACATACTTTTTACGGGGATAGCACCGCAGTCGCGGGCAAAACTTTCAAACAGTGACCAGGACGCGCGATTACCGGGGGTAATACTGGTGGTCAGGCGCTGGGCCTTTTCCGTACCTGGCTGATCAATCAACCACGTCAGCATGCGCTTGCCCAAACCTGAGCCGCGCAAGGCCTCACTCACCACCACCTGCCAGACAAACAGGGTTTCGCTGTCATTCGGTGGGCAATAGGCCGAAATAAAACCAACCAATTCCCCCTTAATCAACGCGGCAACAGAGGTATCCGCAAAGTGCTGGCATTGCAGCAAATTACAGTAAACGGAATTGGTATCGAGCGGTGGGCTGGCAGCAACCAGTTGGTTGAGCGCATAACCATCGGTAGGCAGGGGATGGCGCAGCTCCAGGGTGTCCCATAAAAGATCGTTTCTGGCGTTCATAAAAAACCTCCATAGTGCGTCTTTGATAGCGGCAATATTATTACAACACTAATCAGTTGAAAGCCCTTTCAATCAAATAAAAGGTAATAGAACAAAAGGCTTTAAGAAGTAAACTAAGCTCATTACCTATTGAATAAACGCTTTTTATAGCTTTTTATTCAATAAATCACGAATTTAATTAAGCTAAAATATACTTAGTGTACGAAGTATATTTTTTAATGGTACAAAATTTATCCCTTCAGGTCCAGTGATAATTTTGTGACACACCCAACGCCTTGCCGCAATAGTGACAAGCCACGCAACTACAGGCATGCTGCCAAGTCACTCGTACGGATTACCCATGACACATCACATGAACCAGATAGATCAGGTACTTACGTCACTGCGCCGCGTCATTCGCGCCATTGACCTACACTCGCGCCAACTGGTGAAAACCGCCAGTGTCACCGGTCCGCAACTGCGCTTGCTGCAACTGATTCGCAGCCAACAAGGCGGCACAGTCAAAGAGCTGGCCGACGCCATGAGCCTGAGTCAGGCAACCGTCACCAGCATCATGGATCGCCTGGAGAGCCGCGATTTAATTGCGCGAGTGCGCTCACAGACCGATAAACGCAAAATCCACCCACAGCTCACCGCCAGCGGTAACGCCCTGCTGGACACAGCCCCTACACCATTACAAGACAGCTTTGTGCGCAAGTTCGATCAACTGCACACTTGGGAGCAGCACATGATTATCGCGTCATTGCAACGCGTAGCAGAAATGATGGATGCCGAAGCAATCGATGCATCGCCTTTTTTGGATATAGGCTCGCTGGATAGAGTAGAAGCCAGCGAAACCAGCGCGGGGAAAACTGACGATCACAAAGAGTAGTCACAAAAACATCACGCAAACGACAAAATCCCGCCACAGCTCCGTAACAAAATCCACCTAAGCTGCGTTCCTCGATCATCAAACCATCAGGTTTATCAGGGAGCGCACTATGAAATCCAAAACTCACCAACCGTTAATGCTCGCAGCCGTCATTGCGAGCTTAAGCGCACTGCCGGCAGCGGCTGACCTCTACTTTTCTGAATATATTGAAGGCAGTAGCAACAACAAAGCACTGGAAATTTACAACAGCAGCGCCAGCAGCGTTGATCTAACAGGCCATAAAGTGGAGATGCACTTCAACGGCAATACTGCTGCCAGCCTGACGATAAACCTCACCGGCAACATTCCCGCAAACGGTGTATTTGTGCTTGCACACGGCAGTGCCAATACCACGATTTTGGCCAAGGCCAATCAAACCAGCAGCTCAGGCTGGTTTAATGGTGACGATGCGATTGTGTTAAAACATGGCGATACTGTATTGGATAGCATCGGCCAGGTCGGCGTTGATCCTGGCAGCGAATGGGGATCGGGTTTTACCAGCACCGCTGACAATACCCTGCGCCGCAAAACAGCTATCACTACTGGCGACACCATCATCAACGACAACTTTAACCCTGCCGCTGAGTGGGAAGGTTACGCGCAAGACACCCTTGATCACCTTGGCACCTATCAAGGCAGCAGCAACGGCGGTGGCAACAATGGTGGCGGCACTGTCGGTCACTGCGGTGAAACTGCCACCAGGATCGCAAGCGTTCAAGGCACTGGCGCTGCAAGTCCGCTCCTTGGCAATCACGTCAGTCTCGAAGCAATCGTGGTCGCTGATTTCCAAAATGCCAATCAATTGGGCGGATTTTTTATTCAGGAAGAAGATGCCGACAGCGATAGTAACCCTGCGACATCAGAAGGCATTTATATCGCCAGCACTACACCGGTTGCTGTCGGTGATCGCGTACGCGTGAACGGGACAGTTGCCGAAACATTCGAATTAACCCAACTCAACAACACTACCGTTACTCTGTGTGCGAGCAATCAACCGCTTCCAACACCGGCGACCATTTCATTGCCCGTCGTATCACTGAATGCATTTGAAAATATCGAAGGCATGTCTGTGGCGATTGCACAAACCCTTACGGTCAATGAAACCTATCAATTGGGCCGATACGGACAAGTGTTGCTGGCCAATGGCCGCCTGCAGCAACCAACCAATGTGGTCGAACCCGGCGCCGCGGCTAATGCACTGCAAGCGCAAAACAATTTGAATAAGTTGATGATGGATGATGGCAGCAATCTGCAAAACCCTGATCCGGTTATTTTCCCTGCTCCCGGCTTATCCGCTGAGAACACCTTACGCAGCGGCGATACAGTAGCGAATTTGCAAGGCGTAATCACTTACGATTTTGGCATGTATCGCATATTGCCCACCAGCACACCACACTTTGTTCACACCAATGCACGACCGCTCGCACCGGAAATCGATTCGGCCGCGAATTTAAAAATCGCCAGCTTTAACGTGCTGAACTTTTTCAACGGCGATGGCACTGGCGGTGGTTTCCCAACTGCACGGGGCGCAAACAATCCAGCAGAGTTCGCACGACAAAAAGAAAAAATAGTGAGCGCACTGGTTGGTTTGAATGCTGACGTAATTGGTTTGATTGAAATCGAAAACGATGGTTACAGCAACACCAGTGCAATTGCCGAGTTAGCCGCCGCAATGAATTCTGCAACCGGCACCAGCGCATGGAAATTCATTAACCCCGGCACAAATAAAATCGGCACCGACGCAATTGCCGTTGGATTTATTTATCGCAGCGACAAGGCAACAGCCATCGGCAAGACCGCGATCCTCGACTCCAGTGTCAACCCACAGTTTATCGATACCAAAAACCGCCCTGCGCTCGCGCAAAGTTTCCGGGTCAATGGCAATCGTGCAATAGCAACGGCTGTTGTTAATCATTTCAAATCCAAAGGTTCGGATTGCAATGATGTGGGTGATACCGACATTGGCGATGGCCAAGGTAATTGCAATATCACGCGCACCCAAGCCGCTAATGCCTTAGTGAATTGGTTAAGCACTCACCCAACCGGTGTGAATGATCGCGACTACCTGATCATTGGCGATTTAAATGCATACGCAAAAGAAGACCCCATCACTCACATCATCAATGCAGGCTACACCAATTTGATACATAAATTCGGTGGCGACACGGCTTACTCTTATGTATTTGATGGTCAAGCTGGTTATCTGGATCACAGCCTCGCAAGCGGTTCACTCACGCCGCAAGTGTTGTACACCTCCGATTGGCACATCAACGCCGATGAACCCATCAGCCTGGATTACAACACTGAATTTAAATCCGATGCGCAAAACATAAGTTTTTATAGCCCCGATGCCTATCGCTCATCCGATCATGACCCGTTAGTTGTGTCGCTCAATTTAATCATTGATTTGGATGGCGATGGTGATGTGGATAAAAACGATGTCCAACTCGTTACCGCCGCACGCGGAGCCACACCAACGGCATTCGACCAACGCGACGTAAACGGCGATGGTGCTATAAACATTAATGATGCCCGCGCACTTACCTTGCAATGCATTCGCCCTGGCTGCGCAATCAATTCACTGTAAATAATCATGCAACCAACAAGGCCTTCACTTATGAAGGCCATTTATGTTTAACAGGAGTTTTTTATGAAGAATTTATTAGCAGGCTTACTCACACTGGGCTTGAGCTTTTCACTTAACGCCAATGCAATTAACATTGATTTAATTGCTGACCACGCCGCCATTAATATTGGTGAAAATGTTGAGGTGCAAGTACGCATTAGTGGACTTGATGGCGAACTAGCGCTGGGCGCTTACGATGTAAACTTCAATTACGACGCAAGCCTTTTCAGCATCAACACCATCATCTGGGGCGATTCACAAGGCAATCAATTGGATCTGTCTGGCTCTGGCAGCCTGCAGGACACCAGCAGCGGCATCGGCTGGTTAAACCTGTTTGAGCTATCGTTTGATGACATGCCAACACTAGAACTACTACAACAAAGTGAATTCACCTTGTTTAGCGTATTACTCAATGCTATTGCCATCGGCAGTGGCGATTTTTCACTAACCGCTAATACTCTGGGTGATGCCTCTGGAAATGACTTATTTCTCGATTCTATTAATGGCGTAAACATTAATGTCAACGGCGCGTCAGTACCAGAACCATCAAGCCTGCTGTTATTAATTGGCGTACTAGCCATGCTGGTTTTACGCACGAAATTACCGCACTCACCAACATAAAAACCCGCAAAAAAAAATCAACAATAAAAAGCCCGCACATCAAAAGATGAACGGGCTTTTTATTGCACAAGAGATAACCTTAACTCAACACCAAATTGTCCCGGTGAATTAATTCGTTATCGTCGCGATAGCCGAGGATATCGGCAATCTGGCTGCTAGGCTTGCCAATAATTTTGCGCGCTTCATCAGCGTGATAATTAATTAAACCGCGCGCAATTTCTTTGCCGTTCAGGTCTTCACAAATCACCATATCACCGCGTGTGAAATCACCACGCACTGCTTTAACACCCACAGGCAAAATACTTTTGCCTTGCTCGCGCACAACACGTGCAGCACCTTCATCCAGCACAACCACACCACGGGTTTGCAATTGACCGGAGATCCAACGCTTACGCGCTGCTTGCGGCTGCTGCTCGGCCCATAAAAAGGTACCAAGGTTTTCACCGGCCGCAATGCGCAGCAGTGCGTTTTCAATGCGCCCGCCCACAATCACGGTATCTGCACCAGAGCGCGCTGCAACACGTGCCGCGCGCACTTTGGTGATCATGCCGCCGCGCCCCAAGGCACCGCCAGTACCGCCCGCCATTTGCTCCAGGCGAGGATCGTCAGCGGCAATTTCACTGAGCAACTGCGCATCAGGATTGTGGCGCGGGTCGCTGTCATACATGCCTTTTTGATCGGTGAGAATCACCAACATATCCGCTTCAATCAAGTTGGCAACCAAAGCACCTAGGGTATCGTTATCGCCAAACCGGATTTCATCAGTGACCACTGTGTCGTTTTCATTAATCACCGGTACCACATTTAATCCCACCAGGGTTTTCAAGGTGGAGCGCGCATTTAAATAGCGCTGGCGGGATGACAAATCGTCGTGGTCGAGCAGCACTTGTGCGGTGAGCAAACCGTAGCGCTGGAATTCCACTTCATAGGTTTGGATCAAACTCATTTGCCCCACTGCCGCGGCAGCTTGCAACTGGTGAATTTCTGTCGGGCGCGCCGCCCAACCCAAACGACGCATGCCAGCAGCAACCGCACCGGAGGATACCAGCACCAATTCAATACCGCGCAAACGCAGCTCTGCCATTTGCTGCACCCAACCGGCGATAGCATCGGCATCCAAGCCTTTTCCGTCATTGGTTAACAAGGCACTGCCAATTTTGACTACCCAGCGTTTCGCTTGGGGAATGATGTTTCTTTTGCTCATGAGGGAGATGTGCTCAAGAAGAATTCGTTAAATTTTTATACAAAATGCCCGGCTCAAAATGCAACACGCCCGGCGCGGGATCCGGGCGTGAGGTTACACTATTTTTCCAATCAAACTAATCGCCAGTGATTAGTGCATATTACCTTAGTGACCGACGTAAATAACTTCTACGTCGTAGTCATCTTCATTGAAATTATCATCGTCATCATCACCGCGTGCACGGCGCGCTTCGCGCTGCAACTCACGCAGCTCTTCAATGCGATCACGCGCTTCTTGCGCCATTTGGTTTTGCAATTCCGCTTCGCGTTCACGCGCTTCAGGGTTGGTTTTTTCCTCTTCCCATACCGCTTCAAGGTTATCCATAAGCTTGCCGACCAGCGGCACTGTACCTTCGCGGTTCAAGGCCGAAATGCGATAAACCGGACCAGTCCACTGCAATTCATCAATCACGGCCTGACAGCGCGCTTCCACTTCATCGGGCGGCAACAAATCAATTTTATTCAGCAACAACCAACGTTCGCGCTTGGCGAGTGTCGGGCTGAACTTTTCCAATTCGTTGGCGATGATACGCACATTGTCAGCAGGATTGGATTCATCCACAGGCGCCATATCCACCATGTGCATCAGGTAGCGGCAGCGGGTTAAATGCTTGAGGAATCGCACCCCCAAACCAGCGCCTTCCGCCGCACCTTCGATGACACCGGGAATATCGGCAATCACAAAACTGCGGTGCTGTTGCACTTTTACCACGCCGAGATTAGGCACGAGCGTGGTGAAGGGATAATCTGCTACTTTTGGCTTGGCGGAACTCACCGCGCGGATAAAGCTGGATTTACCGGCATTGGGCAAACCGAGCATGCCCACGTCAGCCAATACTTTTAATTCGAGTTTCAGGTTGCGCATTTCGCCTTCAGTGCCAGGCGATGTTTTGCGCGGTGTGCGGTTGGTACTGGTTTTAAAGCGGGTATTACCCAAACCGTGGAAACCACCCTGCGCCACTTTTAATTTTTGACCGTGTTCGGTCAAATCGCCAAAGACCTCTTCGGTATCGGTATCAATGACTGTAGTGCCCACAGGCACAGGCAGAAACAAGTCAGCGCCCTTGGCTCCGGTGCAATCTTTACTGCCGCCCTTCTGGCCATTCTCAGCGCGATACTTGGGCACGAAACGATAGTCAATCAGGGTATTCAGGTTTTCATCAGCCACCAGATACACACTGCCGCCGTCGCCGCCGTCGCCGCCGTCCGGGCCGCCTTTGGAAATAAATTTTTCCCGGCGGAAGCTCATGAAACCGTTGCCACCATTACCGGCTTCGACATGAATAGGGGCTTCATCAACAAATTTCACAAATCACTCCACAGGAATAAAAACAAAAAATCATTCAAAAACAACATTCAATAACGCTATTCAGAAGCCCGTTCTGAATATAAAAAAGCCCTATCGTTAACGACAGGGCTTTTTTATTGTTCTTCATTTGCCCACTGCAAGCAGCAAGCTTGGCTATGTTTTTAGCGCAATATTAAGCAGCAGGAATGATGCTTACGTATTGACGGCCAAAAGCGCCTTTAATTTCGAACTTAACGGTACCGTCCACTTTCGCGAACAGAGTATGGTCTTTACCCAGACCTACGTTTACGCCAGCGTGGAACTTGGTTCCGCGTTGACGAACAATAATACTGCCACCAGAAATCAACTCGCCACCGTAGGCTTTAACACCAAGGCGTTTCGCTTCTGAATCGCGACCGTTACGAGAACTACCAACCCCTTTCTTGTGAGCCATTTTATAGCCTCCTCAATTAACCTTTGATAGCAGTGATTTTCACTTCAGTGAACCACTGACGATGACCTTGACGCTTCATGTGGTGCTTACGACGACGGAATTTGATGATCTTCACTTTGTCAGCACGGCCATGGGTAACTACTTCAGCAGTTACAGTTGCGCCTTCAACAACAGGAGCGCCAATCTTGACGTCTGCACCGTTGGCAACCAGGTAAACTTTGTTGAATTCAACAACGCCACCGGTAGCGAAATCGATTTTTTCGAGTTTGAGGGTTTCACCCACAACTACGCGATGTTGCTTGCCACCGCTTTCAAAAATTGCATATGCGCTCATTCTTTGCTCCAAAAACAACGCTTGGACGACACGAAGTAGCCGGGCGACATGCCTTGGCGTTTGGGACTAGCGTCGTATACCTGATTTCAGGGGCGGCGATTGTATGCCAATGACGTCAGTCACTGCAAGCAGTGATTTGGTCATTTATTCGTCACGCCAGCCCAATCCAGAGCGGCATCGCACGCCACTATAAGGTACCGACGCACCGATGAAGGCTGGTCTCGCTTAGCGTGCCAGCCATGCGGCCACGTCGCTCGCAGCCATAGGTCGAGCAATAAAATAGCCTTGCAGGTAATCGACCCCCATGGCTGCCAGCAGATTCTGCTGCTCTGCCGTTTCCACACCTTCCACGACAATACGAAACCCCAGCCCACGCGCCATACTGACCATCGCCAGCAGCAGCTTACGGGCACCCTGATCCAGGTCGGTGATAAAGCAGCGGTCTATTTTAATGACATCCACCGGCAGTTGCCGCAGATAGGCTAGCGATGAATAACCAGTACCGAAATCATCAATCGCCAGACTGATGCCCTGCGCGCGCAGGGCGGCCAGCACCTGACAGACCAGATCGAGATCACGGGAGAACACACTCTCGGTAATTTCGATCTCCAGTCGTTGCGCAGCAAGGCCGGAATAAGCCAGGGCATCCTGTACATCCTGCAGGAGATCCCCGCTCAAGATTTGCTGCACCGAGACATTCACACTCACCACCGTGCCATATGGCCAGCTCATGGCCGCGCGACAGGCTTCACGCAATACCCAGCGCCCCAAGGGCACAATCAGGCCACTCTCTTCGGCGACAGGAATAAATAAGGCGGGCGAGACAGCCCCCAGCTCAGGCTCATTCCAACGCAGCAGTGCCTCCATTTTGCGCGGCACACCCGCCTCACAGGGCTCTATAGGCTGGAAAACCAGCTTCAGGTCATCGGTCTCCAGCGAGGCATGTAATGCACGGCGCAGTGTCTGGCGCTGGCGAATGACCACATCCAACGCATCATCAAACACTTTTACACCACCAACTTCCTGCTGACGCAGGCTGTGCTTGGCGACCGATGCCCTGTAAATAAGTGCTTCCAGATCGCGCTCTTCGGCATTGAACTGGGCGACCCCCACCATGACATCCAAATGCAGCGGGCCGGTATCAGTTTCGATACTCTCTTGCAGTAAGGCGCGCAGGGTGGCGCCGTATTGCGGCCAATCCCGATTATCGCTGCGCAGGGCAAGCGCAAACTCCGCTCCACCCCAGCGGGCTATTAACGCCTGTTCGCCACAGTGATCACGCAGGCGCTGGGCGATGGCCACCAGAATTTGCTCACTGACACTCACCCCTTGCAGTTCCCACACATCAAAGCGCAGGACTTCCAGCACAAAAATCACCAGGGGCGCCTGTTGCAATGCAGTGCCCACGGGCAACTGCTGGCGCCGCAACTCGCGCTCAAAGGCACTGCGATTGAGCAATCCGGTCATGGAATCCAGTGCGGCGATGCGCGACAGCTCGCTGGCATAACGTTCACGCAATGCGATTTCAAATTCCAGCGTTTCGATTTTTTCTGCCAACCGCGATTCCAATGACGTTTTATCGCGCATTAACGCATCACACTCACTGGCGGCTTTGGCCAAACGCTGCTCGCGCTGCCGCGCCATAACAAGCAGTTGGGCCGCACTTTCGTTGGCGACCCGGGCAAAACCGCTCAACCCCATGAATAGCACCAGGCCCAACCCGGCAATGACCAGGTCATCCATATCGCCAGTGGTGGCAAACAACACAATCAAGGGGACAATCAGAAGGGCAATAAATAACCGGCTGGCCCAAGGCACCAAGGCGAGCACATTCACACTGCCGGCGGCAACGGTCGCCATGACCATCGCAATCACCAACCGTTGCGAGCCATTGGAAATACCGAAGAAGGTAATGGAAAACACTGCCCACAAGGCACCAGTCAACAGCGAGAAACCAATAAACAGGCGAATGGCTTGCTCGGCATGGGCAGGTGCGGTCGATGTTGACCAGTACCGCCGCCAGACAATCAACGAGGCCAGCCGCGCCAGGGTGATCACCTGCATAACAACCCACCACACCCACAACTGCTGCACCTCGCGGTAATAGAGAATGAGCGCAGCAGCGGCCGCAAAGGTAAAAATCAACACGTTGGGCAACTGGCGATACATCACCTGTGCCTTTTCGCGAGCTAGTTGAACCTCCCCCTGCAGGTCAGAAACCGGCGACAACGAGTGGGGTGCCATAACATCTCCTAAATACGGCAGAAACAGATAGGGTGACCAAGCTGGCTATGACCGGCAACACCACCATCTGTTCCTCACACAACCAAAACGGTGCTAGTGAATAATGCCCAACTGCTGCAGCCAGGCATTCAAGGCTTCAGGCCAGAGCGAAATACTGCCCTGCCCTTGAATCATGCCCACGCCATGAATTGCGGAGTTGTAGATATGCAATTCAGACTGCTTGTTGTGCTTTTGCACCTCGTTAAAAAAGGCCAGGCTATTGCCGACAGGCACCGCCTGATCGCCAACCCCATGTAACATAAACACAGGTGGGATCTGATCGCTGACTTGAAATTGTAAAGAGTTGTCACGCACCAGTTGTGGATCAGGGTTTTCACCCAATAGCGCCCGGCGCGAACCGGCATGGGCATCGGCGCCTTCCAGGGTGATGACGGGGTATCCCAAAATGGCAAAATCAGGGCGCGCACTGATAGCAGCCAGCGGGTCATGGCTATCGGCCGCAAAGTCAAAGCGGGTGGCGACACTGGCCGCCAGATGACCACCCGCCGAAAACCCAATCACCCCCACTTTGGCGGGATCAATCCCCCAGGCCTGCGCGTGTTGACGCACCTGACGCACGGCGCGCAAGCCATCGAGCAAAGGTGCCGGAAAGCCATGCTCCTGCATTCGGTACTTGACCACAAACGCCGCCACACCGCGCGCGGCAAACCATTTGGCAATGTCATGCCCCTCGTGGTTGATGGCCAGCCGCACATAACCGCCCCCTGGAAATACCACTACCGCGGCGCCATTAGCCTTGCCGGCCTCTGGCCAATAGGGCGTCATGGAGGCGTTATCGACCGCGTATACCCGCTGGTCTTTCACATGCTCGCGATCGGGGCTGACCAGCGGTTTTTCATTCCACAGATAAAATATACCCACCGGGCGATGGGTCTCGGGTTGATCAGCAGACACTTGGGCATTAACTCCAACACAAAACAATAAACAGGCACACAGCAGTGCGCGATAAAAAAGGCGACCAAAAGCAGGCATAAAATAATTCCGTCACAGACTCAGGTGATTGTGATGACCAGTTTGGCCACTGCCGATGGCGGGGAAACGCCCCTTATAGATAACATCGCCCGGTACACTGCCGGGCGATAGGGATAATAGCAGTTGCGGCAAATGTTGTAGCAGATGCCACAATAACGATTAATGCAGATGGGTTTCGTCGTCGCCCCACCAGTGGTGCAATTGCCAATCCACGCGGGTCGGGTCAGCAGCGCGCAATAGCCAGTCGCCCGTAATCAACTCCCACTCATAGAGCCCCAACTTCAAGTCCGACCAGATGCTATGGGCATCCTCCTGAATATAGGCTTTAGCCAAATCCACCTCCTGCCCCAGCATCTGCTCGGCAGTAAGCTCAAGCTTGACCAGCTCGTCCACCTCTTGCTTGAGCGCCCCCAAGGCACCGGTTTCTTCCGGGCTAAAGGGCAAATCGGCATGGCTGACGTGATAGGGATTATCAGCGACTTTGTTTGTTGGGTTGTCCGTCGGCTTCATGGCAAATAACTCCTGCTCAGGTGTCAAGATTATTAATCCACACAGGTATACCGCCTCACTACCCGCCTTTTCAAACTCTGATAAATCTAAACCTCGAAAAATCTATAGTACAGCGACATCAGTATAGCCCTCATTCACAAGGGCGCCCGACACGGAAATGCTACGCGCGATTATTACCCCTTTTCAGTGCCATCCCTCTATAATCACTGCCTTTCCAAAATCTCACTTCAGATAGGCCTTAGATCCAAATGCAAGAGCGCCCCATGCAAGATCAATACAACCCCGCAGAAGTTGAAGCCCAAGCCCAGCAGTACTGGGAAGAACATCAGAGTTTCAACGTTGTTGAAGATACCAGCAAAGAAAAATTCTACTGCCTGGCGATGTTCCCCTACCCGAGCGGCAAGCTACACATGGGGCACGTGCGCAACTACACCATCACCGATGTGATCGCGCGCTACCAGCGCATGCAGGGTAAAAACGTATTGCATCCAATGGGTTGGGACGCCTTCGGCCTACCCGCGGAAAACGCCGCGCTGCAGCGCAACACTGCACCCGCTGCCTGGACCTACTCCAACACCGACCATATGCGCAGCCAGTTAAAACAACTCGGCTTTGGCTTTGACTGGTCGCGCGAACTGACCACCTGTAAACCCGAATACTACAAATGGGAGCAGTGGTTCTTTACCCGCTTGTACGAAAAAGGTCTGGTTTATAAGCGCATGGCAACCGTGAACTGGGACCCGGTGGATCACACTGTACTCGCCAACGAACAAGTCATCGACGGCCGCGGCTGGCGCTCAGGCGCATTGGTTGAGCGCAAAGAAATCCCGCAGTGGTTTATTAAAATCACCGCCTACGCTGAAGAATTGTTGGCCGATCTGGACAAACTGCCCAACTGGCCTGAGCAAGTCAAAACCATGCAGCGCAACTGGATCGGCAAGAGTCGCGGTCTGGATATGCATTTTGATTTGGCATCGCCCGTAGGCGAATTTACTGGTTTTGATATTTACACCACCCGCCCCGATACCATCATGGGCGTGACTTATGTGAGCCTCGCGGCCGAACACCCTATTGCCAAGATCCTCGCTGAAAATAATCCAGCGCTCGCGCAATTTATCGCTGAATGCAAAGTGCAATCCGTCGCGGAAGCCGATATGGCGACCATGGAAAAACGCGGTATCGATACCGGCATTAAAGCCCTGCACCCGATCACCGGCGAACCGGTTTCAGTGTGGATCGCCAACTATGTATTGATGGATTACGGCTCAGGTGCGGTGATGGCTGTACCCGCACACGACCAGCGCGACTATGAATTTGCCAAGAAGTACGATTTACCGATTTCCCAAGTGATTGCGCCCCAAAATGGCGAAGCGATTGATCTGACCAAAGCCGCCTTCACCGAAAAAGGTGTACTGGTCAATTCCGGTGAATACGACGGCCTGGATTTCAACGCCGCCTTTGATGCCATCGCCAGCACCCTGGAAATGGCCAACAAAGGCCAGGTGAAAACCAACTATCGCCTGCGCGATTGGGGTGTATCCCGCCAGCGTTACTGGGGCGCACCTATCCCCATGTTCAACTTGCCCAACGGCGGCGAGATTCCCGTACCCGCACACAAACTCCCGGTATTGTTGCCGGAAGATGTGGTGATGAACGGCGTTCACTCACCGATCAAAGCCGATCCTGAATGGCGCAAAGCCGAATTGGATGGCCAAGCGGTTGAGCGCGAGACGGATACCTTCGATACCTTTATGGAATCCAGTTGGTACTACGCGCGCTACACCTGCCCGAACTTCGAAGGTGGCATGCTCGACAAAGCCGCCGCTGATTACTGGCTACCGGTTGATCAATACGTCGGCGGTATCGAACACGCTATTCTCCATTTGCTCTACTCGCGCTTCTTCCACAAGTTGATGCGCGACGAAGGCTTGGTGAGCTGCGATGAACCTTTCGAGCGCTTGCTCTGCCAAGGTATGGTGTTGAAAGACGGCACCAAGATGAGTAAGTCCAAGGGCAACACCGTTGACCCGGAAGAGCTGATCAACCAATACGGCGCCGATACTGTTCGCCTCTTCTCCATGTTTGCCGCGCCACCAGAGCAAAGCATGGAATGGAGCGATTCAGGCGTGGAAGGTGCAAACCGTTTCTTGCGTCGCTTGTGGAAAGCGGTGGAAGGTCACATTAATGCCGGCACACCGGGCAAATTAGTAGTCGCTGATTTGCCGCAAGCACAGAAAGATTTGCGTCGCAAAACCCACGAGACTATCCAAAAAGTCAGCGATGACTATGGCCGTCGCCAAACCTTTAACACCGCGATTGCCGCGACCATGGAATTGCTTAACGAGACCAGCAAACTCGCCGACCGCGCCAATCCACTCGGCTTAGCGGTTGAACGCGAAGCGTTGGAAACAGCAATTTTGTTGCTCGCGCCGATTGTTCCGCACATCAGCCATTCGCTCTGGCAAGCACTCGGGCACAAGAGTATTCCGCTCAATGAAAAGTGGCCAACACTCGACGAAAGCGCATTAACTCGCTCAACCGTGGAAGTGGTCATTCAAGTGAACGGCAAACTGCGCGGCAAATTGGATGCGGCCATCGACTCACCCAAGGAACAATTGGAAGCGCTGGCACTTGCACAGGAAAACGTACAAAAATTCCTGGAAGGCATTACCGTACGCAAAGTGATTGTGGTGCCCAATAAATTAGTCAACATCGTTGCTAATTAAACAGGGAATTAACTCCTAAAAGCGAATCCCCCTAGCCCCCTTTTTC
The DNA here is from genome assembly GCF_002007605.1 of Cellvibrio sp. PSBB023. Classification (NCBI taxonomy): domain Bacteria; kingdom Pseudomonadati; phylum Pseudomonadota; class Gammaproteobacteria; order Cellvibrionales; family Cellvibrionaceae; genus Cellvibrio; species Cellvibrio sp. PSBB023. Next base: position 4,046,039 of record NZ_CP019799.1, on the reverse strand, counting down.
AAAGGGGGCACTAAAGAGATTGTTATGAAAAAAGTTATCGCCGGTTTATTAATGCTCACTCTCTCCGCTTGCGGTTGGCACTTGCGCGGCTCCAGTGCCGGTGGCGATAAGCTGGCCATGACCGCACCACTGGATTTGGTGATTGTGACCGACGATGATCATACACCGCTGATGGACGCCGTTCGTCAGGCGCTGCCCGCCTACCGGATCAACGAACAAAAAAGTGCGACAGCCAATTCACTGCGTTTGATGCTCGGGCAGGAAAAAATGGATAAGCGTACCGCCGGTGTGGGTAGCGATGCCTTGACCAGCGCCTACGAAATTATCCTGAGCATTGACTACAGTGTCAGCAATGACAATGGCGTCATTACCCCACGCAACACCAGAGCGAGCCTGTCACGCAGTTATGACTACAACGTCAACAACGCCAACAGTGCCGCGCAGGAAGAAGAGTTAATATTGCAGGAAATGCGTCGCGAGTTGGCGCAGTCCATTCTGCGTCGCACCAAAAGCCTCGCGCACAAAGCACCGGCTGTATCACCTGCACCCGCTGCTCAATAACTATGCCTAAACTGCGCCCTGAACAATTATCGGCTGCACTCACCAAGCAATTGGCATCCATTTATTTGGTGTCCGGTGATGAGCCGCTATTAATTCAGGAGTGCTGCGACCAGATTCGCGCCGCCGCGCGCAAAAATGGTTTCAGCGAGCGCGAGCTGTACCACGTCGATACCAGTTTTGATTGGGGGCAATTGCTCGCCGCCGCCAACAGCCTCTCGCTTTTTGCCGAGAAAAAAATTATCGAAGTGCGCATGCCAACCGGTAAGCCAGGCGACAAGGGCGGCAAGATTCTGCAGGAGTACGCGCAATCGCCCGCGCCGGATAATTTATTGCTGATCGTCACCGAAAAACTCGATGGCGCCACGCAAAAAAGTAAATGGTTTAAAGCGATTGAAGATGCCGGCCAACACATTCAAGTCTGGCCTGTAACACCTGCACAATTACCGCGCTGGATTGGCGTGCGCTTGCAGCAATCCGGCTTACACGCCGACAGCGATGCAATTGATTTACTCGCCTCACGTATTGAAGGCAACCTGCTCGCCGCCGCGCAGGAAATTGAAAAATTAAAATTACTCGCCACTGACAATCGCATCAGCTATGAATTGATGGCTTCCGTTGTGGCCGACAGCGCACGTTACGATGTATTTGGCTTGACAGACAAAGCCCTGCACGGCGATGCACGCGCCGCGGTACGCACGCTGCAAGGCTTAAAAACCGAAGGCACCGAGCCGATTAATGTGCTGTGGGCCATCACTCGCGAAATTCGCGCCTTGATTCAAATATCCCAAGCGGTAGCACAGGGCAAACATTTTGAATGGGCCGCAAAACAAGCCGGGGTATGGGACAAGCGGCAGCCCTTAATCCAGAGTGCGCTGCGCCGCTTAAAACCCGCGCAGTTGCAACAATTGTTGCGCAAAGCCAATGGTATCGACAAAGCCGTAAAAGGCATGCGCAACGCCGAGCCTTGGGATGAATTGCTGGATCTGATATTAAATATTGCTGGCGTGCAAAGTTTGAATATGCACAATGAACGACTAAGCTTGAGAAATTAAAAAAAACGTTTGTCGCTCTCGATAAGATTGATTGACAAATGTTCACAATAAAACGCGCAGCAAGCGCGATCTTCATAAAAACACACAGCCTGCGTTACCTATGCCACATCAAGCAACAACGATGATGGTGATGTTTAACTCTACTGCAGGAATTTTTTGTTATGCATTCACGCTCTTTTTCATTACCTCGTATTGCCTGTGCTCTTGCACTGGGCGCCATTTGCCACCTGAGTCATGCACTCTCACCGGAGTCGCCCTCTGGGGGCACCATTCCCGCCAAGCGCACAATGGACTATCCGTGGATGACCGTTGCCACCTGGGACAGGATGCACGCCGAAGATGTGTTAATCGCCGAACACGATCAGGTAGATGTGCTCTTTGTTGGCGATTCCATTACCGCTGGCTGGGATTGGCAACTTTGGGAAAAACATTTCAAACCCTTAAATGCCGCCAACTTTGGTATTGGTGGCGATGGTACGGCCAATGTGCTCTGGCGTTTACAACATGGCGCCATAGGACAACTGCAGCCCAAACTGATTGTCTTGTTAATTGGCGTGAACAACTTTGCACTCTACAACGAAACACCGGAGCAAGTTGCCGCGAGTGTCACAGCGGTTGTCACGCAACTGCAACTGGCCTGGCCCAACAGCAAAATTTTGCTGAATGGTGTATTGCCGTTTAAAGAAAAGGCTGACGCAACCGAGCGCGCCAAGGTAAAAAAAGTTAACGCTATTATCGCCAAGCTGGGTGACGACAAACGGATTTTCTTTAAAAACTACGGCGCGCCCCTGCTGCAAAAAGACGGCAGCATCTCCACAGAGATAATGGCAGATTTTCTGCATCCAACCCCTAAAGGTTATCAAGTCTGGGCGGATGCCATGCTGCCAGACATCAAACACTTGCTGCAATAAATCCGGTGCGCTTGCCTGTGGGCAAGCGCTACACCCACTACCCACAGACTACTGGCATCACCAGCGACAGGTAGCACCATGAAATACGTTCACGCCTTATTTTATTTTTTAGCCGCCCTGATCATCCATGGCTGTACACCAACCCACTCCCAACAATTCGCCCAAGATTCACAACAGGACACAAATGTGATTAGCCTGCCAGCCACCCAAGCGCCGCTCAGCATTATGGGGCGCACGCACATTGATGCCGACCAGAGTTATCGTTTTGGTTTTCCCGGTGTCAGTTTCAGCACCCAAGTCATTGGCCGTACACTCACCGCTGATATGCAAAGCTCCTCGGGCAATTCCTGGATCGATATTGTTGTGGATCATCAACACATCACCCAGGTCAAACTGGGCCAGCAGCAACAAACCGTTGAATTATTTAATTTCCCTGTATCCGGCAAGCACACGGTGGAGATTATTCATCGCTCGGAAAATTGGCACGGCAGTGTGAGCCTGAAACAACTGACATTAACGGGCGATAGATTTTTACCTGCCCCCGCACTACCGCAACGCAAATTATTAGTAATGGGTGATTCCGTGACCTGCGGCGAGGCCATAGACCGCGTGCCCGGCGAAGAAAAAAATACTCACTGGTGGAATGCGCGGGAATCCTACGGCATGCTCACGGCCAACGCGCTAAACGCGCAAGTGCACCTGGTGTGCTGGGGCGGGCGCGGTTTAGTGCGCAGCTGGAACGGCAAAACGGACGACGCCAATCTGCCGGACTTTTATGAATTCGCCCTTGGCGAGAACAACACTGCTGTGCGCTGGGACCACAAGAGTTATCAGCCGGATCTGATTGTCATCGCCATAGGCACTAATGATTTCAGTCAGGGAATTCCAGCGCGAGAAGCGTATGTGACAGCTTATGTCGCACTGATTAACACGCTATTGCACAATCACCCTCACGCACAAATCGCACTGACTGATGGCGCTATTTTGAATGGTGAGAAAAAAGCTGCACTCATCGACTACCTGCGGGAAACCATTTCGCGGGTAAACAATGCACGAGTGCATCAACTGATCTCCAATCACTATCCGGGCGATGTTCAGGATGCTCACCCCACCAAAGCACAACACGCCGCTATGGCAAAAGATTTAGCGCCACAACTAAAAGCGCTGATGCATTGGTAGTAATCTTTGACGACAAAAAATACAACATGAATGAAAACACACACACCAAATAAAAAGGGGGCGCGAAATTCGCGCCCCCTTTTTATTTGTTTGCAGTTAATGCATTCACTATTTACCCGGCCCGAAAGGTTTTAGCATTAGGATCAGTTTAGGCAGCAGCGTGAGTGAGCCAATGACGGCCATCAACATCGCAAATGCGGTGAGCAAACCAAAATAAATCGAGGGAATAAACTCCGACAACATCAGAATCGAGAAGCCGACCACAATCGTCACTGATGTGTAATACATAGCGCGCCCAATGGATGCATGCGAGCGGTGCATGGCCTCAACATAATTTTGATCATACGAAAATTCCGTGCGGAAGCGATAGAAGTACTGAATCGCCTGATCCACCCCCACGCCCACCACAATCGCGGCGATAGTGGTAGTCATCATATCCAATGGAATACCGACCAACCCCATTGCGCCCAACACAGTACTTGCGGCGATGATGTTGGGCAGAATAGCGATGAAGGCAATTTTGAATGAGCGGAAGAGCACCATCATCATCAACATAATGGATACAAACACCACACCGATGGTAGAAATTTGCGAGGCAAATAAACTTTGCAGCATATTGTTATACAGCACCAACATGCCGGTGAAGTGTACCTGCTCCGGTTTAAACCCACCTTCCGTTAACGCATAGTTGCGAATGCGCTCAACCAACTCGGCGCGCTTTAAATCCGGCGTGGTTTCAATAACACGCAAGGTGATGCGCGTTTGCTGTACGTCATCCACCAAATAAGGGTTGATAAGGAAATCCTTAATGTCATCGGACAACATGCTGCGCAGCACATTCAGCTCAAAGTCATTGAGCTTGCCTTTATTAATGTCGTGCGCCAATTGGTAGACAGTGGCCAGTGACTGCACCTTGCCCACTTCCGGCAGTGACTCGAGGAAGGTGTGTAATTTTTTAATTTGATCCAACCCGGCAACACTAAACCAATAACTGGGCGGTGCCTTGGCTGTTGTGGTGCCATCGGCAAAGGCATCATCTTCACCCATATCGGCGAAGGGATCGTCTTCATCAAAGGCTTCTGCAGCTACGTCATCGCCCTGTACTTCCGCAAAGGGATCTTCGTCATCTGCTGATGAGGTCTCTGCAATATCAATCGTGTTTTTATCGGCATCGAGAATAATATCCAAGGTGACAGTACCACCCAGTTGGCGATCAATAACACTCAAGCCCTGGTGAATTTCACTGTCGCTTTTGAAATAGTCTACGAAGCGGTTTTCCACTTCGAGTTTACTGATTCCCCATACACTCAGCACAACGGCCAACAGAGAAACCCACAGTATTTTGCCGCCGTGAAATTCGGCCAATTTGGAAAAACGCACGGTGAGTGCCGCGGAATTATCGCCGCGATCTTTAGGCTCGCCCTTGGGCAGAATCATTAATCCCGCCGGCAACACCACAAACACCAGAATAAAACCCACTACCAGGCCGATGGTCATCATCCAACCAAAATCGATGACAGGGCGAATGCCACTCATCACCAACGACATAAAGGCGACTATGGTGGTCAGTGCAGAATAGAAACAGGGAATCGCCATATCGCGCACGGTTTGCATCACCAGATCCGACTGTTCCAGATCCGGATCAATCGCGTGCAATTCGCGATAGCGCACCACCACATAAATCGTGAAAGCAAACACCATGATTAATAGCAATGCTACAAAGTTAGATGAAATCACCGTGAGGCGCCAATCAATCCAGCTCAACCAACCGAGCATCAGGGTGACCGACATTAAACACGCAGTCAGTGGCAGCACCACGAATCGCCACTGGCGGAAGAGGAATGCCAACATAAATATCATGAACGCCAGCAGTGCCGCACCGAATACCACCAAATCACTTTTGATGTAGGAAATCATATCGGTGGTGATCATGCTCACGCCGCCGAGGAATATTTGCGCGCGATCCTGATATTTCGCCACTATGCCGCGCACGATTTCCACACGGGCCGCATCCTGTGCGGCAGTGGCGGTGCGGTAGTCCAAAAACTCCGCCGACACACGCGCTAACTCGCGCGCTTCTGCCGCGCTCAGCGTTTCATTTTTTGCCTTCAAGCGCAGCGCATCGCGGTGACGCGCCATTTCGATGTATTGGTTATTGACCTTGAGGTTGAGCAGGATTGCCGAGGTAGTGCCATCGGGACTGAGCAACATGTCGCGGTAGATAGGACTGGTTAAAAACTCCTGCTTCACCATGGCGCGGTCCACGCCCGGTGTCAGCAGGGTGCGGGTCGATTCTTTTTGCTCCGCCAGTGAGCGCATGGGGCTGTATAGCAGCGGCACATCAATCATGGAGTAGACACTGGCCACGCCATCGACACTGGCCAGTTCATCGTGCAATTGCTTCAGGGTATTGATGGACTCGTCCGAAAAAATATCCGCTTTGGGTGTGTAGGTCAGCACCAGGAAATCGCCACTTTGGTAGCGCTTGGAAATTTCACGCAAATAATCGATGGATGTATCGTTCTCCAGTGTCAGCGAATCGGCCGAGGCATCCAGTTTGAAATTGGTCATGCCAAAGGCAGCCACTATGGTCAACACCACCAAGCCGGTAAATACGTGATAAGGACGATTGATAACCAGTGCGCGATAGAAACGATTGAGATACCAGTGAAAACGTAACAATGTCTGCATGAAATAGTCCGGTGGAGTTGAATCCTTCAGGAAGGGTGACCAGTGCTGCCAGCCACAGGGTGGCGCCATTATGCCAGCCACCCCCGGCTAAAACAGTAAAAAGGCCATCAAGCGTTTTTTACCAAGGGGATTTATTACAAAAGTCAGTCATTTTTTATGGCCGTCGCTGTGCCCAAGGGAGCGATCAGGACAAAGTAGATCGCGCACACGCTGCTTTAGTTCCTTGGCCTCGGGAAAACCGCCATCGCGTACCCGGTCCCACACCAGCTCACCGTTAAGCCACACATGGAATACGCCACCGGTTCCCGGGTGCAGCGCCACCTCATCCAGCTCGCCGTCGAAGGTGCTGAGCAGTTCCTGCGCCAGCCAGGCGGAGCGCAGCATCCAGCGACACAGGTTGCAGTAATGGATCACCACCCGGTTGCCTGCTACCGGAATCGTCGGTTCAGGCGTGGATGAGGCTGCAATATCAGTCATAAGTTTGCCCTTTGGGTATTGAGTTAATAGAATTCGGTGGTAATGTCATTCAGATCACCCACCGGCGTCAAAATAGACAAAATCCTGACACATTCTTGCTTAAAAAGGATGAATAAGGCGACAAAACGGAACCCTCGATGCTTAAACTCCATTTCAAGGATAATCGCCAGCCTCCGGTGTGGGTCGTTGAGAAGCTATTCGCCTTAGGTAGCGCCAGCGATAACCATCTGGTGATGGATGACCCGGAGGTCGACAAATACCACGCCAAAATCCTGCAGGAAAACAATAAGTACTACCTCAAGGACAACAATAGCCAGCAGGGTTGCTTTGTGAATGGCCAGCGCATCACCCAACGCGAAATTTTACCCGGCGATATTATCAAACTCGGGCGCAGCGAAATCATCGTTCTCGACCCCCGCAGCCTCGCCGATCGCCCCAAAGATGCCTATGCATTGCCCTGGCGCCTGGTGTCTGACAGCAGTTGGCTCGCGGGTAAACAGTTTATCCTGCTGCCGGAGCGCAGCATGGTGATTGGGCGCGGCAGCCAGTGCGATATTGTTATCCCCGGCACTCACCTCTCACGCCGTCACACCGAAATCAGCATCGAAGGCAACCACCTGCGTATCAAAGACCTTGGCTCGGCCAACGGCACTTTCCTTAATGAACTGCGAATCGACAATGCCACCGCCAACAATGGCGATCGCTTGCGTCTGGATGTCTATACCTTTCGCATTGTGGCGCCAGATCTGGAAGAGACCAAAACCCGCTTGCGCAAACCCATCGACGCCCTGAAACCCGTCGAGCGCAAACTGCCCAGCAGTGAACCCAAACGCTGGAAAACCCGCCCCACATCACCCGGCAACCGCATCGAGCCGGTCGATCACACGGGGAGACGGCAGGCCTGGATGGTACTGATGGCAGCGGCCGCTGTTGCAATCGCTATCGTCATCTTTGTGTTGTGGTAGAATCCGCCGCCTATCAAGACAACGAATGCTTTATTCACCCGTGAGTTTTTTATCAATCGACGTCAGGAACGCACCATGAGTTTTGAACTTGTCCCTGCGGGCAAAAGCCTGCCCGATGACTTTAACGTAGTTATCGAAATCCCTATGAATTCCGGTATCAAGTACGAGATCGACAAAGACAGCAATGCGCTGTTTGTTGATCGCTTGGTCAGCACCGCCATGTACTACCCTTGCAACTACGGCTACATCCCTAACACCTTGTGTGGCGATGGCGATGCGGCCGACGTACTCGTAGTATTCCCACAGCCAGTGCAAGCCGGTTCAGTAATTCGCTGCCGCCCGCTGGGCGTGCTGAAAATGACCGACGAAGCCGGTGAAGATGCCAAAATCGTCGCCGTACCGCACGATAAGCTCACCACTATTTACAGCAATGTGAAAACCCTGCAAGACTTGCCGGAAATCACCCTGAAGCAAATCGAGCACTTCTTTGAACACTACAAAGACCTCGAAAAAGGCAAGTGGGTAAAAGTAGCGGGCTGGGGCGACCTGGAAGAAGCACGCGCTGAAATCCTGAAAGCTGCCGAGACTTACAAAGCAGGCAAATAAGCCTGACTGATCCATCGATCAGCCTAAAAAAATCGTCTTAAAAATGTAACACCTAGCAGCATCAACCGCTTGATCAGGTGAGAGAGATCACAGAGGTCACCCCGCGTGGCCTCTGTTCCAAGAGCGCGATGAAAGACTGCACACGGCAAGGATTAAGCCGCTAACAATAAAACCAGAGGCAGTGAGTAACACCCAATAAGCCTTACACAGCAAAAGGCGGTTGTTATCACAGACAATAACAGCAAAAACATCAGGAATTTTCCTATGAGTTCTGCCCCTGCGACCAAACACCCCTTACTCTGGGTGCCCTCCGGCTATTTTACGATGGCACTGACCTACAACATGCTCACCGCCGCGGCGGTAGTAATGTTCAGCAACCTCGGCATGGATAACGCCAGCGCCGCGGCCTATGCCAGCGCCCTGGGTCTTGCCTATACCATCAAACCCTTTTTTGCCGCCTTTCTGGAAATGTACAAAACCAAAAAGTTTTTTGTACTGCTCTGCCAGGTATTGCTGGGGGTAGGCTTTATCGGTGTCGCACTGGTGATGAACCTGCCCAATTACATCACCCTGATGCTGCTGTTTTTCTGGGTACTTTCATTTATTGGCTCCTCACAAGACATCACCACCGACGGGGTTTATGTCACGGCGCTGGATTCCAAGTCACAAGCACTTTACTGCGGCTGGCAAAGCCTGAGCTGGAACCTGGGCAAGCTGGCGATGATGAGCGTGATGGTCGTGCTCAGCGGCGTCCTGCACGAACATTATTTTGGCCTTGACCCTCATGTATCCGGCCCGGAATGGATCAAATCCTGGCAGATCGTCTTCGGCTTGCTCGGCGTACTCATGCTGTTGATGGCCGCTTGGCACTGGCGCGTCATGCCCGATGGTGCGCGCGCTGAAAACACCCCCAAAACCCCGGCCGAAGCCATCAAAACCCTGATCGATGCCTTTGTTACCTTTTTCCAGAAACAAGGCATTTGGCTGATGATTGGCTTTGCCCTGCTGTTCCGCATCAGCTTCGGCTTTTTGAATGCACCCAGCATGCTGTTTATGAAGGACTCTGTCGAAAATGGCGGGCTCGCCTTAACCAATCAGGAATTCGGCATTATCTACGGCACATTTGGCCTGATTGCACTGCTGATTGGCTCGCTGATTGGCGGCGCCTATGTCGCCAAAAAAGGTCTGCAAAAAGCCCTTTTCCCACTCTGCTTCTGCGTCAATATTCCCAACATCACCTTTTTGCTGATGGCGTTTTACCAGCCTGAAAGCCACTTGCTGATTAGCGCGGGCGTTGTTATCGAGCAATTCTTTTTTGGTATTGGCTCTGTGGGCTTCATGATTTACCTGATGCAGCAATTGGCACCGGGCAAATACGCCACCACTCACTACGCCTTTGGTACCGCGCTTATGGGGCTGTGTATGATGCTCACGGGCATGGTCAGCGGCGTGCTGCAACAGGCGATGGGCTATGTAGGTTATTTTATCTTTGTGATGGCAGCGACAATTCCATCATTCCTCATTTGTTGGTTTGCCCCGTTCCATCACAAACACGATTGATACGGCAGCCACAAATGCCCATAAAAAAACCGGCCAGCGCCGGTTTTTTTATGGGGTTCTGCTTACGGTGAAATGATCAGTGAATGCCCGGCTGGTCAAACTGCGCCGAATAGCGCGCAATCCACTCCAACGCCGCTTCCTCACTGGTCAGGTTGCGCCCCTTAAGGGCTAAGCGCTGGCGATAATCCTCAATCTGGCAGACCTGCTCCACCATGCGCGTGCGGAAAAACTCATCATCACTGGTGAAACGAACGCCCACCTCATAACTATCCGGTCCCTGCTCGCGCCGCCACACAATAACACCACTGCCGTGGTAATCGGGACTGGTAATGGGAATATCAAATTCCACCCGTGTCCCCACCTTGACCGGCTTGTCGGTAATAAAACACAAACCGCCAGCGCTGAGGTTGCGCACCCGCACGCGAGCGCTTTCATCGCCCCCGGCGCAGACCTGAATAGGAATTGATGTGGGATGTCGAATAAATGTGCGCATGAGCCATTCACCGGAGGAGTTCTCGGACACCTTTAAAGTGTAATCCAGCAAAGCAACGCGCTAGGACAGGATTTTCATGAGAGAACCCTCGCCTTAGAACCAAAGCTAGCAGGCGCGTCGAAATGGTTGCACCCGCTGATACACGAAGCAGCGCCACAACCACTCCAGCGGCCCAACGTAAAAATAGCGCAGCCACAGCACCGCAAAAGCACACAGGAACACCCAGACAAATGCAACTAACAGCAACAGCGACGACAGCGCTAATTGGCCGTACCAACCAAGGCCATATCCGTAGAAAATGCCGGTAAAAATCAGGGTCTGCATGATGTAAATGCTCAAGGCCATTCGCCCGACTGCCGCCAACACCACACGCCCCGCTACAGCTACCGTCGAACGCGCCCAGCGCGCAATCAGCAACCCATAAGCAATGGACAACACACCACTGGCAAACATATGCAGTTGCATCCCCAGGGTCAGCGCATACTGGGATGAAAAGCCCTGAACACGATTGCTCAGCAGCGCCGCCAACATCAGGAAGGCGCCGACCAACAGGGCTAAGATCAACACGGGTGTCGCCTCTTCGGGTGGTTGCGCTGAAAAATAACCGCGTCGCACCAGCACCACCCCGAGCAACATCATCGAGCAGGAAAACCAACCGCCAAACAGGCTAATCAGCTGCATGCCTAGCGCATCGGAAAACCGGCGCGGCGCCTGCTCCCACCAGCCTTGCTGGTAATGCGCAACCTCCTCCGCCAAGGCCGCCTCATCAAACAGATAGCTCAGCTCTTGCCAAACCTCGGCCGGCAACCAAAACATCCCGCCATAGAGTAGGACCTGAAGCGCAAACGCAATGATCGCCGCCAGTATTAATTGGCGATCACTCCTCTGCCGCCAACGCCACACTACAAAACTGAACAGCGCATAGGTCACCAGCACATCACCATCCCACAACAAATAGGCATGGGCGGCACCGAACAGCAATAACGACATGCTGCGACGCCACTGCAAATGATTGAGTTCGGACTCGGGGAGTGATTGTTTATCTGCCGCAAATAACCACAGACTGGCTCCAAAGGCCAGGCTCAACAGGGCAATGAATTTTGAATCGACAAAACAATAAATGAGATACCAACAAAACTGCTCAACGGCACTGTAGTGCGGCAACAATGCAGGCTCAAGACGCATCACTTCCGGCAAGGCAAAGGAATAAATATTGACCAGCAAAATGCCCAGCACCGCCACACCGCGCAACACATCCAAGGCGGGTGCCCGCACTTGCGCCGGTGCAGGCTCAGGGCGATCAATCACTGACCCGGTAGAGTCGACATTCAACACAACATCCTCCTGTTACTACCGCCGTCCGGGCGGATTCCATTACAACAGCACTATCACGCGCCGGTTTCGCTCACATCAACCGCCGCACCACGCAATTTAACTTGCAACCCTTTTAAAAAGTTACGCAAGACCTGCGATTGACACTCGCGATAATTCTGATGGCCAGGCTTGCGGAAAAATGCGCTCAACTCATGTTTACTCAGCGGAAAACCCGCCAGGACCATGGTTTCCAATATCTGCTCATCTTTATAATCCAGCGCAATTTTTAATTTGCGAAAGATAATATTGTTATTGAGCTTTTTCTCCAGTTCCGGCTGTTCCCCCTCGCGCTTACCGCGCTTTTTATTGATCAAACCGTTTAAGAAAATCGCCAAATGCACATCGCGCAAGGCTTTAAAATCCGGCTTGTCATCTGTCTTCAACCAATTGCTCACCAACTCGCGCGACGCATTAAAGCCGCCAGAGGCAAATAACGCCATCATCTGGGAATCGCTGAAATCAAAAATAAAACGCAAGCGACGCAAAATATCGTTGTTGGTCATGAGATTACACCCGGAAGTTGGTGCGCAAACGACAGAAAAAGAAAAGCATAATAAAAAACCCGAAGCTCTTGCGAACTTCGGGTTTTAAATATGGTGCCCAGACCCGGAATCGAACCAGGGACACGAGGATTTTCAATCCACTGCTCTACCGACTGAGCTATCTGGGCGTGTCGCTTGCGCTGTGCTGCAAGAGGCGCACATTAAACCCGCTCGGGCGGACTGAGTCAATAGCCATTATTAAAAATAATTGCCTTTCAATCTGGGTGATTATTTTTCAATCAAGCCTGTAATTCGGGCAGTTTTTGCTATTCGCCACCATCGCCATCCCCTCTGCTTTTTGCTCCTTGCGCGAGGCATTGCATACCCCCGGCAAAACACAGTGGGCTGCATTTTTTGCAGTGAGCCACGCAGAGCAAGTGCCGACAAAAATGAACACTATTTGCGCAGCAGGCTCATTGCAAGAGACAAAGTGGTGCACAGTTGCAGCACCATTTGGTCAGGATTTTTAATTTCCTGTCCTTTTGGTCAGTAAATTAAAGGGTTGGTGTAAATCAGGAACAGAACTTGCTGTAGCGATGAGAGATATACAGACAACCTTGATTGATTGCAGTTTATGCAGTGGAGTCGCCGATGCAAACCTTTATCGAAAATATGCCTAAAGCCGAGTTACATGTGCACCTTGAGGGAACCCTTGAGCCAGAGTTGAGCTTTGCTCTGGCGCGCAAAAATAATGTTGAACTGGGCTATGCGACACCAGAGGAATTGGTCGCTGCCTATGACTTTTATGACCTGCCCTCTTTTTTAACGATTTATTATGGGGCGATGAAAGTCCTGCAGGATGAGGCTGATTTTTATCAGCTCACCTGGAATTACCTGAGCAAGGCTTATAGCCAAAATACCGTTTATGCAGAATTATTTTTTGACCCGCAAGCGCACACCAGTCGAGGGGTCGATTTTGGTGTAGTGATTCGCGGGATTCGCGCCGCCCAGGAAGATGCCGAATCAAAGCTCGGCGTTAAAAGCCAATTGATTATGTGTTTCCTGCGCGATATGAGCGCGGAGTCGGCCATGGAACACTTGTTGATGGCAGAACCCTATCGCGCATGGTTGGTGGGTGTTGGCCTGGATTCCGATGAAAAAAATAACCCGCCAGTCAAGTTTGCAGCGGTGTTTAAAAAAGCGCGGGAGATGGGCTTAAAACTCACCATGCACTGCGATGTGAATCAACAGAACACCTTACTGCATATCGGCCAGTGTCTGGATGACATAGAAGTTGATCGTATTGATCACGGTGTTAATTCGCTGGAAAGCGATGCGCTCTGCGACGCGATAAAAGCCCGCGGCCTGGGGTTGACAGTGTGCCCTGTATCCAACCGTTTTGTCGTGCAGTCGCTGACCTCTGCCGAGATTCGTCGCATGCTCGACAAAGGCATGCTCGCCACCATTAACTCTGATGATCCAGCCTATTTTCGCGCTTACCTGAATGAAAATTTGGTTGAGTTACAGCGTGAAGGCAACTTCAGTAATGAGGAAATTGCCACGCTGGTTGGCAATGCCTTTCGCGTGGCATGGCTGCCAGAACAAGAGAAAAATACTTACCTCACCCGGTTAAACCATTATTTGGCTTCCGCCTTAACACATTAATTTATTGAGAGAAATATGATGACCATTTTTGTTCGCGCGCTGGGTTTTATCGCCCTCTGCTGCGCCATAACCAGCAATAGTTTTGCACAAGAAAAACCTGCTTATTATGAGGCAACAGATACCATTGTTATTCTGGGCGCGGTTCCCCAGGAAATTCCTGTGCTCACCAATGCGCTGGAAAATCCAGAGAAAAAATCCCTGTGGGGAATTCCTTATTGGCAAGGGAAATTGCATGGTAAACCGGTGGTAATTGCCATCACTGGTATTGGCAAAACCTATACCGGCATGACCACCACTTTGTTTATTAAAGAATTCAAACCGCGTTTGGTATTGATGACAGGTACGGGGGCACGCATTAACCAACAATTGCGTACTGGCGATGTGATTGTTGCTACCCACACTTATGAGCATGATTACGGCAGCCTTACTAAAAATGACATGGTCTATCGCCCCATGAATAGTCCGGATGATGGCAAAGAAGTTGAAAATGAATTTAAACCAACGCCATCTCTTTTGGCTATTGCACAGCAGGCGATGGATAGCTATGAAGCGCAAACCGTTACCGCCAATGGCAGCACTTACAAAAACAAGGTGCGCTACGGTGTTGTGGCATCATCTGATTTATTTGGTGTTACCCAGGCGCGTATTGATTCACTGCGCAACAGATTTAAAACTGACATTATGGAAATGGAATCTGCACCACTGGGTCATGTCTGCCAAACCCTGGGAGTCCCTTATTTGATTGTGCGTTCCGGTAGCAATGTTGCCCAAGAGGCGCCCAATGATGATTACCTTCGTCTCGGCCCGATTGCCGCGCGCGAAGCGGCAAAATTTTCATTGCACTTGCTGAAATTTTTGTAACTGAACCCTGTTGTTTTACCTTTTTCATGTTGTTCTCCTCTGTAGTAGTTTGCCCGCTTTTGCGGGCTTTTTTATGACCATTTGATAACGCAGGATTTTTATGTTTTTACACCAATACCACAAACTTCTCACTCGCTGCCTGTTGATGAGTGCCGCGTTATGGGCAATGGGCAGTTATGCAAAAGCACCTGTCGATAAAGCGACAAGTAGCAAGCTCTACCAACAGGCAGTAACGCAGTTGGGCTACAGCGAACTGGCAACAACCTTTAGTCGCACCAAAGCCTTGGCAATCAGCTCGCTGGCAAATGAAGAACAACTGTCACTGCCGGAATTACAAGCAGCCGCAGTGTTGGAATTGATTGGTGCACCGCTTAATGATGGTGAGCAAGCGCTGCGCGATTTTATCGTCCACTACTCACGCCACGATTCGGCGTATTTGGGGCAGCTGAATGAAGCATCGCTGTATCAACGTATTGCGACCCAGTGGTACAACAGCAGTGCCGTAGCACCCTCATCCTTTGCACTGGAATTGCGCCAGCTAATCGCGCAGGGAATTGCTACCGGTTATAACCTGGTCACCACGCCCTGGCCCTTATTTGCCACTGAACGCCACTTGATTTATGGGCACAGCGATATACAACATGCGCAGCAATTACTGGCACTCTTGGCCAGTGAAGGTTTGCAGGCGCGCGTTGGGCTTTCGCGCAAAACATCGGCATTTTTATACCGCGATGACTGGGGCACACTGAGCCAATCACTGATTGAGTTGGGTAATCAGCGTCGACTGGTTGAAGCCAGCGAATACGATTTGCATTTTGAATTTCCCTCTGCAGCCGACAAAACCCGTTTTGTTGCCGCGATTGATCGCTACGCCAAAAAAGAAAGTGCGAATCAAACCGGTTTAATTCGCGGCGCCTGGTGGCAACCCTTTTATCGCAGCCACACGGCCGCAGAAGGTTTTGCCAGCGCGACGCAAATTGCTGTAAGCAATGGCAAGGAAACGGCACTGCTGTTAGCACTCCCGGCACAGGCGCCCGCGCTGGTAAAGGCGATTCAACAACTCAACCCGGCATGGTCGGTAACACCTGAGGCGATTTGGGTGAACCTGGCATTTCACCGCTATTTACGTGGTGGTTACAAATAGGTTCCATTTAACCCACTAACAATTCTTTTCTTTTTATCTGTCCGATTGGTCAGCAATTTGCATTATTACCAACATCTGCAGGCTGCGGTATGTACCGAAGCCTTGCAGTTATTTTTTTGATGGCTTTTTATCGAGGTTATGTATGTTGGTTTTACAAAAGTGGTTATTTAATTTTCCGGGGCGAGCATTGCTCATCATCGCCACTATGCTGTTCGCAACCGGCGCTAATGCGGCTACACCCGCAAAAAATGCAGCGATTCCAGTGAAAGTGGTTGTAGTGAGCATGTTTGAAAATGGCGATGTCACCGGGGATGAAGCGGGTGAATATCAACTCTGGATTGAACGCCAGAAGCTGAACAAACAATTTCCCTTTCCACTCGGCGCCTATGATTTGCACATGAATGAGGCAGGCATACTGGCGATATGCACCGGAGGGGGCGTTACCAACGCTACCGCATCGATTATGGCGCTGGGCACCGACCCGCGCTTTGATTTATCCAAAGCCTATTGGGTCATTGCCGGCATTGGTGGTGGCGACCCATTAGACGTATCACTGGGCACCGGCGTATGGGCAAAACACGTGGTGGATGGCGATTTATTGTATGAAATCGATGGCCGCGAAATTCCCAAAGATTGGAAATACGGATTGATCCCGCTGGGCGCTAAAGAACCCAATCAGGAATCCACCGGTTGGACTGTGGATACCATTGTGTACCACTTGAATCCGACACTGGTTGATTGGGCTTACCAACTCACCAAAGATCACCCGGTTGCCGACACACCCGCGATGAAACAATTTCGCGAACAATACCAAGGCTTTCCCAACGCGCTGCGCGCACCCTTTGTCACCATTGGCGACACTATCGGCTCCAGCACTTACTGGCACGGCGAATTATTAAATACTTGGGCCAATGACTGGATGCATTTGCATGCCGGCAAAGACAGCAATTTTATGACCACCAATATGGAAGATAACGGCAGCCTCACTGCGCTGCATCGTTTGGCGAAAGCAAAATTGGTGGATACCGAGCGCGTATTGGTATTGCGCACCGTGAGTAATTTCAGCTTCCCGCCACCGGGTAAAACCGCTGCCTGGAGCACCACCGCGCCCTACCCGGATAAAGGTTTGCCCGCGATTGAAGCCGCCTATGGTTTGGGCAATCGCGTAGTGCAAGAACTGCTGCGCGGTTGGGACAACTATCAACACACCACACCCTCAGTGAAATAACCTCACGTACACGGCACTCGCCTGACGAGTGCCGTTTTTTTATTCGCGATGATTATGATGATGAAACATTTTTTGCTCGCCATGCTTTTTGTCAGTGCCAGTTGGGGCAGCTATGCCAAGCCCCTTATTTTTGATAACGATATGGCGATTGATGACTGGGCAGCCCTGCTGTATTTATTGCATCACCCCAAGGCGGATGTAATTGCCGTGACCATTTCTGCAAGCGGCGAATCGCACTGCAAACCCGGCCTGGATAACACCAATGCGCTGATCGATTTATCCGGCAAGTTGAATAAACACATTCCCGTTGCCTGTGGCGACGACTATCCACTCGATGGTTATTTTGTGTTTCCTGAAGCCTGGCGCAAAGATTCCGACACCCTCTCCGGCGTGCCCCTGAAACCCAGCGCGCGCGTCGCCAGCGACCAACACGCCGCCGACATAATCCACACGGCGCTGGCCTCAGCAAAAGAGCCTGTCACGCTGATCGCCACCGGCCCGCTGACCAATATCGCCCAATGGTTGGAGCGTTATCCCAATGACAAAAGCAAGATTGATCAACTGGTAATTATGGGCGGAACGGTAGATGCACCGGGCAATATTATTGTGCCGCTGTTTACCAAAGGTCACCCCAACACCACGGCGGAATGGAATATTTTTGTCGACCCACTCGCCGCCGATAAAGTGTTCGCCGCCGGTCTGCCGATGGTATTAGTCGGCCTGGATGTAACCAATTCCGTGCGTGTAACCACTCAGGTCGCAGCCGATTTCAAACAAGCCGTTGCAACAGACTCAGCCGCATTTTGGGATGCCGTGCTGGATAAAAATGACTGGTTTATTGCCAGCAATGAGTATTATTTTTGGGACACCCTTGCCGTCATGATTGCTATGGAGCCAGCGCTGTGCCACGGCGACAGGCAATCGCTGCGCGTGGACTATCAAACCACTAGTACCCCCTGGCAACAAACCACCGACAACAGCATGCCGGATACACGCTGGGACGGAAAAAAACGCAATCACCTGGAGGCAAAAACGGCGGGCACTCTGGTAAAGGATAAAACCTATCCGTCCATCACCGTCTGCCGCACCACTGAACCGGCACGGATTTTCAAAACCTTCCGCGACACGCTGAACCAATAACCGGCAAGGAAAGCCGTGACATTGCTGATTTCTATTAGCGGCGAGGTTCCTTCAGGCGTATATTGGTTGATTTAGCCGCCACGAGAAATACGCCATGAACCGCCGCTTGGACGACGACCCGAGTGTTTACAAAACCCTGCTGGAATCCACCAAGGCCATCCCCTGGAAAATTGATTGGAATACTCTGACCTTCTCCTATATTGGCCCGCAAATAGAACAGCTATTGGGTTGGGAACCGAGCAGTTGGGTCGGCGTACAGGACTGGGCAGCGCGTATGCACGAAGAAGACCGGGAGCGCGTGGTCAACTTTTGCGTAAGCCAATCCCAAGCCGGAGTGGATCACGAAGCTGACTACCGCGCGCTCACCAAAGATGGCCGCTTCGTGTGGATTCGCGATGTGGTGCATGTGGTGCGCAACCCGGCGGGCGAAGTGGAATCGCTGATTGGTTTTATGTTTGATATCAGCGAGCGCAAACAAACCGAACAAAAACTGATTGACCTGCAAAAAGAACTGGAAAAATTATCCTTCAAAGACGGCCTGACCGGCGTTGCCAACCGGCGCATGTTTGATTCAGTGATGGACGTGGAATGGCTCAATGCCAAACGCCATCGCCACCCCTTGTCGCTGATCATGGTCGATATCGACTATTTCAAACAATACAACGATCACTATGGCCATTTACAAGGCGATGACTGCTTGAAACGCGTAAGCCAGGCACTGAGTGAATCTGCCACGCGCGCCAGGGATTTTGTCGCGCGCTTTGGCGGTGAAGAATTTGTCCTGATATTGCCCGAGAGCAATGAGGAAGCTGCCGCTGCCGTCGCCGAGCGCTGCCGCAAAGCGATTTTCAAATTACAAATCGCACACGAAAAATCCCCTATCAGCCAACTGCTGAGCATCAGCCTCGGAGTAGGTACGATTACACCGGGGCAAAGTGAAAACCTGCTGGATTTTATTAACACCGTGGATCGCCGCCTTTATCAGGCAAAACAAAACGGGCGTAATTGTATTGTGGCTCAGGATAATGAAAAAACGCTCGCCAATTAAACGTCCTTAAACTGTTTGGTATCCGTTGCCCGTGCAATGGTATCGGCAATTTCGCTGCCTTTGCCTTGCAAAATTTCCTGCGGGGTTAATCCGCAAAGTTCGTGAGGGAACACTAGCCAGCGGTCGGTGGCGTGGACGTAAAAATCCGGTTTTAAATCGGTGACGTTGCGCGAGGGCTTATACCAGGGGCAGGCAATTTTGATGGTATTTGGGGTATTGCGACGGGACTTGCGTTTTATTTCGCTGATGATGGCTTGAATAGAACGCCCCGAGTCGAACACATCATCCACAATTAATAATTCCTGATCCGCATCCACATTTTTGACGATGTAATCCAACCCGTGTACACGAATGTCTTTGCTTTGTTTGTCGATGCCGTAATAGGACGAGGTGCGAATGGCGATGTGATCGGTCGGCACACCAACACACTCCAAATATTCTTGTACCGCAATGCCCACGGGTGAGCCGCCGCGCCACACACCCACAATAAAATGCGGACGAAAACCGCGCTGGTAGATTTGCTCGCCCAATTTGAATGAATCCAACAAGAGTTCATTGGCGGTAATAAAGTGTTTATCCATTGCGTTTACCTATAGCGGTTAGCCCATCGTTTTATTCAATCATTGTTATGGCGAGAAAATATTATTGCGCCAGTTTTTGTAATGTATTGCTGAGCGCATCAATCGCCAGAGCAACATCATCCACAGTGACTGATTCATCCGGGTGGTGACTCACCCCCCCTTTGCAGCGCACAAAGTACATGGCCACATCACAAATATCGGCCATGGCCATGGCATCGTGACCGGCGCCGCTCATTAATGTGTAAGGATGTAAATTCATATCGCGCAATACTGACGCTTGTAATGCTTGTATCCAATCCGCGCAGACTACTGCTGGTGCGTTGTGAATTTCGGTCCAGCGCGCCACAAGGTTTCTATTCAGGCAAATCATATCCAGTTCATGCTGGATTTTTGCAAAGGCTTGATCACGCAGCTGATCATCACCGGAACGAATATCAATGGTAAATGTGGCGTGACCGGGAATGACATTGACGGCGCCGGGGCCGCATTCAATTTTTCCGACAGTAGCAACAACATCGAATTCGTTGGCGATATTTTCTACCAGCACAACACCCAGTGCAGCGCCGACCAGTGCATCTTTGCGCATGGGCATAGGCACTGTCCCGGCGTGTCCGGCGTAGCCTTCTATGTCAATCGAAAAACGACGCGCACCGGCGATGGCAGTGACAATACCGAGCGCCAGGTTTTCATTTTCCAAGACCGGCCCCTGCTCAATATGGACTTCAAGGTAGGCGAGTAAGTCGTCGGGGTTGCGTGCAGCGCTGTGAATATTGTCGGGGTCCAAACCAAAATCGATAAAGGCTTGTTTTAAACTGATTCCGTTGCGATCTTTTAACTCCCACCACTCGGGATTCCAGGTGCCTGCGACGGCGCGGCTGCCTAATAAGGTGCTGCCGAAACGTGTGCCTTCTTCATCACCAAAGCCAATAATATCGATGGCATAGGGCAGTGTAATATCGTTTTGGTAGAACTGCTCCACGACAGCGATTGCAACCAGTACACCGAGAATCCCGTCATAGGCGCCAGCGTTGGGAATTGAATCCAAATGCGAAGCAAGTATTAAGGTTTTTGCGCAAGGATTTTTTCCATCGTAACGACCACAAAGATTTCCCGCCGCATCAACCCAGGTCTCCATGCCTGCGTCTTGCATCCATTGTGCAACCAATTCGTTGCACCGTTTGTGCTCTGGCGTTAAATAAAATCGGCTGATATTTTCCGGGTGCGAGCTGATGGCGGCGAGTTGATCGCACCAGTGCATGACTTTTTCTGCTAGTGCTTCGGTGCTGATTTCGTTCAAGATGCTTTTCTCAATCGGGATTGTGGCGCTGCGACTGGTGTTATGCACCCGGAGACTCGCCGTAAACCCTTCCCTGGGGGCTCGTCGTCGCCATCCTTGGCTCCGGCGGTCTCCGAGCACATAACACCACCCTTGCTTAAAGTTGTATTTCTTTTTTCTTAATGAAAACTATTAGCATAGTTTTTCAGCTGATCGATAAAGTCCTGTTTTTCAACATCGTTAATAAAACTGGAAGTGAAACTATTGTGTGCAAGCAATAGCGCCTGTTTGCGCGTTAAGGGAAAGGCATCGGCGAGGGCAAAATAATTGTCGTTGAGGTAGCCACCAAAGTAGGTGGGATCATCGGAGTTGATCATGACCCGCAAGCCGGCATCCATTAAGGTAAATAAATTGTGCTCAGCCATTTTGTCGAACACACACAAACGCACATTGGAGAGCGGGCATACCGTGAGCGGGATTTGTGTTTTTTGCAAATAATCCAGCAGTTGTGGATCTTCGTCGGCGCGTACGCCGTGATCAATGCGCTCGACTTTTAATAGATCAATCGCCTCCCAAATATACGCAGGCGGGCCTTCTTCACCGGCGTGGGCGACTACGCGATAACCTTCGGCGCGGGCGCGGGCGAAAACCTCGGTGAATTTACTGGGCGGATGACCAAGTTCGGAACTGTCCAAGCCAACGGCGATAATCTTGTCTTTCCAGGGCAATGATTCTTCCAGGGTTTTCATCGCACTCTCGGCACTTAAATGCCGCAGAAAATCCATGACCAGTTTTGAGCTGATGCCCCATTCTGTTTTGGCATCATCCATCGCGCGCAAAATGCCGCTGATCACAGTGTCAAAGGGGATGCCACGATCCGTATGGGTTTGCGGGTCAAAGGACAATTCGGTATGCAGAATATTATCGGCTTTGCATTTGGCAAAATAATCCCGCGCCAGGTCGTAAAAATCCTGTTCGTGTTTGAGAACCGAGGCGCCTTGGTATAACAAATCCAAAAAGCTTTGCAGATTTTTGAATTGATAGGCCGCTTCAATTTCTTCCACACTGGTGTAGGGTAACTTCACCTGATTGCGCTGGGCGAGGGAAAACATCATGGCGGGCGATAAGGCGCCGTCGAGATGCATGTGCAATTCGGCCTTGGGCAAGCCAGCCAAAAACTCACGCGACGCAAGTTCTTCAAGTTTAGGTAGCCCGGAAAAATCCGGGGCGATTACCGAGGGAATCATGGGTGTTCTCCTGAACAGGTCAGCCTGTTAATAGCCTTCTTGTGCATAAATGGTCATGGCGGCATCCACACCCGCGTTGGCGGTTTGCGAATGCCCGGCGCGGCGCAACACCGCTTCAAGTGCCGTTAAGGTTTGCAGCACCGCATCTTTGCGTGCGTTGTAACCCATGGTGCCAATGCGCCAGATTTTGCCGTGCAATGGGCCAAATGACGTGCCAATTTCAATTCCAAAATCATTGAGCATACTGCTGCGCACCGTTTCACCGGCAACGCCTTGGGGAATATAAACACCCACCACGTTGTGCATTTTGTTGGCTTGATCGCCGAACAATTTTAAATTCATCGCCGCCAAACCCTGCGCCATGGCTTTGCCGTGAATGCGGTGGCGTTCGATAGCGTTTTCAACACCTTCTTCCAACAAAATGCGCGCGCATTCACGGGCGCCATAGAGCATGGTGGTGGCTTCAGTGTGGTGGTTAAGGCGTTCTTCGCCCCAGTAATCCATAATCATGCCTAAATCAAAATAATTGGAGGCGATACGCCGACCGCTGCCTTCGACATGATTTTCGGTACGAATACCAGCTTCGATATGGCGGCGCGTGCGAATCGCAGCAACGGCTTTTTCGCTGAGCGTAATAGGCGCGCTGCCCGAAGGACCGCACAAACATTTTTGTAACCCGACCGAGACAGCATCCAGTTGCCATTTGTCAGTTTCAAATGGATTGCCGCCAATGGAGGCAGTGCCATCGGAATAAAATAAAACACCGTGGCGCGCACAAATTTCGCCGAGATAATCCAGCGGTTGCAACATGGTGGTGGAGGTATCGCCCTGCACTATGGCGAGCATTTTGGGCTGTACATGTTTAATCGCTGTTTCGATTTCGTCAGGCGTAAATACTTCGCCCCACTCTTTGTGGATTTTGTGCACCTCGGCGCCGCAGCGCTCGGCAATTTCACACAGCAAATGACCAAAGCGACCAAACACCGGCACCAGAATTTTATCGCCCGGTTCCAACAGTGAAATTAATACCGCTTCGATACCGGCGCGCGAGGTGCCATCAATTAATAATGTCCACTGATTAGCCGTTTTGAATACGCCGCGATACAGCGCCATGGTTTCATTCATGCATTGCGTCATGGCCGGATCATATTGGCCGACAAGTTGCGCGGACATGGCGCGCAGTACACGCGGATCAACAGTGATGGGCCCCGGCCCCATTAATAATCGGGGCGGCGGTGAAAAAGGTCGCAGTAGCGATGGGCTAACACTGTACTGATCGGGCATTTCATAACTCCTGACAACGGCTAACAACAAAACACATCAACACGAATCGCTCGTGAATATTCTTTTTACGACCCCAATACCTGCATCAACATACGCCCACCGCTGATGCACAGGAAAACGGCGAATACCCGTTTCAACATCACCGCGTCCAACTTGGAGCCGATCCAGGCACCAACCGGTGCGAGTAATACGGTGAGCGGAACAATCAATAAAAACCCGGGCAGGTTGACCATGCCGATCATGCCTTGCGGGGCATCTGCCGGGGTTTGCGCCAGCAGCATGGCCAACGCACCGGGCACGGAAATTAACAGGCCAAAGAAGGAAGCGGTGCCTACCGCGCGATGCGGTGGGTAGTTACAGGCGTTGAGCAGCGGTACACCAATGGTGCCACCACCCACCCCCATCATCACCGAGAAAAACCCTATACCGCTGGCCATGGCGCCCTGCCCTGCCATACCCGGCAATTGCTGGGCGATGGGCGCGGCCTTGGCGCGAAACAACATGTTGGCGGCGACTAACAACGCCACCACGCCAAAAATCGCGCTGGTAACTTCGCCTTTGGCGTGCAGCGCAAAGGTGCTGCCCGCAATGACACCCACCACCATAAACGGCCACCAGCGTTTGATGAGCGCCCAATCCACATTGCCGCGTTTGTGATGGGCGCGCATGGAGGAAATACTGGTGGGCACAATAACCAGCAGCGAGGTGCCGGTGGCGACCAGCATGGCGGTCGCAGGGCCAACCCCAAAGGACTGCAATACAAAATAGAGCACTGGCACTATGACAATGCCGCCGCCCACACCGAGCAGGCCGGCGAGGATGCCGGCAAAGGCACCGGTGATCACCATGGCAATCATGGTGGGCAGCCATTGGCTTAAAAATTCATTCATTGACCGCACTCCATCATGATATCGACCAAACCCGCACCATCGCTGCGCGGGTCGCTTGCAGCCAGTGCACTGCCGTCACCGCCACTGACCACCGCACCGGCATGGCCCATGATTTCGCTGTGCGCCGGAACCGCCTTAAGGGCGTGCCCGCGTGCGCGTAAATTGCTACCAAGTAAATCCACTAGATCTTGCTCCATTTTTAAATCGTGATTGTTGTCGCCCCAGGTGCGCCCCAACAGCCAGCGGCCACGACTGATGGCCTCGCTGAGTGTGCGCCCATCATAAAGGTAGCGACTGAACAACGCTGCCTGAGTTTGCGGTTGTCCTTCTCCGCCCATGGTGCCGTAGCTGATACGACGGCCATCGCTCAGCAGTGCAAACGCCGGGTTGAGGGTGTGAAAAGGTTTGTAGCCGGGCGCCAGCGCATTGCGATGGGTGGCGTCCAGGCTGAAGCTCACACCGCGATTGTTCCACACCAGCCCGGTGCCGGGGACAACCACGCCCGCACCAAATTCCCAGTAAATACTTTGGATAAAACTGACCATGGTGCCGCTGCCGTCCACACAGCCCATCCACACGGTATCGCCCGGTTCGGCGACTTGCGGCCAGGGCAAGGCCTGCTCGGTGATCACCGCAGCGAGCTGGTCGATATGCCCGTCGCTGAGCAGATCCGCCCAGCGCTCGCTCAGGCGACGCGGGTCGGCAACTTCGCGATCGCGCACTAAAAATGCGAGTTTGGTGGCCTCAATCAAACCATGCACCCGCGCGGCTTCATCCCACTCGGGGTTAAACAGGCGGTCGTAAATGGCCAAAATCAGTAGCGACGCCACGCCCTGGGTGGGTGCGGGCAAGTTAAAACACTGGCCAAGGCGAGTTTGTACGACGAGCGGTTTTACTTCCTGCGCGGTGTAGTTTTGTAAGTCGGCCAAACGCAACGGGCTACCCAGTTGCTCCAATTCACGGGCGATGTGCGCGGCGAGTTCGCCGCGATAGGCAGAATCCAGCCCCTGTGTGGCAAGCCTGTTCAAGGTGACGGCCAGATCGGGATTTGTGAATGTTTCTCCCTCCACCAAGGGGCGACCAGTGGGCATAAATACCCGCCGGTATTCTGCTTGCCCGGCCAACTCCGCCTGCACTTTGCGGCTGGCCGCTTCGAGGCTGTGGGTAACACGAATGCCGTTGTTGGCCAGCGCTATCGCTGGTGCCAGCAAGCGCGTCAAGGGTAATAGCGGTGCGGATTCAGCGGCTATGTCGCGCGCCTTTTGCCACCCGGCCAAGGTGCCGCCCATAGTGACGGTGGCGAGTGCACCACGACTGGGAATTT
>NZ_CP019799.1:2512500-2515000 GCF_002007605.1 Cellvibrio sp. PSBB023 | reverse complement strand
TGGATAGGGGTGAAAGGCTAATCAAGCCGGGAGATATCTGGTTCTCCCCGAAAGCTATTTAGGTAGCGCGTCATGTCTCACCCAGGGGGGTAGAGCACTGTTTGGGCTAGGGGGTCATCCCGACTTACCAAACCCATGCAAACTACGAATACCCTGGAGTGCAATCATGGCAGACAGACAGCGGGTGCTAACGTCCGTTGTCAAGAGGGCAACAACCCAGACCGCCAGCTAAGGTCCCCAATGTTAGTTAAGTGGGAAACGATGTGGGAAGGCTTAGACAGCTAGGAGGTTGGCTTAGAAGCAGCCACCCTTTAAAGAAAGCGTAATAGCTCACTAGTCGAGTCGGCCTGCGCGGAAGATGTAACGGGGCTAAAACTAGCAACCGAAGCTGCGGCTGCATACTTTGTATGTGGGGTAGGGGAGCGTTCTGTAAGCCGTCGAAGGTGTGTTGAGAAGCATGCTGGAGGTATCAGAAGTGCGAATGCTGACATGAGTAACGATAAGGGGAGTGAAAAACTCCCCCGCCGGAAGATCAAGGGTTCCTGTCCAACGCTAATCGGGACAGGGTTAGTCGGCCCCTAAGGCGAGGCGGAAACGCGTAGTCGATGGGAAACAGGTTAATATTCCTGTACCTCTTTTTACTGCGATGGGGGGACGGAGAAGGCTAGAGCAGCACGGCGTTGGTTGTCCGTGTTTAAGGTCGTAGGCTGGTGTCTTAGGTAAATCCGGGATGCTAAGGCTGAGAACTGATGACGAGTGTTCCTCGGAACATGAAGTGCTTGATGCCATGCTTCCAAGAAAAGCCTCTAAGCTTCAGGTAAAAAGAGACCGTACTCCAAACCGACACAGGTGATCAGGTAGAGAATACCAAGGCGCTTGAGAGAACTCGGGTGAAGGAACTAGGCAAAATGGCACCGTAACTTCGGGAGAAGGTGCACTGCTGATGGTGAAGGGCTTGCCCCGTAAGCTATTGGCAGTCGAAGATACCAGGCCCCTGCAACTGTTTATTAAAAACACAGCACTCTGCAAACACGTAAGTGGACGTATAGGGTGTGACGCCTGCCCGGTGCCGGAAGGTTAATTGATGGGGTTAGCGCAAGCGAAGCTCTTGATCGAAGCCCCGGTAAACGGCGGCCGTAACTATAACGGTCCTAAGGTAGCGAAATTCCTTGTCGGGTAAGTTCCGACCTGCACGAATGGCGTAATGATGGGGGCGCTGTCTCCACCCGAGACTCAGTGAAATTGAAATCGCGGTTAAGATGCCGTGTTCCCGCGGCTAGACGGAAAGACCCCGTGAACCTTTACTATAGCTTTGCACTGAACTTTGAACCTATCTGTGTAGGATAGGTGGGAGGCTTTGAAGTCGAGACGCTAGTTTCGATGGAGCCGTCCTTGAAATACCACCCTGGTATGTTTGAGGTTCTAACGTCGGCCCCTTATCGGGGTTACGGACAGTGTATGGTGGGTAGTTTGACTGGGGCGGTCTCCTCCCAAAGAGTAACGGAGGAGCACGAAGGTGTGCTAATCATGGTCGGAAATCATGAGGTTAGTGTAAAGGCAAAAGCACGCTTGACTGCGAGACAGACATGTCGAGCAGGTACGAAAGTAGGTCTTAGTGATCCGGTGGTTCTGTATGGAAGGGCCATCGCTCAACGGATAAAAGGTACTCCGGGGATAACAGGCTGATACCGCCCAAGAGTTCACATCGACGGCGGTGTTTGGCACCTCGATGTCGGCTCATCACATCCTGGGGCTGAAGCCGGTCCCAAGGGTATGGCTGTTCGCCATTTAAAGTGGTACGCGAGCTGGGTTTAGAACGTCGTGAGACAGTTCGGTCCCTATCTGCCGTGGGCGTTGGAGATTTGAGAAGAGTTGTTCCTAGTACGAGAGGACCGGAATGAACGAACCTCTGGTGTTCGGGTTGTCATGCCAATGGCACTGCCCGGTAGCTATGTTCGGACGGGATAACCGCTGAAAGCATCTAAGCGGGAAGCCTCCTTCAAGACTAGATCTCCCTGGGGCTTTAAGCCCCCTAAAGAGCCGTTGAAGACTACGACGTTGATAGGTCAGGTGTGGAAGCGCTGCGAGGCGTTGAGCTAACTGATACTAATTGCTCGTGCGGCTTGACCATATAACAGAATCGACTGTTAGACGGTTTACGATTTATCCGGACTTGTACGATATGCAAGCATCCAAACAATACACACAGCAACACTTTACGTTCCACCGCCCTATTTGAGTCAATCAAGGCCGACATACTAGATGTCTTAAGACCTTCGAACTCATGCAGAATTGCTTGACGACCATAGCAAGTTGGAACCACCTGATCCCATTCCGAACTCAGAAGTGAAACGACTTAGCGCCGATGGTAGTGTGGGGTCTCCCCATGTGAGAGTAGGTCATCGTCAAGCTCTTAAATCCAAAGCCCCGTCAGCTACGCTGGCGGGGCTTTTCTATTAGTACAAGCCCTTGATTTTGAAAGGGTAAGTCAAGCAAATAT
>NZ_CP019799.1:2507500-2510000 GCF_002007605.1 Cellvibrio sp. PSBB023 | reverse complement strand
GGGGGAGCTGGCAAACAAGCTGTGATCCCGAGATCTCTGAATGGGGGAACCCACCTACTTTTAGTAGGTATCGTACAGTGAATACATAGCTGTACGAAGCGAACCCGGGGAACTGAAACATCTAAGTACCCGGAGGAAAAGAAATCAACCGAGATTCCCTCAGTAGCGGCGAGCGAAAGGGGACCAGCCCTTAAGTGGCTTTGGTATTAGTGGAAGGCTCTGGAAAGTGCCGCGATACAGGGTGATAGCCCCGTACACGAAAATGCCTTAGTCATGAAAACGAGTAGGACGGGACACGTGATATCCTGTTTGAATATGGGGGGACCATCCTCCAAGGCTAAATACTCCCAACTGACCGATAGTGAACCAGTACCGTGAGGGAAAGGCGAAAAGAACCCCTGTGAGGGGAGTGAAATAGATCCTGAAACCGTGTGCGTACAAGCAGTAGGAGCAGACTTGTTCTGTGACTGCGTACCTTTTGTATAATGGGTCAGCGACTTATTGTCAGTGGCAAGGTTAACCTTATAGGGGAGCCGTAGCGAAAGCGAGTCTTAATAGGGCGTCTAGTCGCTGGCAATAGACCCGAAACCCGGCGATCTATCCATGTGCAGGTTGAAGGTTGGGTAACACTAACTGGAGGACCGAACCCACAAATGTTGAAAAATTTGGGGATGACGTGTGGATAGGGGTGAAAGGCTAATCAAGCCGGGAGATATCTGGTTCTCCCCGAAAGCTATTTAGGTAGCGCGTCATGTCTCACCCAGGGGGGTAGAGCACTGTTTGGGCTAGGGGGTCATCCCGACTTACCAAACCCATGCAAACTACGAATACCCTGGAGTGCAATCATGGCAGACAGACAGCGGGTGCTAACGTCCGTTGTCAAGAGGGCAACAACCCAGACCGCCAGCTAAGGTCCCCAATGTTAGTTAAGTGGGAAACGATGTGGGAAGGCTTAGACAGCTAGGAGGTTGGCTTAGAAGCAGCCACCCTTTAAAGAAAGCGTAATAGCTCACTAGTCGAGTCGGCCTGCGCGGAAGATGTAACGGGGCTAAAACTAGCAACCGAAGCTGCGGCTGCATACTTTGTATGTGGGGTAGGGGAGCGTTCTGTAAGCCGTCGAAGGTGTGTTGAGAAGCATGCTGGAGGTATCAGAAGTGCGAATGCTGACATGAGTAACGATAAGGGGAGTGAAAAACTCCCCCGCCGGAAGATCAAGGGTTCCTGTCCAACGCTAATCGGGACAGGGTTAGTCGGCCCCTAAGGCGAGGCGGAAACGCGTAGTCGATGGGAAACAGGTTAATATTCCTGTACCTCTTTTTACTGCGATGGGGGGACGGAGAAGGCTAGAGCAGCACGGCGTTGGTTGTCCGTGTTTAAGGTCGTAGGCTGGTGTCTTAGGTAAATCCGGGATGCTAAGGCTGAGAACTGATGACGAGTGTTCCTCGGAACATGAAGTGCTTGATGCCATGCTTCCAAGAAAAGCCTCTAAGCTTCAGGTAAAAAGAGACCGTACTCCAAACCGACACAGGTGATCAGGTAGAGAATACCAAGGCGCTTGAGAGAACTCGGGTGAAGGAACTAGGCAAAATGGCACCGTAACTTCGGGAGAAGGTGCACTGCTGATGGTGAAGGGCTTGCCCCGTAAGCTATTGGCAGTCGAAGATACCAGGCCCCTGCAACTGTTTATTAAAAACACAGCACTCTGCAAACACGTAAGTGGACGTATAGGGTGTGACGCCTGCCCGGTGCCGGAAGGTTAATTGATGGGGTTAGCGCAAGCGAAGCTCTTGATCGAAGCCCCGGTAAACGGCGGCCGTAACTATAACGGTCCTAAGGTAGCGAAATTCCTTGTCGGGTAAGTTCCGACCTGCACGAATGGCGTAATGATGGGGGCGCTGTCTCCACCCGAGACTCAGTGAAATTGAAATCGCGGTTAAGATGCCGTGTTCCCGCGGCTAGACGGAAAGACCCCGTGAACCTTTACTATAGCTTTGCACTGAACTTTGAACCTATCTGTGTAGGATAGGTGGGAGGCTTTGAAGTCGAGACGCTAGTTTCGATGGAGCCGTCCTTGAAATACCACCCTGGTATGTTTGAGGTTCTAACGTCGGCCCCTTATCGGGGTTACGGACAGTGTATGGTGGGTAGTTTGACTGGGGCGGTCTCCTCCCAAAGAGTAACGGAGGAGCACGAAGGTGTGCTAATCATGGTCGGAAATCATGAGGTTAGTGTAAAGGCAAAAGCACGCTTGACTGCGAGACAGACATGTCGAGCAGGTACGAAAGTAGGTCTTAGTGATCCGGTGGTTCTGTATGGAAGGGCCATCGCTCAACGGATAAAAGGTACTCCGGGGATAACAGGCTGATACCGCCCAAGAGTTCACATCGACGGCGGTGTTTGGCACCTCGATGTCGGCTCATCACATCCTGGGGCTGAAGCCGGTCCCAAGGGTATGGCTGTTCGCCATTTAAAGTGGTACGCGAGCTGGGTTTAGAACGTC